>JAAYBZ010000203.1 GCA_012744445.1 Myxococcales bacterium | reverse complement strand
TACCACACGGGCACGGGCTCGGCCTCGCCTACATCGAGGGCGAGGGCACCGACGCCGACGCCGAGGCCTTCGCCGAGGACGTGATCGCCTACGACCAACGCGGCTGCCTCTCGCCGCACGCGCTCCTCACCACGGGCGATGCGCACGCGTTCGCCGAGCGTCTCCGCAAGGCGCTCTCCGGCGCCTCCTTCCGGCGGCCGAGGGGCAGCCTCCCCGTCGAGGTCGGCGCCGCGCAGGTGCAATGGCGCGGCGTGGCACAGGCCCGGGGAGATCTCTTCGAAGGCCTCGACTTCGCGGTCTCGGTCGAAGGCGCGGGCCGCCCCCGCCTGAGCCCCGGCTACCGCAACGTCTCCATCACCACCGTCGCCGATCGCGCCGAATTCGTGCGCATCGCCTCGTCCTTCGGGGCGCACCTCAAGGCCGTGGGTGTCGGCGGCATCGAACCCCAGGCCCTCGCGCTCCCGCCCGGCTCCGTCCCGCGCATATCGAAGCTCGGCGCGATGCAGCGCCCGCCGATCGACGCCCCGTGGGAAGGCGCGCCGCCCCACGACGGGCTCGTCGCCTACCTCTGAGCCTCAGACGCCGATGAAGAGCCGGTGCCCGAAGTTGCGCTCGAGCGACGACGCGAAGATCTTCGAAGCTGCCGCCTCGATGTCGTACTCGACGCGGTGGAACTCGAAGCGGCGCGCCTCGGCGTCGTAGACCGTGAAGCTCGCGCGGTTGTCGTAGTCGCGCGGCTGCCCGACCGAGCCCACCGAGACGATGTACTTCACGCCCTCCTCCAGGGTGAAGTCCTGGGCGGGCAGCTCCTCGACCCAATCGCGCCCGAGGGCGAAGACCTTGCAGAGGTGCGAGTGCCCGATGAGCGTGAGCGGCGCGAGGTCGTCGTAGATCGAGAGGCACTCCTCGGCCTGCTCGGGCGCGAAGATGTACTCGAACTCCTCGAGCCGCACCGGCGATCCGTGGCAGAGCGCGACGCCCACCTCGTCGAGATCGTGGCGATAGGGGAGCGCCGAGAGCCACGCGAGGTTCTCGTCGGTGAGCGAGCGCGCGTGCAGATCGAGCGCGTGCCGCGCGGCTTCGTAGTAGTAGCTGTAGTCCATGCGGCCCACGACGGCCGCGTCATGGTTGCCGAGGATCGTCACCGACGCGAGGGACCGCACGAGATCGGCGCATTCGTTGGGGCTCGCGCCGTAGCCGACGACGTCGCCGAGGCAGTAATACCGATCGATCGAGAGCCCCCTGTAGGCCTCGACGACAGCGCTCATCGCCTCGATGTTGGCGTGGACGTCGCTGAAGATCCCGATGCGCATCGCGATTGCATCGGGGTTGTAAGGCGGCCCGACTGCAAAGTAAATCCCCTCGTTCGTAGGGGCTCAGTGCTCGAGCGCGGCCTCGAAGCGCGCCGCCAAGCGATCGATCGGATCGCGCTGCGCGGAGGGCGGGCTCGACATCAACGCCACCGCGTCGCGCGCGTCGATGATCGCGTCGAGCCCACGCCGCGCGATCTCGGCGAGCACCGGGTTCTCATCACGCGTGAGGTTCTCGACCTCGAGATCGTAGCCCGCCTCCGCCAGGTGGCCGAAGACGAGCACGAGCGCCTCGCTGGGCTCACGCGTCTCCTCCGCGGCCGCCTTCGCCGCGGCGAGCCCGAACGGCCCGAGCGCTGCGACGAGCCTCGCCATGTGACGTGCGATGCCCGTCGGCTCCTCGAGGAGCGCGTCGACGAGCCGCACCGCGGCCTCCGCGCTCGGACGACGGGAGAGCCCGATCGCGGCGGCGAGCCGGACGACCGACGACTCCGACTGGAGCGCCGCGACGAGCCCGGGCACACCGGACTCTCCCCGATCGACCAGCTCCCTCAGCATCGTCTCGATCGCGACGGGCGAGAGCTCGTCCATCGACTCGAAGGGGTCCTCGGCCGCGGGCTCCATCTTCCGCGCGACCTCCGCGATCGGCAGCGCCTCGATCGGCGCGTGCGCGCCGCGCGGCACGCGCGTCGACTCCGGCGCCTCCGGCGTATCGGAGAGGTAGCGCTCGAGCGCCTCGAGCCCGATCACCACCTGCGCCTCGGCGACGTAGGCGGGGATGGGGTGCTCGGGCTCCTCCGCGAGGGACTCGATGAGCGCAGCTCGTTCCTCGAGCGCGCGGTGACGCAGCCCCTCGGGGAGCACGAGCGCGAACTTCCGCTTGGCGGGGTCGTGATAGACGAAGCTCAGCAAGAGCCCCTGCGCGCGGTCGATGCGGAAGAGCTCGCCCCGTCGGGCGAGCTCCGCGAGGGCGGGATCGGTCGCCGCGTTCACGCCCCGGTAGACCCACCGCACCTCGGCGCTCCCGTCGTCTTCGGTGACGAGCACCGGGGCCCTCCGCGTCCGCCCGAGGAGCCCTGCATAGCCTTCCGTCTCGCCGCCGCGTTCCCGCCTTCGCCGCTCTTGCATCCGCCTCCCCCGAAGGGGCCCCAGAGGGCCCATCCCCTCAGTCGGTGTACGCGGGTCTGCCGATTTTTTCTCCTGCGCGCGCATTCGGCCGACAATGCGCTGCATGATCCGACCGGCCATCCTCGTGCTCGCCGGGCTCCTCGGCTTCGGGCTCTCGTGGAACGGGCTCCTCCGCGCCTCGATGTCGAGCCTCGGCCTCGAAGGCCCTGCGCCTGCGACCCAGGCCGCGGAGCGCATCTTGGAGCGCATCCGCTCCATCGAGCAGACGGTCGTCCAGACCAAGTACCAGCACCGGACGGTGGTAGACCCTCGCCGCGGGCTCTATCAGTTCGATTGCTCGGGGCTCGTGACCTGGGTGCTCGAGCAAGAGGCGCCGATCTCGCGCAAGTACACCTACGCGCCTCGCCCCACGGCGCGCGACTACGTCGAGGCCATCGAGCGCGCGCCGACGCAGGGCACGCGGGGTGGTTGGCAGCGCATCGCCCACGTCGCCGACGCCCAGGCCGGCGACATCTTCGCGTGGACGCGCCCGCGCCACTTCCCCTCCGACGAGCTCACCGGACACACCGGCTTCATCCTCCGCGCGCCGAAGCGCGTCCCCATCCTCGGGAACGTCTACTCCGTGCGCATCGCCGACTCGACCTCCGTCCCCCACCAAGACGACACCCGCGAGCCCGGCTCGGGCGGCGGTTTCGGTCGCGGCACGATCCTCATCGGCGCCGACGAGTGGGGCAAGCCGATCTCCTACGGTTGGTTCGGTGTGCGCTATCCGGCCCTCGTCGAGGCGCCCGTCCGCATCGGCCGCGTGCATCGCTGAAGCCGAGCCGCGTCTCGCGTGCCATAGTTCGGCCATGAACGAAGCGGAGCGCGAGATCGCCGAGCTCGCCGCGGGGTGCATCCTCGCCGTCGAGCGCGTCACCGGCGTGCAGCTCGACTACACCCAGGACACCCTCCCCATCCTCGACCACTACCTCGGCGAGGTGAAGGACGCGGCGAGCGACGTCCAGGAGCTCGTCGCCGCCATGTCGGGGGCCTATTTCGGCGAGGTGGTCCGGAGGACGCTCGGCCCGGCGCGATGGCACCTCGGGAGCGGCGACCCCCACGAGTTCCGCCTCGAGTTCGAGGACGTCTTCCTCTCGTTCAGCCCCGTCGGCATCGCGCTCGAGGCGATCGCACGCGAGGAGGTCGAGGGCTCGGGCGCCCACTTCGATCTCCGGCCGAGCGATCGCGAGCGCGTCCGCGCCGCGCTCGAGCTCTTCGGCGATACGCGCGAAGACGACTACTACCGCTTCGGCGTGCGCTACGAGGCCATCGAGCAGGCGGTTCACACGCTCGCCACGCTCGAGATGCAGCACACGCCGCGGCGCAAGTTCGACGCCGAGGCCTACGCGCGCTTCCGCCGGGACCGCGACACGCTGCTCCACTGAGCGGCGCTACTCGATGACGAGCTCGCCGGGCACCGACACGAGCGCCGGCCCCTTCCGCCGGTGTCCGAAGGGGCGGAGCACGCCCACGCGATAGGTGCCGGGGCGCAGCCCCTCGAGCACGAGCTTTGCGCCCTCCTCGAGGATGGCCACCTGGGTGCCCTCGAGGATGAGGATCGAGCGCCCCGAAGCCGCGTTCTCGACCCGGAGTGTCGGCCCCTCGTCGGAGTCCTCGGGCGGCGACCACTCACCCGGCGTCCGCGGCGCGATGCGCTCGAGCGTGGCGCGATCGAGGAGCACGCGCGACGGCGGCGAGGCGATCGACGCGGGCGGCGGATCGAGGTGATCGGCGCGCAGACGCCGCTTGGGGAGGCGGATCGGCACGTGCGCCGTGCGCTCGGCCGGGCCGTGCCCGATACGGAAGAAACGCGGCGAGCCGGCCTCGCAGCGCCGTTGGATCGCCTCGTACGAGGCTCGGGCCCACTCCGCGAGGAAGCGGCAGAAGAGCGGCATGTAGGGCGCGAGCTCGGGCGCCTCCTCCATGCGGAGACCGAGACCCGGCGTGGGTGGCACGGCCGAGCCCTCGTACCACGCCGCGAGCTGCGCCGTGCCGAGCGAGCGCCCGCCCTGGCCGTCGAAGACGTAGGCGCCCGGCCGATCGACGCGCATCCGCACCTCGGATCCGTCGGGCACCGGCCAGTCCGGCCCGAGGAAGGTCACCCGCAGTCGCTCCGGCGTGACGTCGATGCGGAGCTCCTTGGGCACCTGCGCGTAACCCGGGATGCCCGGCCCGAGCCCGGCCGGGATGCGCAGGCGGTGCCGATAGACGAAGCGTTGCGCGACGACGAGCTCGCTCGAGTCGTAGGCCGTGTCGAGGACGACGGCGGGGCGGACGGGGTAGTCGAGGCGATCGGACTCGGCCGCGAGCTCGGGCAGGTAGACCGGGGCGGGCACCTCCTCCGCGAACTCGGGCGGAGGCGTCCTCGGCCGAGGAGGCGGCTCCTCACACGCCGAGACGACCAGCGCGACGACCGTGAGCCAAGCGAGACGCCTCAAGCCTTGGAGCTCTCCAGGTCGCGGACGAGCGCCGCCAGGGCGGGGTCGTTCTCGAGCGCCGTGAGGAGATGCGCCCGCAGCGCCTCGATGCCGGCCGGCGTGAGGCCCTGGGCTCGACCATTCTCGATCGCCCGCTCGACGAGGGCGTTCACGGCGCCCGCCGGATCGATCGTCCCGTCGGCGAGCGCGCGGGCGACGGGATCCATCGGCGCGGCGGCGCCGGCGGCGGAGGCGCGTGCTTCGGACAGCGCCTCGCGGAAGGAAGACTTCGTGCTGCCCTGGGCGCGATCGGGCGTGTCGATCGGCGGTTGGACGATGCCGCCCGGCCCCCCGGGCCCCTTCACGGACGAGGTCATCGCTCGAACCTAGCAGCGACGCGCGCGGACCGCCACGCGGGGCAAAGCTGAATCGGCCCTCTCATCGCACGTTCTGGATGACGGATCGTGCCGTCTCGTGGCGAGCCTTGAGGACGTTGGAGAGCGCGCTGTAGCGCTGCTGCTCGAGGCCGATCTCACGCTGGAGCGCGAGGAGCTCGAGCGTCTCGTTGGCGCCGGACGAGAGCCCCACGCTGGAGGAGGCGCCGCCGAGTCCCCCCGAGAGCGAGGAGCCGGCGCCGAGCCCCGACTCGCCCCCCGTGACGGCGTTGCGCGCGCCCCGCGCCGCGAGGCCCACGAGCGCGCCGCCCGGCACGAGGGGGGAGGCGGCTTCGATGCCCTGGAGAACGCGCCCCGCGGCTTGCGCCATCGCGTCGCGGAACTGCCGCCCCGCCGGGGGCGGCGTGGGACGCGGACGGGACTCGTGGACGCGAACGGAGTCGAACGAGAGCGAACGAATCGAGGTCATGGCTTCTCCTTCTGCCGCCGAGCGCGGCGGTCACGGGCCATTCATCGGGCGCCCCCTCGGCCGGTTTCGTCCTCGTCCGCGATTTTCGGTTTACACCCCGCGGATCACGGGCTTAGCTAAGGCGATGCCCGCCGATCTCGACGCCGCCGCCGAGGCCATCGAAGCGTTCCTCCGGGCGCTCGACCTCCCCACCGAGGGAGACCCCGAGCTCGTCGGCACCGGCATGAGGGTCGCCAAGGCCTTCGCCGAAGAGCTCCTCTCCGGCTACGCGATGGATCCGCGCGAGATCCTCGCCTCCGACACCTCCACGCGCGCGCCCGGCATCGTCGTGCTCAAGCACGTGGAGACCACCGCGGTCTGCCCGCACCACCTGCTCCCGGCCCACGGGACGGTGACGCTCGGCTACCTCCCGGGAGACCGCGTCGCAGGGCTCGGCGCGCTCGCGCGGCTCGTCCAATGCCGCGCGCGCCGCCTCGTGCTCCAAGAAGACCTCGGGCAGACGCTCGCCGACGACCTCGTCGCCCTCCTCGGCGCCAAGGCGGCCGGCTGTGTCGTCGCGCTCGAGCCCACCTGCGTCACGGCACGCGGGGCGAGGGCCCATGGCGCCGAGGCGCGCACGCTGGCCTTCGCCGGCGAAGCGACCGACGCCTTCCGGACCGAGTTCCTGGCGCTGGCGGGCTTTACCGCCTGAGGCGGCTCACTCCGCGTCGTTGGACGCGAGGGCCCCGAACGTCGCCGAGTCGAGCTCGTAGAGGTGGCCCATGCGCCGGCGCTTGGTCTCGAGGTAGCCGCGGTTGTGCGAGTGTGAGCCCGCGAAGTGCTCGACGCGCGAGCTCACGACCACTCCGTCGCTGCGGAGCGCCTCGAGCTTCGCCGGGTTGTTCGTCATCACCCGCACGGACTCGACCCCGAGGTCGCGGAGCATGAACGCCGCGACGTGATAGCTCCGGAGATCGTCCTCGAAGCCGAGCGCGCGATTGGCGTCGACGGTGTCGTAGCCCTCCTGCTGGAGCGCGTACGCCCGGATCTTGTTGCCGAGGCCGATCCCGCGGCCCTCCTGGCGGAGGTAGATGACGATCCCCGCCTCTTCTTGGGCGATGCGTCGGAGCGCGAGGTCGAGCTGCTCCCGGCAATCACACTTCAGGCTGTGGAACACCTCACCCGTCATGCACTCACTGTGCACACGGACGAGCACGTCCTTCGCTCCTTCGACGTCTCCGTGCACGACGGCGACGTGCTCGAAGGGAGAATCGGCCTCGCGGTATACGACGAAGCGAAAAACCCCGTAATCGGTGGGGACATCGGCTTCGGCATACCGTCGAAACCTCGGCTCGTGGATGCGGCTCATGACGGTAGTCCCCTCCGCTGGGGCGCGGGTTAATGTAGATCCTACCCCCTCCGAGTCAACCCGCAGCGACGGCCCGCCGCGCCCGACTCACCCAACTACCCGTCATACGTCTCGGCGTGATAAGGCTTCGCCGTGCTGAACCCTGCGCCTCCTGGGACGGACTCGCTCACACGCGACCTCATGCGCGCCATGCAGCGCGGCCGCGTCTCGAGCGACGACGCGGACCGCGTGGCCTACGCGCGCGACCTCTGGCCGCGGCAACAGATCCGCACGCGCGCGGGCGAGGCCGCCATCGCGCCCCCGGCGGTCGTCGTCTGGCCGGAGCGCACCGAGGAGGTCGCCTCCGTCGTCCGCTTCGCCTACGAGCGCGGGCTCCCCATCGTGCCCTTCGGCGCGGGCAGCGGCGTCTGCGGCGGCATCCTCCCCACGCCCGACGCCATCGTCCTCGACCTCAAGCGCCTGCGCCGCCTCCGCTACGTGGACGAGGCCATGCTCCGCGCCCGCGTCGAGGCCGGCATCCTCGGCCAGCACCTCGAGGACGAGCTCGACGCGCGCGGCTACACGCTCGGGCACTTTCCTTCGTCGATCTACTGCTCGACGCTCGGCGGCTGGATCGCCGGCCGCTCGGCGGGGCAGTGCTCGGGACGTTACGGCAAGATCGAGGACATGGTGCTCGGCCTCGATTTCGTCGACGGCACCGGGCGCATCCACCGCATCCACCGCGACGGTGAGGACGCCGCGCTCCTCCCGCTCGTCATCGGTTCGGAGGGGATCCTCGGCGTGGTCACCGAGGCAGAGCTCCGCATCGCCCCCGCCGCGCGCGAGCGCATCTTCGCCGGCTTCGTCTTCCCCGACGTCTCGAGCGGGCTCGACGCGATCCGCCGCATCTATCAGTCGGGGCTCCGGCCGGCCGTGGCGCGCCTCTACGACCCCTTCGACTCGTTCATGAAGCGACGAGGGAGCGTGAAGTCCAAGGTCCGCCCCGATCGGCCCAAGCCCACGAGCCCGGCCAAGGCGCTCGGCATGAAGGCGCTCGTCGCCGCGCTCGAGCACGCCCAGGCCCTCAACCGCCTCGTCGACCTCGCGCCCGATCGTGTGCTCGGCGGCGCCACGCTCGTCTTGGTCTGGGAGTGCGATCGCGAGCTCGGCGAGGTCGAACGCGAAGAGGCCAAGCGGATCGCCCTCGACCTCGCGGCGAAGGATCTCGGCGAGGAGCCCGCGCGTCATTGGCTCGCGCACCGGCACAGCGTGAGCTACCGGCAGTCGCCGATCTTCCGCGCCGGCGCGTTCTCCGACACGATGGAGGTCTCGGCGCGGTGGAGCCGCCTCGAGGCGCTCTACGACGCCGTGCGGAAGGCGCTCGGCAAGCACGTCTTCGTGATGGCGCACTTCAGCCACGCCTATCCCGACGGCGGCTCGATCTACTTCACCTTCGCGGGCGCCGCGAAGGACGACGCCGAGGCGATGGAGATCTACGACCGCGCCTGGGCGGACGCGCTCGCCGCCGCCGTCGACGCGGGCGGGAGCCTCAGCCATCACCACGGCGTCGGCCGCTCCAAGGCGCCCTTCATGCGCGCCGAGCAAGGCGAGGCCGTGGGATGGGTCGCCGACCTCAAGCGCACGCTCGATCCCAAGTCGCTCTTCAACCGCGGGACGCTCATCCCCGAGGAGGTGCTCCGTGGCTGACGCGCTCGTCGAGCTCGCGGCGCGCCTCGGCGCCTCCGCCACGCTCGAGGACGGCACGCTCGTCTTCCGCCCCGCGAGCCGCGACGAGGCCGCGATGGGCGTGAAGGCCGCGCACGGCCTCGGGATCCGCTTCGAGCGAGAGGGCCGCGCGTCGCTCGACCTCTCGCGGCTCACGCGCATCCTCGACGTGGACGCGCCCTCGAACCTCGTCCACGCGGAGGTGGGCGCGACGCTCGAAGACGTGGAGCGCGTGATCGCGCCGACCGGGCGCGCGCTCGTCACCGCCGCGCCCAAGACGCTCACGCTCGGCGAGTACCTCGCCACCGGCTGCGCGGGCGCGCCCTCGCCCGACGACGACCCCGTGACCCAAGCGGTCGCGGGCCTCGAAGCCGTCACGCCCGACGGGCGGCGCCTCGATCTCCGCCCCGCGCCGCGGCGCGCGATCGGCCCCGACTTGATCGGGGGTATCTTGAAGAGCGGCTGGTCGCTCGCGATCCCGCTTTCCGTCCACCTCACGGTGCGCCCCAAGCGCGTCCTCCACCCCGTGGCCCATCGATTCGACCGCCGCACCGACGCGGAGGGCGCGCTCGCGTGGATGCGGGGCCGCGGCGTGCGCCCCGTCCACACGCGCCTCCGACAAGAAGGCGAAGGCGCCGTCCTCTCGATCTGGCTCGAGGGCGGGCCCCTCCTCTCGCCGATGCAGAGGATCGTGACCGAGGAGGCCAAGAAGCGCGGCGGCCAGGTCGTCGAACCGGACGCCTACGAGGCCGAGGAGCGAGCGCTCGGGGCCTCGCCCACGCTCGACGCGCTCGCGGACGCCCGCTTCGCGCGCTGAGCTCAGGCGTCCGCGCGAGCGCGGAGCAGCTCGGCCTGATGGTGCGTGCGGAGCGCGGTGATGAGCTCGTCGAGCTCGCCCTCCATCACGCGATCGAGCGAGTGGAGCGTGAGCTGGATGCGGTGATCCGTGACGCGGTTCTGCGGGTAGTTGTACGTGCGGATCTTCTCCGCGCGCTCGCCCGTGCCGACCATCGAGCGGCGCTCGTCGCGGATCGCCTCGGCGCGCTCGCGCTCGGCCATCTCGTAGAGCTTGGCGCGGAGGATCTGCATCGCGCGCGCCAGGTTCTGGTGCTGGGAGCGCTGCTCCTCCGCGCGGACGCAGATGCCCGTGGGGATGTGGCGCAGGTTGATGGCGCTCATCGTGGTGTTCACGCCCTGTCCGCCCGGGCCGCCCGCCGCCGTCTTCGAGATCTCGAGGTCCTTCTCGTTGATCTCGACCTCGACCTCGTCGGCCTCCGGCATCACGGCCACGGTCGCGGTCGAGGTGTGGATGCGACCGGCGCTCTCGGTGGCGGGGATGCGCTGCACGCGGTGCACGCCGGCCTCGAAACGGAGCGCGCTGTAGACGCGATCGCCCGAGACGACGGCGATGACCTCCTTGATGCCGCCCGCCGAGGCCTCGCTCATCGAGGCGATCTCCACCTTCCAGCGCTTGGACTCGGCGTAGCGGCTGTACATGCGGAAGAGATCGGCCGCGAAGAGCGCCGCCTCCTCGCCGCCCGTCCCCGCGCGGATCTCGAGGAAGACGTTGCGCTCGTCGTTGGGATCCTTGGGCAGGAGGAGGACCTGGATCTCGCCTTCGACCTCGGCGATCTCGGCCTCGAGCTCGGGGAGCTCCTCGGCGGCGAGCTCGCGCAGCTCGGGATCGGAGAGCGCGGCCTTGTCTTCGGCGATTCGTGCCTCGAGCTGCTTGTAGCGCGCGTACTTGTCTACGAGCTCGGTGAGCTCGGCGCGCTCACGGTTGAGCTGGGCGAAGCGCTTTCCGTCCGCTGCGATCTCCGGGCGGCAGAGCATCTCTTCGAGCTCGCGGTGCCGCGCGACCAGGCTGTCGAGCTTTTGCTTCGGCAGCAAGCTCAGCCCCTCAAGCTAGGCAGGGCCGCGCGGAAGCCGGCGAAGTCGGGGAAGAAGAGCGGCGCTTCGGCCGGCGCCGGCGCGTCCTTGCCCACCGACTCGCGCCAGCGCGCGGCGTCGAGCGCGGCGATCGCGATCTCGATCTGATCGTCGTCGGGCTCGATGGTGGTGATCTTCTGGAAGAGGAAGCCCGGCCAGAGGAGCACGCGGAGCGGCCCGCGCGTGCAATAGCGCGCGCTGAAGCGCTGGAACTCGTAGCTCACGGCCGCGATCACGGGGAGCAGGCCGACGCGGAGCGCGAGCACCTGCACCTGGCCGACGAGGCCTTCGGCGTGCGGGAGCACGAGCGGCGTCACGAGCGATCCGAGGATGATCGAGACGAGGATCACGACCACGAGGAAGGTCGTGCC
>JAAYBZ010000202.1 GCA_012744445.1 Myxococcales bacterium | reverse complement strand
GAGCTCGGCCACGCGGGGCAGACCGCCCGTGATGTCCTTGGTCTTCGTGGTCTCGCGCGGGATCTTGGCGAGGATATCTCCGGCCTCGATCTCCTGCCCGTCGGTCACCTGGATATTGGCGCCCACGGGGAGGAAATAGCGCGCCACGTTCTCGCCGCTCGTCTTGAGCGTCTCGTCCGTGCCGGGCTTCTTGATGCTGATGCGCGGGCGAGCGCTCGGATCACGCGACTCGATGATATTGGCCTGGGAGAGACCAGTCACCTCGTTAAGCGTCTCCTCCATGGTGACGCCCTCGATGATATCGCCGAACTTCACGACGCCGCCGACCTCGGTGAGGATCGGGTTGGCGTACGCATCCCACTCGGCAAGGACGGTGCGCGCCTCGACCTTCTGGCCCTCTTCGACGGTAACGAACGCGCCGTAGGGGACCGTATGGCTCTCGCGCTCACGCCCGGAGTCGTCGAGGATCTTCACCTGACCGTTACGGCCCATCACGACGAGCTTGCCGTCGCTCTTCCGCGTGATCTGGAGGTTATCGAATTTCACGATACCCTCGAGGCGGTTCTCGGCCGAGCTCTGCTCGATCTTACCGCGCGCCGCCGCACCACCGATATGGAAGGTCCGCATCGTGAGCTGCGTTCCGGGCTCACCGATTGACTGCGCCGCGATGACGCCGACCGCCTCGCCGATGTTCACGCGATAGCCGCGGGCGAGATCTCGCCCATAGCATTTCGCGCAGACGCCGCGGCGGGTCTGGCAGGTGAGGACCGAGCGGATGAGCACCTTCTCGATGCCCGCGTTCTCGAGCTTCTCGATGAGCTCCTCGTCGAGCTCAGTGTTGGCCTCGACGATGACCTCGCGCGTGACGGGATCGAAGATATCTTCAAGCGCCACGCGTCCAAGGATACGCTCACCGAGCGGGGTGACGACCTCACCGCCCTCCTCAAGCTTCTTCACCCAGATGCCGTCGAGCGTCTGGCAGTCGAACTGCGTGATGACGGCGTCCTGCGCGACGTCGACAAGGCGGCGAGTGAGATAACCCGAGTTCGCCGTCTTGAGCGCCGTATCGGCAAGACCCTTACGGGCGCCGTGCGTCGAGATGAAGTACTGAAGGACCGTAAGACCCTCGCGGAAGTTCGCCGTGATCGGCGTCTCGATGATCTCACCCGAGGGCTTGGCCATCAGGCCGCGCATCCCGGCGAGCTGACGGATCTGCTGGTTCGATCCGCGGGCGCCCGAGTCAGCCATCATGAAGATGGAGTTGAAGCTCGGCACCTCGGCCGTCTCACCCGTCGCGGGATCCTCAACGACCGTGCGGCCGATCTCGTTGACGAGCGCCGCCGCGATCTGGTCAGAGGCCTCCGCCCAGATATCGACGACCTTATTATAGCGCTCACCATCGGTGATGAAGCCGGCCTGATATTGCTCGACGACGGTCGCGACCTCGTCCTGAGCGCGCTCAAGCACGTCCTTCTTGACCTCGGGGATCGTCATGTCTTCCATGCAGATCGAGAGGCCAGCCTGGGTCGCCATCTCGAAGCCGAGGCTCCGGAGACGATCGGCGAGGAGCACGGTGGCCTTATTGCGCGCCGCGCGATAGCACTGGTCGATCAGCGTCGAGAGCGCCTTCTTATCGAGCGTCTTGTTCACGTAGGTGAAGTCGAGCGGCTCGGGCAGGATCTCGCTCACAAGCACGCGTCCCACGGTCGTGTCGTGGAGCTCGCTCTTGCGCTCGCCATTCTTCTCGGTCAGGCGGCGGAGGCGGATCTTGGTATGGAGCTCGAGTTCGCCCGCGTCGAAGGCCATCCGGACCTCCTCAGGCGAGGAATAGATGCCGGAAAAATCGCCCTGCTTTTCGGCGCCCTCACGATAGCGCCCCTTACCGAAGGGCTTCTCACGCGTCATGTAGTAGAGGCCGAGGACGATATCCTGCGTCGGGTTGATGATGGGCTTTCCGCTCGCGGGCGAGAGGATGTTGTTCGTGCTCATCATCAGGACGCGGGCTTCCATCTGCGCCTCGACCGAAAGCGGCACGTGGACCGCCATCTGGTCGCCGTCGAAGTCCGCGTTGAACGCGGTGCAGACAAGCGGATGGAGGCGGATCGCCTTACCTTCAACGAGAACCGGCTCGAACGCCTGGATGCCGAGGCGGTGAAGCGTCGGGGCACGGTTCACAAGGACCGGATGCTCCGTGATCACCTCATCAAGGATATCCCAGACCTCGGGCTTTTCACGCTCGACGAGCTTCTTCGCGCTCTTGATCGTCGTGACGTAGCCGCGCTCTTCGAGCTT
>JAAYBZ010000027.1 GCA_012744445.1 Myxococcales bacterium | reverse complement strand
TTCACCAAGAAGCGCGCGCCCCTCTTCTTCGACGAGTGAGCCCCCGCGCGGTGACGTCCGCGCACGCCGCGGATGGGAGCCCGCGCGGTCGCGTGCTACAGACCCCGCGTGTTTTTTCGCAAGGCCGCGATCCGGCCCATCCCGCGATATGCCGTCGTCGACCGCCGCGTCGTCGACGAGGTCGAGCGCATGCTCGAGGGGGAGTCGGTCTCGCTTCAAAACAAGCTGGATCGCCTCTTCGCGCAGCTCGGCCAGAAGCAGCCGGCCATCTACTCCTTCGTCTCGGACGAGCTGGGTGAGATCCCCAACGAGCTCGCGCAATCGCTCGGCTACTTCCTCGTCGCCGCGGTCCACCTGATCTTCTCCGAGGCCTTCCCCAACCGCCTCGAAGAGGTCGACGAGTCCGCGCTCGCCCTCGCCCTCGCCACCCTCAGCGCCGACGAGGAGCTCCGCGCGCTCGATCCCCTCGAGAAGCTCGACAGCGACGACCTCATCGCCATGAACCAGCCGGCGGTGGTGGAGTTCGTGCAGCACCACGTCCGCGAGGCCTACGACCAGGCCGACGAGGACGCGCCGCCCATCGAGCAGCTCGATCGCGTCTACCGCGCCATCCTCGTGCAGATCATCGCGCTCAGCCACGCCGTGCTCTCACCCTCCGGGGTGTCCGGGCCGCCGAGCGAGTCGCTCCACTGATCCGCGTCAGATGGGATCGGGGCGCGTGGTGCGCTCCGCGAGGAGGGCCCACACCGAGGCCTCGTCGGCCGGCGTGAACTCGTAGCGCTCGAAGTCGTCGGAGGAGACGAAGCGCGCATCGCGCACGGCGAGGCAGCGGATGTCCGCGCTCTCGAGCGTGCAGGCGTAGAGGTGGAGATCGACGACGTAGCGCGTGTACTCGTGGCGCACGTAGCTGATGAGCTCGCCGATGGCGGCGCCCACGCCGAGCCGCTCGCGCAGCTCGCGATCGAGGGCCTCCTGATCGGTCTCGCCGTCTTCGACGCGCCCGCCCGGAAACTCCCAGAGCATGGGGAGGACGGCCTCGGCCCTCCGCTGCGTGATGAGATAACGGCCGCCCTCGCATACGAGCGCGGCCACCACCCGGATCAACGGCTTATCGTCCTCCACCGAGCGCTGTATATCACGGAGATGCGATTCACGTACGTCGGGCTGCCCATCGGGGCGCTCGCCCTCGCCCGGGCGGGGTTCACCCCCGTCACCGTCTGTGTGGGCCACGTCGACGCCCCGGGCATGCGCCGCCTCCGGAGGACGCTCCCCGAAGGGACGCTCCTCCTCGGTCGGCCCGACCTCCGCGCCCCCGAGGTGCAGCGGGCGATCCTGAGCCGGCGGCCCGACGCCCTCCTCTCCTTCTTCTGGCCCAAACTCATCCCGGGCGATCTCATCGAGGCGCACCCGCGCGGCGCCTTCGGCACGCACCCTTCGCTCCTGCCGCGCCATCGCGGCCCCGACCCGTTCTTCTGGACGCTCCTCGAGGGCGACCGCGAGACGGGCGTCACCCTGCACCGCCTCGAGCGCGACTACGACACCGGCGCGATCATCGACGTGAAGCGCTACGCCATCCCC
>JAAYBZ010000201.1 GCA_012744445.1 Myxococcales bacterium | reverse complement strand
GCGCCGGCCTTGGTCTGGGCGCGGACGCGCGTCGCGATCGCCTCGAACGCCGCGCGCATGCCCATGGCCTCGCCGCCGCGCGGGCGCCCCGGCCCCGAGCCGAGGTTGTAGGCCATGACGTCGAAGTGCGCCCAGGGCACGCCGGGCTCGACGAACTCCTCGAGGAAGAGCGCCGCCGTGATCGCGCCGCCGTAGCCGCCCTCGTTGGTGTTGTTGAGGTCGGCGACGTCGCTGCGGAGCGCCTTGCGATAGTCGCGGTGCAGCGGGAGTCGATAGAGCGGATCGCCCGCGCGCTCGGCGCCCTCGGCGAGCTCGGCGGCGAGGCGATCGTCGTTGGTGAAGAGCGCCGGGAGCTCCGTGCCCAGCGCCACGCGCGCCGCGCCCGTGAGCGTGGCGAAGTCGATGAGCAGGTCGGGCTTGCCCGCGGCCGTGAGGCAGTCGGCGAGGACGAGCCGGCCCTCGGCGTCGGTGTTGCCGATCTCCACCGTCTTGCCCTTGCGCGAGGGGAGCACGTCGAGCGGGCGGAAGCTCGAGCCCGAGACGGCGTTCTCCACGGCCGGGATGAGCACGCGCAGGCGGCACGGGAGCTTGGCCGCCATGATCATGCGCGCGAGGCCGAGCGCGTGCGCAGCGCCGCCCATGTCCTTCTTCATGAGCTTCATCGCCGAGGCGGGCTTGATGTCGAGGCCGCCGGAGTCGAAGCAGACGCCCTTGCCGACGAGGACGATCTCGGGGCCGCGTCGCCCCCAGCGCATGTCGATGAGGCGGGGCGCCTCCGCGCTCGCGCGCCCGACGGCGTGCACGAGCGGGAAGCCCTCGTCGAGGAGCTTGTCGCCCACCACGACGCGCACGCGCGCCTGGAACTCGCGCGCGATCTTGCGCGCGGCGTCGGCGAGCTCCTTGGGGCCGAGGTCGTTCGTGGGCGTGTTGATGAGATCGCGGACGAGGTAGATGGACGCGAGCGTCGACTCGACCTTTTCGCGATCGGCCGCCTTGGGGATCACGAGGCGCGGCGTCTCGAGGCGCGTCGCGCGGTATTTCTCGAAGCGATAGGCGCCCGCGCCGAAGCCGATGGCCGCCTCGGTGGCCTCGGCCTCGCCGAGATCGCTCACGAGCGAGAAGACCCCGGCCGGGAGGCTCGACGCGAGCGCTCCGAAGGTCTCGAAGTACCGGCCGCGCTTGCCGTGCACGGCGACGAAGCGATCGAGGCCGCCCTCGGCGTTCGGCAGCGCGCAGAACCGCCCGGGACCGCCGCGGAAGCCCACGGCCTCCACGAATTCGCGCGTCGCGCGGGGGAGGCGCTTCTTGAAGGCGTCGAGCTCGGCCTCCTCGACGAGCTCGAGGGCGCGCGCCTCCTTGCCGGCGCGGAGCGTGAGTCCGAAGCGGGGATCGAGCGCCATGCGGCTCACTCGTCCTTCGAGGGCGGCGTCCAGGCCGTGGCCGCGAGCTCACCCTCTTCGAGCCCGAGCCAGACCTTGAGCTGCTTCACCATGAACTCCTGGCCCTCCTTGGAGGAGAGATCGAGCCGGTACGTGTTGATGAAGCGGACGCTCTCCTTCAGCCACAAGTCCCATGCCTCTTTGGAGACCTGCTCGAAGATCTGCTGTCCGAGGGGCGTCGGGAAGGGCGGCTTCGCGAGACCGGGGAGCTTCTTCTTGAGCTTGATGCAGTCGACGAGGCGAGTGGGATCGGCTTCGGGCACGGGCCTACCCTAGTCCTCCTCGGCCCTACGTCAATCACCCCCCACGTTCAGAGCGTCTCGCGGCCGTAGTCCTTTTCCTCGGATAGGCCGAGGCGATACGGGTGGTTGTCGATGGCCCCGTGGCTCCCCACCCAGACGCGGTAGGTGCCCGCCTCGAAGCGCCCCTCGACGCGCCCGCCCTTCCTGGGGCCGGCGTCGTCGTCGCAGAGGAAGCGGCCGTCGGGGCGCCGGACGACGAGCGTGGTGTCGCCGGCGCCCGAGTCGACCGCGATCACGAGGCGCGGGATCACCTTCTCCACGTAGAGCAGGTGATCGGGCTGCGCCGTGATGTGGCCGGCGCAGCCCGGCGCGAGCGTGGAGGCGTCGACGCTCTCGCTCGTCGAGCTCCCCGAGGTGCCGTGGAGCACCTTGGGCGAGGGCGAGAAGCCGGGCCGGAGCCGCACCGCCGCGAAGTTCGACTCGAGCGGCTCGGCGGGAAGACCGAGCGGAGGCTCGGTGGCGAGGCGGGGCATCGCGCCCACCGGCGGGGGCACGTCGCGCGGGCCGACGTTCTTGCGGCGGCTCACGCCGAGCACGTAGGGCGAGGAAGCGCGCCGGTCGTAGGTGCCCACCCAGACCTCGTGGAGCCCCGGCGTGGTGGGGAATTCGACGAGCGGATGGCGTCCGTCCACGTCGTCGCTGCAGAGGAAGGTCCCGTCGGGCTTGCGCACGACGAGCGTCGTATCGCGATCGCCGCCGTTGACGAAGATGCGCAACCGCTCGTGGTGGCCCTTGGTGATGAGGCGGTGGTTCGGCGCGCGCCGCACCCAGCCGAGACACGCGGGGTTGAGCTCGGAGGCGAGCCGCGAGCCGCCGCCGAAGCCCGTGAGCGTCGCGGGATCGGGCAGGAAGTCCTCCTCGAGCTCGAGCTCGGCGGGGACCGATCCGCGTGGCTCGACGGCGTCGTCCTCCTCCATCTCGCTCGCGGGCGAGGTGGCGAGGATGGGGGCCTCGGATGGCGCGCCGTCGCCGCTCGTCGCCTCACAGCCGGCGAGCAACGCGACCCCGAATGCCCATGCAGATAACCGCCTCAACCCGACCCGTGCTCGTAGCGTGCCTCAACGGAAGAGCCGAAACAGCCCCTGGAGCATGTGATAGGTGAGCCCCCACACGATGCGCCCTCCGAGATCGTACGCGGGGAGCGCGAGTTCCTTTCCGTCGAGCACGTAGGGCCGGACGGTGTCGACGCGGCCCTCGAGCATGGGGCGGAGGGGGCTCCAGAAGGCCTCGGCGACCTCTTCGTTGGGGCGGAGGCGCGGGTCGCGCTCGACGACGTAGACGTAGGGGCGGACGATCATGCCGACGCGCCGCCCACGCGCCACGGCCTCCACGTCGTCGAGGCGGCCGACGAGCCGGCCGAACTCGCTGGGGACGAAGCCGAGCTCTTCGAAGGTCTCGCGCTCGGCGGTGTGGACGAGGTCGGGATCGCCCGGCTCCTTGCGGCCGCCGGGGAAGGCCATGTGCCCGGACCACGGATCGCCCGGGCGCTCGGCCCTCCGGATGAAGAGGACCTCGGGCTCGCCGCGGTGCTCGCGGAGGAGCGCGGCCACGGCGGAGTGGCGATCGACGTAGGCCGCGCGATCGACGGGGCTCAGGCCCTCGAGGCGGCGCGCCACTTGGTCCAGGCAGGCCGGGATGGTGAGCTCGGCGTCCGCACGGGGCATGTCCACGAATATAGGAACGATTTCGGAGAAAGCGAATGGCCGACGGCATGTCGCAGGGGCTGCCCCGAGTGGAGCCGAATGCGGTACAAGGATCCGATGAAGAACGCCCTCGTCACCGGCGGCTGCGGTTTCCTCGGCAGCTCCATCGTCCGCGCGCTCCTCGATCGCGGCGTGAAGGTCCGCATCCTCGCGCTCCCGAGCGAGCCCACCAAGAACGTCGACGGCCTCGACGTCGAGATCGTCCACGGCAACGTCCTGAGCCCGCAGGACTGCCTGAAGGCCGTGGAGGGCATGGACACCGTCTTCCACGCGGCGGCCATCTACAAGGCGTGGATGCCCGACCCCACGGCCATGTACGAGGTCAACGACATGGGCACGTTCCACATGCTCGAGGCCTGCCGCCGCGCCGGCGTCGAGAAGGTGGTCTACACGGCGAGCATCGTGGCCATCGGCCGGCCGCCAGAGGGCACCCTCGCCGACGAGCGCACGCCCTACGACGCGTGGGACATCGACTTCCCCTACAGCCGCGCCAAGTACCACAGCCGCCGCATCGCCGACGCCTTCGCGATGTGGGGCCTCGACGTGCGCATCGTCTGCCCGGGCATCGTCTTCGGTCCGCGCGACATCGGCCCCACGCCCTCGGGCAAGCTCATCCTCGAGACGCTCAAGGGCGAGGCGCCGCCCATCTACGTGGACGGCGGCGCGACCTACGTCGACGTGCGCGACGCCGCCGAGGTGCACGTCCTCGCGGCCGAGCGCGGCAAGCCCGGCGAGACCTACGTGGCGACGGCGCACAACCTCGACAACATCGGCCTCCTCCGCGCGATCGGGCGCGTGGTGGGCAAGGAGCGGAAGTACGTCCGCGTCCCGGTCCCCGTGGCCCGCGCGCTCATCCAGCTCGGCGAGGTCCAGGCCAAGAAGACCGGCGTCGAACCGCAGCTCTCGCGCGTCTTCTTCGAGTACTCGCTCAAGCCGAGCTTCTACAGCAACGAGAAGAGCGTGCGCGAGCTCGGCGCAAGCTATCGCCCCATCGAGGAGACCATCCGCGACGCCATCGCCTGGTTCCGCGAGAACGGCTACGTGAGCTGATCCGGGGGCGAGGAGCCCTCGCCTTCCGGCTTTCGCGGCCGCAGAGGTTTGCTAGGGTTCGCGCCCCAGGAACCGAGGAGAAGCGCCGTGCCCGTGTCCACCGAAACCCTCCGTGAGGGCCTCGAACTCACCCTCGATGCGACCGACCTCGGGGTCGGGACCAAATACGAGGGCAAGGTCCGCGACAACTACACCGTCGACGGGAAGCGGATCATCGTCGTCACCGATCGCATCAGCGCCTTCGATCGCGTGCTCGGCACCCTCCCCTTCAAGGGGCAGATCCTCAACTCGCTGGCGGCGTTCTGGTTCGAGGAGACCAAGGATCTCGTCCCGAACCACGTGATCGACGTCCCCGATCCCAACGTGATGGTCGCGGTCGAGTGCGAGCCGCTCCCCGTGGAGATGATCGTGCGCGCGTACATCACGGGCGTCACCTCCACGAGCATCTGGACGCACTACAAGAACGGCGCCCGCGTCTTCTGCGGGCACGAGCTCCCCGAGGGCCTCGTCAAGGATCAGAAGCTCCCCAAGCCCATCCTCACGCCGAGCACCAAGGCCGAGAAGGGCGACCACGACGTGAGCGCGAGCCGTGAGGAGATCCTCGCGATGGGCCGCATGAGCGCGCGCGACTTCGACGAAGCCGCCGAGTACGCCATGGCGCTCTTCGAGTACGGCCAGAAGCTCTGCGCCGAGCGCGGGCTCATCCTCGTCGACACCAAGTACGAGTTCGGCAAGACGAAGGACGGCAAGATCGTCGTCATCGACGAGATCCATACGGCCGACAGCTCGCGCTTCTGGTTCGCGAACACCTACGAAGCGCGGTTCAAGGCAGGACAGAGCCCGGAGAGCTTCGACAAGGAGTACGTCCGCCGCTACCTCGCGGACCAGGGCTATACGGGCGACGGCCCCATCCCGCCGATCCCCGACGAGGTCCGCATCGAGGCGGCGCGCCGCTACATCGAGGCGTGCGAGACGATCCGCGGCGACGCCTTCACGCCGAACCTCGAGGCGCCGATCCCGCGCATCCGCAAGAACCTCGGCCTCTGAGGCCCTGCGCCGTGGCGCGCGACGCGAACGGGGGCGAAGCGCCGCCGAGTCTCAGGCCTCCTTGCGCGGCGCTTCGACGTGGTAGAGCTGCGCGATCACGTCGGCGTAACGCGCGACGATCGCCCCGCGCCGCTTCTTGAGGCTGGCCGTGAGCTCGGCGCGGTCGACCGAGAACGGGCGGGGCAGGATCGCGAAGCGCTTGATCATCTGGTGCCGGGCGACCTTGCGGTTGTACTCGCGATCGATCCGCTGCTCGAGGTAGTCGCGGAGCTTGGGGTGCTTGGCGAGCTCGTGCATCGGCATCGGCGGGAGGCCCAGCGTCTCCGTGAGGGTCTTGAGCTGCGCCGGGTCGAGCGTGAAGAGCGCCGAGAGGTAGGGCATGCGATCGCCGACGACGATCGCGTGCTGCACGCCGAGGATGCCCTGGAGGATGTTCTCGAGCGGCACGGGCGCGACGTTGCGGCCGCCGGCGGTGATGATGAGCTCCTTCTTGCGGCCGGTGATGATGAGGTTGCCCTCCTCGTCGAAGCCGCCGAGATCGCCCGTCTTGAGGAATCCGTCGGGCGTGAAGAGCGCGCGGGTCTCCTCCTCGCGGCGGAAGTAGCCGCGCGTCACCTGAGCGCCGCGCACCTCGATCTCGCCGTCGCGCGAGAGGCGCACCTCGACGCCGGGGAGGGGCTTGCCGACGGTGCCGAAGCGGGGCCGCCGGTGGTCGGTGACGGTGACGAGCCCGGAGGTCTCCGTGAGGCCGTAGCCCTCGATGAGCACGATGCCCATCGACGCGAGCACCTCCTGGGTGCGCGGTGAGATCGGCGCGGAGCCGGTGGCCGCGAGCCGGAGCTGGTCGAGGCCGACGCTCCGCCGGATGGCGTCGAGGGCGAGCTTGCGCGCGAGGCGCCGCGTGGGCGGGAGGTAGAGCTCGCTCTGGCCGCGCTCGCATTGCTCGTAGAAGGCGGCGAGCTCGGTCTCCCGGCACCACTTCACCACGGCGGCGCGCGCGCTGCTCAGCGCGTCGATCTCGGTCTGGATGCGGCGCTCGAAGGTCTCCCAGACCTTGGGCACGCCGAGGAAGACGGTGGGGCGCACCTCGAGGAGGCAGTCGAGCAGGCGGTCGGGATCGCAGCAGAAGTAGACCTCGCCCTCGAAGACGGCGGGGAAGACCACGGTGAAGAGCTGCTCGGCCTGGTGGCTGAGGGGGAGGTAGCTGAGGGAGCGGTAGCGCTCCTCGCCCACGAGATCGGAGAAGCGCTCGTATCCGCCGTGGCCCACCGCGAGGAGGCCGCGGTGCGTGAGCTCGACGCCCTTGGGCTCGCCCGTGGTGCCCGAGGTGTAGACGAGGAGGCACGTCTCGTCGGGCTCGACCTCCTGGATGCGTGCCTCGACGAGCGCCGGATCCTGACCGCGCCCGAAGGTGACGAGCTCGGCGTAGGACTTCACCCGCGGATCGTCACGCCCCTCGACCGGGTGAAAGGTGATGATGTGGTCGAGGGGCTCGATTTTTCCCGCGGCCTCGAGGGCGAGGAGGGTCTCGAGCTCGTGCGCGCCCTCACAGAAGACCATCTTCGCGCCCGCGTCGCGGAGGATGAAGGCCATCTGATCGGGCGTGGCGGTGTCGAAGATGGGGGCCGGGATGCCGCGCGCGATCTGTGCGCCGTATTGTAAGACGACCCACTCGGGCTGGTTCTTGCCGACGAGGCCCACGCGAT
Organism: Myxococcales bacterium; assembly: GCA_012744445.1. Taxonomy (GTDB): domain Bacteria; phylum Myxococcota_A; class Polyangia; order Polyangiales; family Houyiibacteriaceae; genus JAAYBZ01. The sequence goes on along the minus strand of JAAYBZ010000201.1, from coordinate 4,545 downwards.
CGCCCGGCTGGAGCCCGAGGGCCATGAGGCCGCGCGCCGCGTCGCGGGCATCGAACCAATAGTCCGCCGCCGTCCACGTGAGCCAATTCCCGTCGCGCCGCACGTGGAGCGCGGGGCGCGACGGATTCTGCTCCGACGAGAGGCGGAGATAGTCGATGAGCGTCTGCGGCGTTCGCATGAGGACGGCACCCGCAGCCAACGAGCGCGCGGCTATCGTAGATCGGGATTCACGGAATGCACGTCCAAGGGGCGAGATGCGCGCCCGGGTGAGCTGTACTACGTTCGCGCCATGCAGGCGCTGGGGCAGCTCGTGACCTTCGCGGTGTACGCGGCGATGGTCCTGCCGCTGCTCTACTTCCTCCACAAGGTCCTCTGGTTCGTCCAGTTCCGGAAGCTCCAGACCGACCTGGTGGAGAAGGCCCTCGCGCGGATGAGCCGGACCACCGACGCGACGCTCCTCAAGTGGGATCAGCGCGCGGGTGATTCGTGGTCGGAGACCAGCGGAACCGGCCCGGACGAGACGCCCGAGGCCTACGTGTCGCGCGTGGAGACCGAGCTCCTCGAGGCGCTCTCCCGCACCGAGGCGAGCCTCACGCCGCTGCGCGATCGCATCGTGGACGCCGTCCTCGCGCGGCCGAGCCCGGAGGCCGCGCTGAAGGCCGTCGAGATCCACCGGCTGCGGGACGCGCCGATCGAGGTGGGCGTCGAAGCCGCGATCCCGGCCCTGGTCGAGCCCAAGCCGCCGAGCCCCACGATCTTCGACCTCGAGGTGCGCTCGCGTTACGGGCTCAAGCGGCGGCTGCTCACCTTCCTCCTCGGCGCAGCCGACGTCGTCTTCAGCGCCAACCACGTGGCGCGCATGAGCCAGAACGTGGGCCTCCCGCTCTCGGTGGTGCTCCGTCGCTCGAGCCTCATCGTGGTCATCCTCGCCGCCATCGCCATCGACGTGATCGTCGACGTGAAGGGTTGGTTCGCCGGGATGGCGCGCGAGATCGTGCCCGCCGGCGACGGTTGGTTCGCCGAGATGCTGCCCACGGCGCTCGGCTTCGCGGCCTGGCTCGCGGCCTACGGCGTCGTCTACGTCGTCCTCTTCGTCTACCTCTTCAAGCGCTCGCTCGAGTCGCGCGACGAGCTCAAGCGGATGCGCGCGGAGTTCGAAGAGACGATCGCGCTCATCCACGCGACGCACCGGGAGCGCCTCGCAGAGTGGGCGCACGAATACGGCGGGATGCTCGACGAGGCGTCGCGCGCGGTGGTGCGGCAGGCCACGATGCTCTACGAGCGCTCGATCGACCGTTTGCGACGGCGCCTCGCGAGCCCGGAGCTCCTCTCGCACGCGTCGCGGGCGGCGCGCGCGTTCTTCGTGCGGCTGCCCGAGAGCGCGCAGGACCTCAACGACGTCGCGACGGGACGAACCCACAGCCTCCGTCACCTCCTCTGGCCGCGAAAGGAGGAGATGGAGTACCAGGTGCGTCACGCGCAGTACCGCGCGGCCTATCGCCACCTCGATCTCGTGGGGAACGAGCTCCGCGGCCCGCACCCCGATGCGAAGAAGGCGCAGGATCTCTGGCGGAGCCTCGTGGCGTACGCGCGCATGTTCCCGGAGGTGCTCCCCGAGGATTTCCGCGCGGGGCTCAAGTCGGCCTACGACCAGAGCCTGGAGAAGCTCGTCGAGAACACCGAGCGGGAGCTCCGCGAGCTCGATCGGCAGCTCACCGAGCTCGCCGACGGCCTGCGGCGGACGTTCCTCGCGGCGGGGCCGCTCATCGAGAGTCGCGTCGAATTCGAGAGCGAGAACGTGCAGGCGGAGCTCTCGCGGTACGTGTCCAAGGTGGTGAGCGTGCGGGAGCAGGCGCGGCTCGAGGCGATGGCCTTCGAAATCTGAAGGCGCGCTGCGTGGGTCCGTCGAGCCGCGCCTCGCTTCGCTAGGGTCCCCCCGCTTCGGATCGGGGGGTGTGGTCGCCGTGGGGTGCGGGGTCGCTTGGTCCTCGGTGGGCTGGAGGGGGCGGCTGCGGAGTCGCTCGCGAGGCGCGGCTCGACGGACTTGGCAACGGCCTCGGCGGAACGGAGGCGGTGGGGTGAGGTGGGAAACGACGCCGGTGGTGGATGTCGTCTTCGTCACGCATGTGCCGAGGTCGCTCGCGTGGGGCGCGAGAATTCGACGGTGGGGGAGCCGGGCGCCTGCTAAACCCCGCGCATGAGCCGAGATGAAGTGGCGCCGCTCGTCCTTCCCATCGTCGAGACCATCCCGCAGGTCCGGTTCTCCGACACGGACATGATGGGGCACATCAGCTCGATGTCGTACGCGACCTGGGCCGAGGTCGGTCGCGCGGACTTCTTCGGCGAGGTGCGCGAGGAGAACATCCCGTGGTTCGTCCTCGTCCGGCTCGAGCTCGACTTCCACCGCGAAGGAAGATTCGGCGACCCCTTCCGCATGCTCACGCGCTGCGCGGCGATCGGCGAGAAGAGCATGACGCTCGAGCAGCGCATCCTGGTGAACGACCAGCGCGTATGCACCATCAAGGTCGTGATGGCGGGCTTCGACATGAAGACGCGCAAGGCGATCCCGGTGCCGAGCCATTGGCGACCTTCACCGGAGATCGTCGACTGAATCACACACCCACACGGGTGAAAAAGTTTGGATGCCTCGAACGTTCGCGGGGGCGAAACGAGAGGGAAACGTCGGGGTGATAGATGGACTGAATTCGGAATTCCCAGATGAGCGCCCCCCCGACCCCACGCCCGTTGCGGGAAGCAGTCTCCGAGATCGACCACCCCCACCGCGCCATCGCGCCGGCCGTGCTGGTCGGTGAGGACCAGCTCGAGACCCACTTCCAGCCGATCGTCTCCCTCCGCAACGGCACCATCTTCGCCGTCGAGGCCCTGAGCCGAGCCTTCGAGCCGCACACGCAGCGTTTGATCCCGCCGGCCACGCTCTTCGGCATCGCCGAGGAGCTCGAGCTCCTCTTCGACTTCGACCGGTTCTGCCGGCGGAAGGCGCTCGAGCGGTTCGCCTCGCTCTCCGCGGAGCCGCACGCCATCACGCTCAACTGGGACGTGCGCACGCTCGCGCGGCACGCCGCCGATCCCGAGCCGCTCGCGCGCCTGGTCGACGAGGTAGGCATCCCGCGCTCGAGCGTCATCATCGAGGTGCTCGAGTCGCGCGTCGACGACCTCGCCTCGCTCGTCCGCTTCTCCCGCGCGTACAAGAACGAGGGCTTCCTCATCGCGATCGACGACTACGGCACGGGCCACTCCACGCCGGAGCGGCTCGCGCGCATCGAGCCCGACATCATCAAGATCGATCGCGCCCTCGTGCACGGCCTCTCGCACTCGCGCGCGCAGCTCGAGTCGTGCCGCTCGGTGGTGATGCTCGCGCGACGCCTCGGCGCGCTCGTCGTGGCCGAGGGCATCGAGGACGAAGAAGACGTCGTCGCGGCCGCGATGATCGGCGTCGATCTCTTCCAGGGATTCGCCTTCGCGCGGCCGGGGGCCTCGATCGCCGAGGTCAGTCGCTTCGCGTGCGACAACGTGCGGCGCTACCTCCCCGCGGTGCGCGAGGAGAGTCGGCGTCGGGCCGAGTCGCGGCGGCGCTCGCGGAAGCGCCACGAAGCGTCGGTCACCTCCGTGATCCAGGGCATCGAGGCGCTCGACAAGCACGAGCTCGACGAGAACCTCGAGTTCGTGCTCGACCTGCATCCCGACGTGGAGGCCATCTACGTCCTCGACGAGCACGGGATCCAGCTCACGCGCACCGCGCTCCGCGAGCCGCCGCGACGCGCGCTCTTCCGCGCGGCGCCTCCCGGCGCGGACCAGAGCCTCAAGGCGTACTTCCTCGAGCTCTCGCCCGAGTCCCCTCGCTACGTCTCTCCGCCCTATCTCAGCACCGCCTCGGGCAACGCCTGCGTCACGCACAGCCGATACGCACGCACGCGCGACGGGCTCCTCGTCGTGGTGTGCTGTGATCTCTCCGTCGACGTCGACTCGATGTGAGCTAGCCGCGCGTCGCGCGCCCGAGCACGCCGAGCACGAGCGAGAAGATCGTCGCGCCGAGCACCGCGTAGATCACCGAGAAGGAGAACCCTCCCATGGTGACGACGAGGATCTGCGGCAACCCCGCGACGCTCGAGATCCACCCGCCGAGGAGCGCGCCGACGATCCCGACGAAGGCCGCGACGAGGCATCCCCCGCGCGTATCCCCGGCGAGGGCCTGCCCCATCGAGCCGATGATGGCCGCGAACACGAGCAGGAGGAAGAAGCCGCCGACGTCCACGCCGGATCTCTAGGGTGGACCGAGGCGAGACGGCCATGGCCGCTCAATGCGGCTGGAACATGCGCTCTTGCGTCCGATCGTCGTCGTAGAAGACGTAGTGGCGATCGAACGTGACGGCGCCGAAGGCGTTGACCGCGATCGAGGCCACCACGAGCAGCTTGAAGGCCGGGCCGAAGCGACGTCCCCCGAGGGCGAGGAGGACGACGCCGAGCGGGAGCCAATCGAGCACGAAACGCGGGCCGAACTGCACCCATCCGGAGTTCTGGTAGAGG
>JAAYBZ010000026.1 GCA_012744445.1 Myxococcales bacterium | reverse complement strand
CCTCCGCGATGGCCGCGATCGCTCGCGTGCGATCGTCGCGTGCCAGGGGACGCGCGAGGGCTTCTACTTCGTCGAGGAAGACGAGCGCGGCGCGCACCTCTACCGCGCCGACGTCGAAGGGCTCGAGCTCGTCCGCACCCTCCCGCGTTCGATCCCGGGCGTCGCCGATCGGCTCGAGCGCGGTCACGGTCCGGACGAACCACCGCGCTCGCTCCCGGGGCTCCTCGCGTTCGAGGTCCAGCCCGACGGAAGCGTGCTCCTCCTCGTCGCGCCGCGGCACGAGGCGGTGCCGCGTGTGGCGCTCTACGTGCTCGAAGGTCGCGGGGCGGCACGGCGCCTCGCCGACGTCCCCGTGCGCATGCGCGCCGCGGCGGGCGATCTCTGCATCGCGCGCTCCGAAGAGACTCGAGCGTGCCTGGGCGAAGCCCTCGACGAGTGCGGGCCCGCGGCCTGCAGCGTCGGCGTGCCCCTCCTCGCCTCGCACGCCTCGATCCACGCGCACCACGGACATCTCCTCCGATCCCGCGCGACGGATCGCGTGCACGTGGTCCTCGAGCTCGAGCACCGCGCACGCCAGCGCTCTTCGGCCTTCGCCCGCGCCGAGCTCCAGCACCACGTGGTGCGGATCCCGTGAGGCGTCAGGGTTGCTCGGCGAGCCGCCGCGTGACCTCGGCCATGTCCACCGCGCGGACCTTCTGGATCAGGTCCTCGAGGAGATGCGCCGGGAGCGCGCCGCGTTGGATCGTGAGGATCACGCCGTCGCGGATCACCACGAGCGTCGGGATCGCCGTGATCTCGAACGACGCGGCGAGCCCGGGTTCGCTCTCGGTGTTCACCTTGCCGAAGGTGATGTCCGGGTGGCGCTCCGCGGCCGCCTCGAAGGTGGGCGCGAAGGCGCGACACGGCCCGCACCACGACGCCCAGAAGTCCACGAGGAAGATGCCCTCGTCCTTCACGATCTCGTCGAAGTTGCGCTCGTTCAGCTCGATGGTCGCCATCTCGGCCTCCTCTTCGGTGAGAGCCACTCGGCGACGAAACGGTTCGAGCGGCCATGCGCGGGCGTCGGGCCGCCCGTGGTTCCGGGGATCTTGCCTCAGATGCCCTCGGCGTTCACCGTGAGAAAATCGCGGAGCGCGCGACGCACCTTGGCCTGCACCTCGTCGGGCACCCTCACGGCGGGCCCGGCGGTACGGCAGAGGGCGAGCGATCGCTTGAGCGAATCGCACGCCGTGCGGCAACGATCGCAGGCGGCGATGTGTCGCTCCATGTCGGCGCAGACCTCGGCGCTGATCTCGTCCTCCACGTGGCGGGAGAAGAGCGTGAGCACGTCGGGACAGCCCGCCGCGGGCGATGCCGTCGTCTCCGGGACGCCGAGCACGGGCATGAGCGCGTTGCGCACGGCCACGCGCGCGCGATGGAGCCGGCTCTTCACGGCCTGCACACCCAGCCCCAGCACCTCCGCCACCTCTGGCGCCGTGAGGCCCTCGACGTCGCGCAGGACGAGGACCTCGCGGTACATCGGGTCGAGGCTCTGGATGGCGCGCTCGAGCGCCTCCTCCACCTGCCGCCCGACGAGCGCCTCTTCCGGGTCGCGCGCGACGTCGGCGATCTGGAGCCCGCCCTCCGTCTCGTCCTCGAGCGAGCGCTCCTGCTCCGGCGCGAACTTGCTCCGCCTCCGCTTCTTGATGCAGAAGCTCCGCGCCACGGTGTAGAGCCAGGTGGAGAGCGCGGACTCGCCTCGGAACTCGCGCACGCCCCGCGCGAGCGCGAGGAGCGTCTCCTGGAGGACGTCCTTCGCGTCCTCCGGATCGCGGCACATCGAGAGGCCGTAGCGATAGATCTGGGCCTGGTGACGCTCGAGGAGGGCCTCGAGCGCACGCTCATCGCCGCTCTTCGCTCGTTCCAGGAGCTCGGCGCTGCTCGGCTCTTCCATCCATCATCCTCGTGAGGGCGAACGCGGCGACCATCGCGGACGAGAAGGCGATCGCCTGACCACTGGAGGCGCCCGCGGCCGCGAGCGCTGGCCCCGGACAATAACCCGCGAGGCCCCAGCCGACACCGAAGATCGCTGCTCCGAGGAGGAGGCGACCGTCGACGGCCTTGGCCTTCGGCCCCACGAAGCAATCCGCCGCGAGCGGGCGCGAGAGCTTCCGCGTGAAGGCGCGCGTGAGGGCGTACACCGAGACGGCGCCGACCATCACGAGCATGAGCGAAGGATCCCACTCGCCCGTGACGTCGAGGAAGGCGACGATACGGCTCGGGTCGGTCATCCCCGCGACGGCGAGCCCCGCGGCGAAGAGGAAGCCCGAGACGAAGGGCACGACGAACCGGTTCATGCGCCCACCTCCATGAGGTGCCGGAAGACGTAGACGGAGAGGATCCCCGTCCCGATGAACGTGGCCGTGGCGGCGATGGAGCGCTTGGAGAGCGTCGCCGTGCCGCAGACGCCGTGGCCGCTCGTGCAGCCGTTCGCGAGCGTCGTCCCCACGCCCACGAGCGCGCCTGCGGCGACGGCGATGCCCATGGACACCACCGTGGTGCCAAAGGCGGCGGGCAGGAGGAGCGACATCACGAACCCACCACCGAGGAGGCCGAGCACGAAGCTGAGCCTCCAGGGACGGTCGGTACAACGCGGGTCGACGAGGCCACCCGTGATGCCGCTGATCCCCGCGACACGTCCCGAGACGAGCCAGAGGAGCGAAGCGGCGAGCCCGATCATCACGCCACCGACGAGGGGCGCGAAGGGCGATGCGTAGAAGGTCGATAACATGGTTCCTCGAAGGCTTCCTGCGTAGGAGCCGACCGCGCCGAAAAGGGTTCGCGCCGAACCCATTCTGGCTCCGCTGGCTCTCACGCGCCGGAGGAACCATGCGCACGCAAGTCATCTACGTCGACGTCCGCACGCCCGAGGAGTTCGCCGAGAGACACTATCCTGGCGCGAAGAACGTCCCGCTCGCCGTCCTCGATCGGAGGATGCACGAGCTCGAGCCGAAGCATCGTCCCCTCGTCGTCTACTGCCGGAGTGGGGTGCGGAGCGCCCACGCGACCTCGATGCTCCGCCGCGCGGGCTTCACGGACGTCACCGACGCCGGAGCCCTCGACGCGCTCCTTTCGTCGAGCGCGCACCCCTGATCACGCCGCGCAGCAGCCGCGCGTCTCGCAGAGGCACTCCCCGCACCCGGTCGCGCTCTCGGTCCCACAATGCGCGACGACGCGCCTCCGGAGGGCTTCGCGCGCGCGGTGGAGGCGCACCGAGGCGTTGTTCGCCGTGAGCCCCAGCTCGCTCGCGACCTCGCCCACGGAGACGCCCTCGACCACGACGCGCTCGAGGATCGCCGCGTACTCCGGCTTGAGGTGCCGCGCCTCGTGCAGCACGCACTCGCAGTTGCTCGTCCGTTCGATGGGGTCGGCGATCTCCACGGGATCGACCCCGGCGACGACGGAACGACGGCGCCGGAGCGCGTCGACGACGGTGTTGCGGACGACGCGTCCGACCCACGCCTCGGCGCTCGCCGGGTCACGGAGCCGATCCGCGCTCGAGAGCGCCTTCTCGAAGGCGGCGTGGAGCGCCTCTTCGGCGTCGATGTCGGCGCCCGCCCACGCGCGCGCGAGCGAAAGGAAGCGCGAACGACCGCGCGCGATCGCCTCGCGCACGGCCGTCACACCCTCGAGCGCTTCGTCACTCTGAGCCACGGCATCCACACTCGCACTCGACGCCGCATCGGCAAGCCGGCCCGCACCTACATTCACACCGCGCCTCTTCGGGCGCGCCGCAACGGCAGGGCTGGCATCGGCAGGGAGCGCACTCGCATCGCTTGGTTTCCTCGGTCATTCGTAACCTCCTGCCCGTATGACGCGGAGCCCCCGCGGATCTTACACCCGTCGCATGACCCAACGCGCGAGGAGGGCCGCGGCGAGGAGCCCGAGCCCCGTCGCCCACACCTGGACGTCCACGAAGAAGGCCAGGCCGGCGCACGAGACGAGGCCGAGCGCCGGCACGACGCGCGGGACGCGGCGCTGCTCCGCGGGGAGCGCGAGCGCCGTGAGGTTGGTGAGCGCGTAGTAGACGAGCACGGTGAAGGCGCTGAACGCCCACGTCACCGCCACGTCGCCGATGAGCGTGAGCCCGGCGATGGCCGCGCCCACCACGTACACGGCGCGCTTCGGCGAGCGCTCCTCGATCTTGGTGAGCCCCGAAGGCGCGTCACCGCGCCGCGACATCGCCAGCACCACGCGCGAGAGCCCTAGGACCAAGTTGAGGAGCACGCCGAGCATCGCCGTGATGGCGCCGACGGCGACGAGCGCCGCGATCTCGGGCGAGGCGTGCTCTCGCGCGAGGACCTCGAGGGGCGCCGCCGCCGCGCTCGTCGCTTCGGCGAGGCGCGCGGGCCCCCCGGCGAAGACCGCCGCGGCACCGACGACGACGTAGATGACGAGGCTCACGACCAGCGTGATCCCCACGGCGATCGGGATGTTCCGCGAAGGATCGCGGATCTCCTCCCCGAGCGTCGCGACGCGCCCGTAACCGGTGTAGGCGACGAACATCAGCGCCGTCGCCTCGAGGAGCCCCATCGGGTCGGCGGCCGTCGCCCCGAGCACGGCGCCCGGCGAGAACCCGCGGGAGGCGGCGGGGAGGACCGCCGCGACGAACGCGAAGAGCGCCGCGAGCGTCGTCGCCACGACGACCGTGTTCACCCTCGTCGAGCGCCGGAGGCCCGTGGCGACGAGCAGCGTGAGCACCACCACGGAGACGAAGGCGAGCGGCGTGCGGTAGATCGGCTCGGACACGCCGACGAAGCGCAGCGCGTAACCGGCGAAGCCGAGCGCCGCGGTCGCCGCCGACGCCGACTTCGCCACGAGGAAGGTGATGCCCGCCGCGAACCCGGCCGTCGGATGCAAGAACCGCGTGGCATATTCGTAGGTGCCGCCGCTCGTGGGATGCGCGGCCGCGAGCGACGCGCTCGAGAGCCCGCTGAACGTGGCGACGAGCGCGGCGAGGGCGATCGCGAGCACCACGGCCTCGGCCGCGACACCCGCCGCCACCCCCACGCTCACGAAGATCCCGGTGCCGAGGATCGAGCCGAGCCCGAGCGAGACGGCCCCGGGGATCCCCAGCACGCGCGGGAGGCTCGCGTCACTCATACGCGCCGCCCCTGGATCTTCGCGTCGATCGACCACGGCCCCGCGCCGACGAAGAAGAGGTAGAGCGAGCCGAGCAGCATCGCGAGATCGGTGCGCGACTCGTGCATCCACGCGAAGAAGCCGTAGCTCGGCAGCGTTCGGAGCTCGAAGCCGAAGATCGGCTCACCCAGGAGGACGGGCAGCTTGGTCGTGAGGAGCGCGCCGAGCATGATCGCCACGAGCGGGAGGACGGCAATGCGGGTGAAGAGCCCGACGAGCACCAAGGCCCCGGCGACGATCTCGACGGTCCCCACGGCCGGCCCCCAGAACTCGGGCGACGGGATGCCGATGCGCGCGAAACGCCCCGCCCCGCGGAGCGCCGGATCGAGGTACTTCTGGATCCCTTCGGAGAGGAAGATCCCCCCGACCATCAAGCGGATGAGCACGACGGCGCCGCGCACCGTATTCGGAGCTCCGACCATGCCCTTCTCTACGGGCCGGAGGGGAGGGATTTCAAGAGCTGGGCGAGCGGCGCCAGCGTCTGCGCGGGGTCTTCTTCGTGCGGGACGTGCCCGAGCCCGTCGAAGACGACGAGCGTGGACCCTTCGATGGCGTCGGCGAAGCGCTCCCCCACCGAGGGCGGGATGAGCCGATCCTCCGCGCCCCAGAGGATGAGCGTCGGCACGCGGATCGTCGCGACGCGCGCGATCGCCTCCTCCTTGGGCGCCGCTTGGGAGAAGCGCGCCACGAGCGCAGCGCGGTTCCCTTCACGGAGCGCGAGCTCGTAGTGCCGGTCGACGAGCTCGTCCGTCACGCGCGAGGGATCGCCGTAGACGTTGCGCACGCTCGACTCGACGACGCTGCGCGGGAGGAGCTTCTGCACGAGAGGGCCGAGGGCCGGCGTCTTCGCGAGCTGGAATCCGATGGGCATCGACTGCGCCTCGAAGGGGATCCCCGACGCGTCGACGAGCACGATCGCCTCGACGCGATCGGGGAAGGCGAGCGCCGCCTCCCACGCGATCCATCCGCCGAAGGAATTGCCGGCGACCACGGCGCGCTCGATCGAGAGCGCGTCGAAGAGCGCGCCCACGAAGCGCACGTACGCCGAGATCGAGTAGTCCCCCTCGGGCGAAGGGCCCGTGAGCCCGAAGCCCGGCAGGTCGACCCGCACGACGCGGTACTCCGCGAGCTGCTCGACCCATCCGTCCCAGGTGTGGAGGCTCGACGAAGTCCCGTGGAGGAGCAGGATCGTCCGCTCGGCGTCCCTGGGCCCCTCGTCGCGGAGGTGCACGTCCATCCCGGCGAGCGGGAGGAACGTCGACGGCGGCTTCGCCCAACGCGCGGCGAGCTCCTCCGGGGAGCGATCGGGCGCCCAGGCCGAGCCGATGGCGATCGCGAGGCCGAGCCCCACGACGAGGGCGAGGAGACGAAGGATCCGTTTCATCCTCGGACGATACGCGAGGCCCGGAGCACGGTCGCGATCTTCGGAGAATTTCGGCAGAGTCCCTCCGTGACCGTTCGTCCCGAGCTCTCGGTCGTCCTCCCCTATCGAGATGCGGAGGAGACGCTCGAAGAGGCCGTCGCGAGCGTCCTCGAGGAGCGCGACGTGGCCCTCGAGCTCATCGCCGTGGACGACGGCTCGACCGACCGAGGCCCCGAGCTCCTCGCCTCGATCGCCGCGCGCGATCCCCGCGTACGCGTCGTCCGGACCGAGCCGCGCGGGCTCGTCCCCGCCCTCGACCTCGGGCTCGAGCTCGCCCGCGCGCCCTTCGTCGCGCGGATGGACGCCGACGACGTGAGCCTACGAGGGCGCTTCTCGCGCCAGCTCGAGCTCCTCCAGCGCGATCCGCGGATCGCCGTCGTCGGCTGCCTCGTCGAGGCCTTCCCCGAAGGCGCCGTCGAGGGAGGACTCCTCCGCTACGTGGAGTGGCAGAACGCCCTCCTCACCCCGGAGGACCATGCGCGCGAGCGCTTCGTGGAGTCGCCGCTCTGCCACCCTTCCGTCACGATGCGCCTCGAGGCCGTGCGCGAGGTCGGCGGCTATCGCGAAGGCCCCTTCCCCGAGGACTACGATCTCTTCCTCCGCCTCGCCTCGCGCGGCCACGCGCTCGCCAAGGTGCCCTTCCTCGGCCTCCGATGGCGGCACTCCGAGGGGCGCCTCACCTTCCGCGATCCACGCTGCTCGCCCGAGGCGATCCGGCGCTGCAAGGCGCCCTTCCTCGCGGAGGTGATCCACCGCGATCCGCGCGAATTCGTCCTCTGGGGCGCGGGCCGTGAAGGCCGACGCCTCGCCCGGGAGCTCGAAGCCTTCGGCGCGATCCCTGCGCGCTTCGTCGACATCGATCCCAAGAAGATCGGCCGCACCGCGCGCGGACGCCCGATCGGGAGCGCCGAGGGGCTGCGTCCGGATCGGGCGTTCGTCATCGCGGCCGTGGCGAGCCGCGGCGCGCGCGCGGAGATCCGCGCAGGGCTCCGCGCGCGCGGCTTCTCGGAGGGCGAAGACTTCATCTTCGCCGCCTAGGGCCTCACTCGGCCGGCGTCTCGATCCGCTCGGCCTCGCGCTCGCCCCCCAAGAGCGAGCTCACGCGCGCGAAGATCGCCTCGCGCACGCGCCGGAAGAAGGCCTGGAGGTCGTCGAGCCAGGTGTACATCGCGGGGACGGCGACGAGGGTGAGCAGGAGCGCGAGGCTCTGGCCGCCCACGACGATGCCCGCGATGGCGTGGTTGAAGCCGCTGCCCGCGCCGCCGCTCATGATGAGCGGGATCATGCCGGCGACGAAGGCGATGGTCGTCATGAGGATGGGCCGCAAGCGGTCACGGTTGGCGAGCATGATCGCGTCGGGCCGCGAGAAGCCCTCGCGCCGGAGCGCGAGCATGTGATCGATCTGGAGGATCGCGTTCTTCTTCACGATGCCGAAGAGCACGAGCACGCCGAGCGCCGAGAAGACGTTGAGCGACTGCCCGAAGATCAGGAGCGAGATCATCGCGTACGGCACCGTGAGCGGCAGCGTCGTGAGGATGGTGATCGGGTGGATCCAGCTCTCGAACTGCGCCGCGATCACCAGGTACATGAAGACGATCGAGAGCACGATCGCGAGCAAGAAGCCCTGCGCCGCCTTGCCGAACTCACGCGCCTGACCGGTGAGCATCGTCGAGTAGGTCGAGGGCATGTCGAGCTCCGCGGCCTTCTTGTCGAGGAGGTTCAGGAGCGCCGCGGTCGACGCGCCGGGGTGGATGGTCGCGTAGATCATGACGCTGCGCTGACGGCCGTTGCGCTCGATCGCGGTGGGGCCGACCGACTCCTCCACCCGCGCCACCTGCGAGAGCGGCACGAGCGCGCCGTTCATCGCGCGGACCTGGTAGCGGGCGAGGTCGTCCGCCCAGCGACGGCTGTCGGCCTGCGCGCGGATGTTGATGTCGTAGCGGTTGCCGTCGAGCTCCACCTCGCTCACGTCGAGGCCTCCGACGAGGAGCCGGAGCGTCTCGGCGATGCTCGCGACGGACACGCCGAGCTCCGCCGCGCGCGCCCGATCGAGCTCGATGCGGTACTCGGGGCGGCCGTCCTTGAGCGTGGTGTCGGCGTAGGAGACGTCCGGGTGCTCACGCAGCGCCTGGGCGAGCTCGTTCGAGTATTCGCGGAGCTTCTCGAGATCCGGACCGCGGAGGATGTACTGGATGGGCGCCGCGAGCGCGCCCGAGCCACCCATCGGCGAGATCTTGGAGAGCGAGAGCTTGAGGTCGTACTCCTCTTGGAACTTGGGGATGATCCGCGTGCGGACCTCCTCCATGACGGCGTTCTGGTCGCGCTTGCGCTCGCTGTCCGGGACGAGCGCGACGTACATCAGGGCCTCGTGCGAGCCGCGGCCGCTGAAGCCGCTCTCGGCCGCGCCGATCTGCGAGACGGTGTGCACCACCTCGGGGATCTCGCGGATCTCACGCGCGAGGCGCTCGGTGATGAGCTCCGTGCGCGCGAGCGAGGTGCCCTGCGGGGCCTCGATCGTGACCTCGAAGCGGCCCTCGTCGTCCTCCGGCACGAAGCCCGTCGGGAGGTGCGGACCCACCACGAACATGCTGCCGAGCGAGAGGAAGATGGCCGCCGCGACGATCCAGCGGTGCTGCATGCAGAGCGCGAGGAGCTTGCCGTACCAGCGCTCGAGCACACCGTCCTCGAGCTCCACGCCCGCACGGCCGGTGCGCCAGGCCGAATAGCGCGCCTTCTCTTCCGCCTTGGAGAGCGGCTTGTCCGAGCCCTCCGGGGGATGCGGACGGTGTCCGTGCTCGCCCGTGCGCCTGAGCCAGCGCGCGCTGAGCATCGGCGTGAGGCTGAAGGCGACGACGAGCGAGATGAGCACCGCCACCGCCATCGTCACGCCGAACGAGCCGAGGAAGCGGCCCATGATGCCGCCCATGAAGGCGACCGGGAGGAAGACGGCGACGAGCGAGAGCGTCGTCGCGAGGACGGCGAGACCGATGTCCTTGGTGGCCTCGAGCGCCGCCTTCTTGGGATCCAGCTTCCGCTCCTCGAGGTAGCGGATGATGTTCTCCATGACGACGATCGCGTCGTCGATCACGATGCCGACCGCCAGCGTGAGCGCGAGCAGCGTGATCATGTTGAGCGTCATGTCGAGCGCGGCGAGGACCGCGAACGTACCGACGATGGAGACCGGGATCGCGAGCGCCGCGATGACCGTCGAGCGCCAGTTCCGGAGGAAGAGGAGCACGACGATGGTCGCGAAGAGCGAGCCGAGCACGAGGTGCTCCTCGACGGCGTGGACCGAGGTGCGCGGGAACACGCTTTCGTCACGCACGATGTCGAGCTGATAGCCCGCGGGGAGATCGCGGCGGATGGTCTCGAGCTCCGCCATGAGGCCGTCGGCGACCTCGATGGCGTTGGTGCCCGACTGGCGCGTGATCGTGAGGAGGATCGTGGGCTCGCCGTCGATGTTCGCGAGCGACTCGGCCTCCTCGGAGGTGTCGCTCACCGTCGCCACGTCGCCGACGCGCACGACGTAGCCGTTGTGCATCGACACGGGGACGAGCGCGAGCTCCTCTGCCGTCTTCACGCGGCCGGGGACGCGCACCTGGAAGGAGCGCGTGCCCTGCGACATCGTGCCGCCCGGCAGCTCGAGGTTCTCACGCTTGATCGCCTGGCTCACGTCGGAGATGGCGATGCCGTGCGCCTCGAGGCGGCGCGGATCGACCTCGACGCGGATCTGACGCTCGCGGCCGCCGAGGAGCTCGATGCTGCCGACGCCGCGCTTGCCCTCGAGGCGTTCCTTCACCTCGTCTTCGGCGAACTGCGTGAGCTCCTGGGGCGTGCCGGGCCCACGCAGCGTCACGTAGAGGAGCGGCGCCGCGTCCGGATCGAGCTTCTCCACGCGCGGCGGGTCGATCCCCGGCGGGAGCTTGCCGAGCACGCGGTCGACGCGGTCGCGGATCTCCTGCGCCGCCACGTCCGCGTTCTTCTCGAGCTCGAACTGGATCATGACGATCGAGAGCCCCTCGTACGAGGTCGACCGGAGCTCGACGATGCCGGAGACGCTGTTGACCGCCTCCTCGATCACGTCGGAGATCTCGAGCTCCACCTGCTCCGGAGACGCACCCGGATACGTCGTGAACACCGTCACGAACGGCATGTCGATGTTGGGGAAACGATCGACCGGGAGCGACCCCATGCTCGCGAGGCCGAGCACGAGGAGCGTGAGCGAGATCACCCACGTGAAGACGGGGCGACCGATGGAGACGCGGGCGAGCCATTGCATGGGAGATCAGCCCTCTCTGCCTTGGATGCGGACCTTGGCGCCGTCCGCGAGCGTGGGCGGCGGATCGATCACGACCGCCTCGCCCGAAGCGAGCTCGCCCTCGACGAGCACGAAGTCGCCCTCGCGGCGCACCGAGGTGACGATGCGCGCGGTGGCCACGCCCTGGTCGTCGACCGCGAAGAGGCGCTCGACGCCGGCGCGCTCGCGCACGGCCGTGGCGGGCACGCGGAGGAGCTCACGCGTTCCGTCGAGGACGATGCGCGCACGCGCGAAGTGGCCCGCGCGGAGCTGGCCCTCGGGGTTGGGCACCACGACCTCGACGGTGAGCGTGCGGCGCGCCTCGTCGAGCGCGGCGGCGACGTACTTCACCTCACCCTTCGTGGAGACCTCGCTGCCATCGACCTCGACCTCGACGATCTGGCCCTCGCGGATCTTCGTCGACTGGCGCTCGGGCACCTGGAGCTCGAGGCGGAGCTCGCTCGCGTCGATGAGCTCCACGACCGGCGTCTGCGGGCCGACGAACTCACCGACCTCGGCCGAGCGCTTCATCACCGAGCCCGTGAAGGGCGCGCGGATCTTGGTGTTCTGGGCGTCGGAGCTGCGACGCGCGGCGTCGGCCGAGAGCGCGGCATAGCTCGAGAGCGACGCCGAGACCGCCTGACGCGCGGCTTCGTAGCGAGCGCGCGCGGCCGCTTCCATGGCGCGGCTCTGCGTGAGCTGCTGATCGGAGACGGCGCCGTTCTCGTGCAGACGCTCGTTGCGCTCGAGCTGATCGCGCGCGGCCTCCCAATCGGCCTTCGCCGCCGCGACCGAGGCCACCTTCTCCGGGTCGGCGCCCTTCGCGGACTTCGGATCCACGCCGAGCTGCTCGAGCTGCGCCGCGGCGCGCGAGGCCGCGGCCTGCGCCTCGAGGCGGAGGTCGCTCGCGCGGAGCTCGATCATCACCTGGCCCTCCTTCACGAGGTCGCCGCGCTCGACGAGCACGCGCTCGACGTGCCCCGAGACGATCGGCGAGACGCGGGCCTGACGGCGCGCGCGCAGCGTCCCGTCGAGGGCGAGGGCGTTCGGGACGGTGACGGATTCCGCCGGGGTCACGGCCACCTCCACCAGCTCCTTCTGGGCGGTGTCCGAGGCGGAAGCGACGCTGTCGCTCGAGCATCCCGCGGCAAGAACGCCGAAGATTCCGGCACTTACCGCAAGGTAAGTTCGTAAGCGCTTACTCATTATGTAAAGGGATTGATCGCTATTCATGTTCGGATCCGTCGTCTCACTTGGCCGCTTGGAGGCGGCGCTGCTCTTCGGTGCTGCGGATGGCAGTGAGGAACACGAAGTCTCGAGCGAGCCTCGCGGCGAACGGCTCGAGATCTTCTTGGATGAAGTCGCCGAAATAGAGGCGGACGTGGCAGTGCCGAACGACCGCGCCGATGAACATGTCGGCGAGGGTTTCGGGGTTGGCCTGCCTCATGCGGCCGAGCTCCATCTCACGTTGGAAGTACTCGCGAAAACGCGCGGGCATCGCGAGCTGCGAAGGGCCGTTCTCCCCGCAGAGCTCGCGGATCTGCTCCGAGCTGAGGCCGCCGTGGCGATGGATCGTCTGCATCGCCGGGAGGCTCTCGTCGATGTAGCGCCCGAGGCCGAGCGCGAGCTCGCGGATGTGCTCCTCGAGGTCGCCCTTCCCGGCGCGATCGAGCATCGCCTCGAGCCAGGGTTGGTCTTCGACGCGCGGGACGCGCATCGCCTCCTGGAAGAGCTCGAGCTTGCTCCCGAAGCGCTTGAAGAGCGTCCCCTCGCTCACGCCGGCGCGCTTGGCGAGCTCCTGCGTCGAGACGGACGGCCCCAGCTCGAGGAAGGTGGCGCGCACCGACTCGAGGAGCGTTTCGTCGTCGATCGACTTGGGCCGGGCCATGGCGAGGTAAGTGAGCGTTTACTCAGAAATGATTTGGGTCAAGCGCAAGGGCGTCGTTTTCTACTCCCATGTGGGACCGATCGCACTCCATTTCCAGGCGTCACGCGCGCGCAACGCACCGTCGCGTACCACGGTCTAGTGCGCCCGACGCCCGAGGCTTAGGGTGTGCCCATGCAACGAAGGGAGAGCCGCCGCGCCTTCCTCGGCGCCCTGGCCGTGGGCGCCGCCTCCTTGGCCTTGCCGGCCGGCTGCCGAGGCGCCCAGCCCTCGGACGAGGACGACACCATGGAATCCGCTCGTGGGCGCATGCCCGTGCTCTTCGTCGGGCACGGCTCGCCAATGAACATCATCGAGGACAACGCGTGGAGCCGCGGCTTCGCCGCGCTCGCCACGCGCTTCCCGCGCCCCAAGGCCATCCTCGCCATCTCGGCGCATTGGTTCGTCCCCGGGACTTTCCTCACCGCGCACGACGCGCCGCCCACCATCCACGACTTCGGCGGCTTCCCGCGCGCGCTCTACGAGATCCAGTACCCGGCCAAGGGCAGCCCCGACCTCGCGCGCCGCGTGCGGGGCCTCCTCGGCGAGTCGCGCGCCGGGCTCAGCCTCGAGTGGGGCCTCGATCACGGCACCTGGAGCGTGCTCCACCACATGATCCCCGCGGCCGACGTGCCGGTCGTGCAGCTCAGCATCGACTCCCGGCTCGACGCGAAGAAGCACCTCGAGCTCGCCCGCTCGCTCGCCCCGCTCCGCGAGGACGGCGTGCTCATCGTCGCGAGCGGTAACGTCACCCACAACCTCCGCGACGCCTTCCTCCGCATGCGCACGGGCGATCACGGCACGCCCGCGTGGGCCGCGCGCTTCGACGAGACCATCCGGGACGTGGTCACCGCCCGCGACGAAGAGCGCCTCGTCTCGCTCGTGCCCGACACCGACGACGGAAGGCTCGCGCATCCCTCGCCCGATCACTTCCTCCCGCTCATTTACGCCTACGGCGCGACCGACGACGCCGACCGAGCCGAGTTCCCGATCGAAGGCTTCGACCTCGGCTCGCTCTCGATGCGGAGCATCGTCTTCGGCTAGGCCGATGCCGTGAGCTTGAGGCCCACGATCGCCGCCACCAGGAGCGCGAGGAAGAACGCGCGCCCGGCGCTCATCCCCTCGTCGAAGAGGAGCACGCCGCCGATCGCCGCGCCGACCACGCCGACGCCCACCCAGACGGCGTAGGCCGTGCCGATCGGGATCGTGCGCGCGGCCTTCCCGAGGAGGAGCATGCTCGCCACGATCGCCGCGCCCGTGATCACGCTCGGGAGCGGCCGCGTGAAGCCCTCCGTGTACTTCAGCCCGAGCGACCACACGACTTCGAGCACGCCCGCGAGGAAGAGGTAGAGCCAATCCATGATTCGCCTCCGCGACCCGTCGTTCCTACCTGGTACGGGTCGCCCTCGTCAGGGCCCTTCTCGAGCCCGCGTTTCATAAGGTCGCGCGGACGGAGGAGCAAGCGCGGCCGGCCTCGGGCCGCTCGCCGAGGCCTTGGCCGCGCTCGTCGATCGCGTCAGCGCGATGCCCTGGGGCCCACGAGGCCGAAGACCGCGCCCTGCGGGTCGCGCGCGACCGCGCTGTAGACGCCGCCGGGGACCTGCGTCGGCGCTTGCAGGATGGAGCCCCCGTTCTCGGTGACGGCACGTGCGGCCGCGTCGATGTCCTCCACCCCGAAGTAGAAGGTCCACGCAGGACGGCCTCCGGGAGGCACCGCCATCACCGCGCCCAAGCCCTCCTCGCCTCGCATGAGCAACTGATACCTGCCGAGCGCGCCGAGCGGGATGGACTCCCCTGCGCGCCATCCGAAGAGCTCGCCGAAGAAGGCCAGCGCCGCGTCGGGATCGCGCGTCGCGAGCTCGTTCCAATGGCAATGCCCCGTGCGCTTGGGCTCGAAGGCGCGGCTCCGCTCGTCCATCGCCCCGTGCCCGAGATAGAAGGAGACGCCCTGCGGATCCTCGAGCAGCGCGAAGCGCCCGAAGCCCTCGATGTCGCGCGGCGGCATGAGGACCTTGGCGCCACGCTCCACGGCCTGCGCGAGCGTGGCGTCCACGTCGTCGACGCCCACGTAGCCGAGCCAAACGGGCTCGGCCCCGCAAGCGCGCGCCTCGCTCGGGAGCTCCATGAGCCCCCCGGGCTCGGCGTCTCCCAAGGCGAACATCCAATAGTGCGAGCCGGGGGCGTCGGGCGCGGCGTCCCAGCCGAAGACCTCCGCGTAGAAGCGCGCCGCCCCCTCCATGTCGGTCGTGAGCAGCTCGTACCAGATGAAATCACCGTGTGGGTTTCGCATCGCTCACCTCCCCCGGACGTCGAGCAACGGGGCGAACCCGCCGAAGAACATGCGCTTGCCATCGTAGGGCGCCTTCTTGAAGAGCTCGTCCATACGCGGATCCTCCATCATCCGCGCGCTCGCAGCGTCGCGCGCCTCCTTGGACGGATACTCCATCCAGCTCACGACCCCCACCTCCCCCTCCTCGGCCTTCACGGCCTTGCGGAAGTCGGTGAGCTCTCCGTCGGGGACGTCGTCCTCCCAGCACTCGACGATCCGCGCGACGCCGATCTCCTTGAAGAACTCGGCGCACTCGGCCGAGTGCGCTTCGTAGGCCTCGCGGTTCGCCGCAGGGACCGCGCTCACGCACACGTCGACGTAACCCATCGTCATCGCTCTCTCCTTCCCGCTCGCTTGCGTCATCAGGTTGATATCAACATAATGATCCCGTGTCAAAGGTCCCGTTCGAGACGACGATCGAAGTGCGCGACCGCTGCCTCTGCCTCCACGCGCAGCGCGCCGCCCGCGCCCTCGCCCGTCGCTTCGACGCCGCGCTCCGGCCCGTCGGCCTCACCAACGGCCAGTTCTCGCTCCTCATGTCCTTGAACCGGCCCGCGCCGCCCACCATCGCCGAGATCGCCGAGGTGCTCGCCATGGATCGCACCACGATCACCGCGGCGCTCAAGCCCCTCGAGCGCGATGGCCTCGTGACGGTCCGCGTCGACGAGGTAGACCGCCGCGTCCGGCGGGTCGCGCTCACGGCCAAGGGCACGAAGAAGCTCGCGTCCGCCCTCCCGCACTGGCGCGAGGCCCACGCCGAGCTCGACGCCGAGCTTCGCGCGCTCGACGCGGACTCGCTCCGCCGCGCGCTGCTCGAGCTCTCGTGATCGACGCGCCGCGAAGGCGCGGAAGTCCAGCAGAGGGCGCGGCGTGCGCCCAACCCCCCCCGAAAGGATCGCATTCATGAGCAAGAAGAACATCGCCTACATCGCCACGACCGCGCCCCTCGCGCTCCTCTTCGCGTTCGGCGGCGCGGTCGATCTCAGCGGCGCCCCCGAGGTCATCGAAGGCTTCGCGCAGCTCGGCTATCCGGCCTACTTCCCCGCGATCATCGGCCTGTGGAAGGTGCTCGGCGCCGCCGTGATCGCCCTTCCCCGCCTCCCGCTCCTCAAGGAGTGGGCCTACGCGGGGCTCGCCTTCGATCTCACGGGCGCCTCGGCGTCGCATGCGTTCGCGGGCGACCCGATCGAGAAGGTGATCATCCCCCTCGTCATGCTCGGCGTCGTCGCGGCGTCGTGGGCGCTCCGCCCCGAGAGCCGGAAGCTCCCGGGCCTCGTGGCGGCGCCGCGCGAGCCGCGCGCGATGAGCGAAGCGACCGCCTGATCGCGCGCGCCGTCCCGCGACCGTCCACGGCTCACTTGTCGCGGCCGGGATATTGCTGCGTCGCGATCGTGAAGGGGTCGACGTCGTCGAGCGTGCGCACGTTCACGGCGATCATCGGCCCCGTGGGCCCGACGCCACGCGCGAAGGGACGGATCCCGCACGTCTTGCAGAAGAGGTGGTGGATCACCTTCTTGTTGAACTGATAGTCGACGAGGTGTTCCTCGCCCTTCTCGAGCGTGAACTTCTCGGGCGGGACGAATTGGAGGTACGTGCCCGACTTCCCGCAGATGGAGCAGTTGCACGTGATGGAGGGAGCATCGAGATCGAGCTCCACGCGATACCGAACGGCGCCGCAGTGGCAGCCGCCTTCATGGGTCTTCATGGCCATGGGCCGAGTGTACCGGGCCGCGGTGCGCTCGGTGTAGGGCACTCACCCCAAGCGGCCACGCTCGAGCGCGGCCCCGAGGCGGAGCGTGGCCTCCCGGGCCTCGTCGCGCGTGACGAACGCCGGCGCGATTGCGTGGAGGAAGTGCGGGAGCATTGCGAGGAGCCGTGCGCGCTCGCTCGCGTCGAGCGTGGGCGGGTCGAAGTCGAAGGCGAGGCGCGCGAGCGTGCCCATGCGATGGGCCTCCTCCTCGCGCGCCTCTCGGGGCGTGCTCGCGAGCCACGCCATGTGACGCTCGATCGACCGGAAGACGCCGTCGACAGCGTGTGCGCGGAGCCGATAGCGGAGCGCGCGCGCCGTCCAAGGCCGGTTGTCCCAGCGATGCCGGAGGCGCTCGACGGTGGAGACGAGCCAGTCTCGATCCCAGCCCGTCCACTCGCCCGCCACCGACCGGACGTTGAGGCCCACCGCGCGCGGGACCTCGTAGCGCCAGACCTCGCGCGCCTCCGCGATCGAGAGCCCCGCCTCGAGGCAGACGAGCGCCGTCCGCGGGATGTCGTGGCGCGTCTCGGTGTCGAGGAAGTGCTCCGCCATCTCCACCCAGACGTCGGCGAGCTTCGGGTT
>JAAYBZ010000200.1 GCA_012744445.1 Myxococcales bacterium | reverse complement strand
GTCCTGGATGAAGAAGACCGGGATGTTATTGCCGACGAGGTCCCAGTTGCCCTCCCTCGTGTAGAACTTCACGGCGAAGCCGCGCACGTCGCGCGGCGTGTCGACGGAGCCCGCCCCGCCCGCGACGGTGGAGAAGCGCGCGAAGACCGGAGTTTTCACCCCGACCTCCGTGAGGACCTTGGCCGTGGTGTACTCCTCGAGCGATCGGGTGAGCTCGAAGGTGCCGTGCGCGCCCGTGCCGCGGGCATGGACGATCCGCTCCGGGATCCGCTCGTGATCGAAGTGCGTGATCTTCTCGCGGAGGATGAAGTCCTCGAGGAGCGTCGGCCCGCGCGGCGTGGGGCGGAGCGAGTTCTGGTTGTCGACGACGGGGACGCCCTGGTTCGTCGTGAGCGTCGGGTGTCGGCCCGAGGCCTTGCGGTGGAGCTCGCCGCCTGCGCCGCGGACGTCGCCGTTCTTTGCGCGCGACTTGGGACGTTCGGATCGGGTCTCGGGGGGCTTTCGGCTCGCCATGGTCGCTCCTTCGGGGGTTGCGACGGAACCAAACGGCACGAATTCCCCAAACGTGTAGGGGAGATCGGGCGCGTCTCGAGGGGCCCGCTTGACGGGCTCGCGGCACCTTTGGTCCACTCGTTCCGTGGTGAGGGCGGCGCAGGAGCAACACGAGTCACGCGCGAGGGAGGGGCGCTCGAGCGCGTGGACCGAACCCGACGCACCTGGGCTCGGGTCGGCCCAGCAGAGCATCACGCTCGTCTACGCCCTGATCGGCGCCGCGTGGATCGCGCTCTCCGACGGCTTCCTCGCCCTCTTCGATCTCGACGCCGAGTGGCTCACCCACGCGCAGACGATGAAGGGCTGGCTCTTCATCGCCGCCACCACCGCGCTCCTCTTCCTCCTCGTCCGCCGAACGACGCGCTCCATCGAGCGATCGCACGCGGCGATCCTCGAGAAGCACCGCGCCCTCTCGACGCTGCTCTCGAACGTCCCCGGCCTCGTCTACCGCTGCAAGAACGACGAGCGCTGGACCATGGAGTTCCTGAGCGACGGATGCGAAGCCGTCACCGGCTATCCGCCCTCCGCGCTCCTCGGCGACGCCGGCCTCTCCTTCGCGGACCTCACGCACCCCGACGATCGCGCGCGCGTCCGCGACGAGGTCGTGCGCGCCATCGCCGAGGACCGGAGCTTCAGCGTCATCTACCGGATCCGCGACGCCTCCGGGCGGGAGCGCTGGGTCACGGAGCAGGGCACCCCCGTACGCAACGGGGGCGAGGTCTTCCTCGAGGGCTGCGTCTACGACGTGACCGACGTGAAGCGCATGGAGGAGCGCCTCTCGCGCGTCGAGCGCATGGAGCGGCTCGGCGACATGGCGGGCTCCATCGCGCACGACTTCAACAACTACCTCACCGTGATCCGCGCCTACGCCAGCTTGCTCAAGAAGAGCAAGGTGGCCGACGTCACGATGCACGAGCAGATCGGGCACGTCCTGAGCGCGTCCGATCGCGCGGGCCGACTCGTCGAGCAGCTCCTCGTCTTCGCACGGCAGCGCCCGCAGAACCCGGTCTCGCTCGACGTCGCCGAGGCCCTCGAGGGGATGAAGCCGCTCCTCGCGCGCCTCTCCGGGCACGAAGTGAAGCTCGTGGTGGAGGTCGAGCCGGAGCTCCCGCTCGTCAGGGTGGATCCGGTGCAGCTCGAGCAGGTCCTCATGAACCTCGTCGCGAACGCGCGGGACGCGATGCCCAAGGGAGGCACCGTCACCATCCGCGCCTCGCGCGCGGCCGTGCCTCGCGAATGGGCCGACGAGGTCGCCCTCCCGCGCGGCGAGAACCTCTGCCTCACGGTGAGCGACACCGGGACCGGCATCGCCGACGACGTGCTCGGCCGGATCTTCGAGCCCTATTTCTCCACCAAGGGCGAGCAGGGGACGGGGCTCGGGCTCTCCACCGTCTACGGCATCGTGAGGCAGGCCGGCGGAGGCGTGCGGGTACAGAGCCGCGAAGGCGAGGGCACGACGTTCGAGATCTATCTCCCCGCCGCGAACGCGCGGCGGGCGCGGCCCGATCACGCCAAGATCGCCTAGCCGATCAGCGGTCGACGAAGGCGGCGAGGACGAGCCCCGGGTGCGGCAGCTCGCCCCGCTCGCCGACGACGTCGCGCGGCGCGACGGGCTCGATGCGGTCGAAGCCGGACGCCTCGAGATAGGTGGCGAGCATCGCGAGGCTCGGGAAGTCTTCGCGGAGGCCCCGCCCCGAGGTGACGGCGCGGTTCAAGAGGCGGAAGCCGAGCTGGACCGCGCGCGCCCGCACCGACTGCGGCGCGAGGCGGAAATCGCCGACGAACGCGCCGCCCGTCGGCCTGAGCGCGTCGGCCACGCGCCCGATGAAGCTCCCGCGGACGCCGAGCGGCAGATACGACATGAAGCCCTCGGCGACGATCGCGGGGCGCTCGGCGCCCGCGAAGAAGGCGCGGGCCTTGGCCTCGAATTCGTCGGTGAGGAGATCGCACGCCTCGACGCGGAGGTGCGTGGGCACGTCGAGCTCCGCAAGGCGTCTCCGTTTGGCCTCGACCATGTGCGGGAGGTCGAGCTCGAGCACGGGCACGCCGCGCTTCGCGAAGGTCAGGCCGCGCCGGGAGAGGCCGGCGGCGCACTCGAGGATGCGATCCGGCCCGATCGCCTCGAGCTCCTGGTCGATCGCGCGGTGGCGATACTCGAGGTATTCGACGAGCGAGGGGCCGTCGCCCACGCGCCGGAGGAGGGGCTCGGCCGCGCGCGAGTACGCGCGGAGCAGCCGCGCGCCGCGGGGCGTGACGAAGTGCTCGGCGTTCTCGAGGCCGAGCTCGGCCCAGACCGCGGCCGTGAACTCCGCCGTGGGCGCAATCTTCTCGAGGTCGTGGAGTCCGCCGAGGGCCATGCCCGAGAGCATCGCCGCGGACCGCCCGGGCGGCAAGCGGAAGCGCGCCGGAAGGGGCGCCGAAACGAGGGCGAAGGATGCTCGAAAACCACGTCCAACGAGGCCGAATTGCGAGCCTTTTTCCTCTTCGTCGGCGTCGACCGCGGCCGGCCGGGCTGGTACGATCGGCCCGTGGCCACGACCCATCCCTCGGTGAGCCGCGTGGGCTTGATCGGAGACGTCCACGGCGAAGATCGAAGGCTCGAACGCGCCCTCGAGTTCTTCGCCGCGTGTACGGTGGATCGGGTGCTCGTGGCCGGGGATCTCGTCGATGGGTACGGCGACGTCGAGCGGACGCTCGCGCTCCTCGAGGATGCGCGCGTCGACGCGATCCGCGGCAACCACGAGCGCTGGTTCCTCGCCGGGGAGGAGCGGGCGCGGAGGCTCGCCACGCCCGCGCTCTCGGTGCGCGCCCGGCGCTATCTCGAGTCGCTCCCCCCGACGCGGCGGTACGAGACGCCGCGCGGCGGGCTGCTCCTCGGACACGGCGTGGGCGAGGACGACATGGCCTTCCTGCGTCCCGAGACCTCGGGTTACGCGCTCCAGGACATCGACGCGCTCCGCGAGCTCATGCTCGACCCCGAGATCCAGTACTACGCCGGGGGGCATACCCACGTGCGCATGGTGCGCGTCTTCACCGGCCTCGTGGTCGTCAACGCCGGGACGATCCTCCGCGACGACGATCCCGTGGTCGCGATCGTCGACTTCGAGCGCGAAGAGGTCGAGTTCCACGCGTCGCACGAGGACTCCCCGCCGACCTTCCTCGAGCGGCTCGCGCTCCCGCGGCCAGCGCCGCTCGAGATGCCCGTCTTCCCATGAGCGAGCGCATGACCGAGACCTCGCCGCGCCTCGCCTACGTCGTCCGCGGCACGAGCGGACCCGACGTGCTCCTGATCATGGGCTTTGGGATGGGCAAGGAGCTCTGGGAGCCGCAGCTCGCGGGGCTCGAGGGGACGCACCGCCTCGTCGCCTTCGACAACCGCGGCGTGGGCGCGAGCGAGCGCGGCGATCGGCGGGCGTTCTCCATGGCGCTCCTCGCCGACGACGCCTGCCGGGTCCTCGACGCGGTCGGCCTCGAGCGCGCGCACGTGGTCGGCGTCTCCATGGGCGGCATGATCGCGCAGGAGATGGCGCTCCGGCATCCTTCGCGGGTGCGCTCGCTCGCGCTCGTCGCCACGCACCCCGGGAGCCCGCGCTACGTCCTCCCCCCGCGTGAAGGCCTCGTCCTCTTCCCGCAGACCTTCATGGGCGACGCCGCCTCCCGCATGCGGACCACGCGCGCGCTCCTCTATCCGCCCGAGTTCGTCTCGAGCACCGGCGAGGACGTGCTCGACGCGCGGATGCGCCAGATGATGCGGCGCGCGACGCCGACGCCCGTGCTCCTCGCGCAGATCGCGGCGATCGCGCGTCACCACACCGTCTCGCGGCTCCACCGCATCGACGCCCCGACGCTCGTGGTGCGCCCTGGCAAGGACGTCCTCGTGCGCGCCGCGGGCAGCGACGAGCTCGCGCGGCGCATCCCCGGCGCGCGCCTCTCCCGCTACGACGAGGCGGGGCACGGGGTGATCTTCCAATGCGCCGAGCGCCTCAACGCGGAGCTCGCCGCCCACTTCGCCGAGGCGGAGGCGAGAGAAAGCCGGCGGTCTCGAGCGCGCGCCGGGTGAGGGTCGAGAGGCCCACCTCCGCGATCGCGCTCCTCCGCACGAGGCCTTCGGCGGCCGAGATGGGCGCGACCGAGGCCACCTCCACCTCGAGCGCGAGGTGGCTCAGGACGTGCACGAAGCCGCCGTGGAAGGTCGGCCTCCGCCGGGTGACGACGCCGAGCTCGCGGAGCGCGGCGCGGACGTCGCGCACGTCGTCGCCCGTGCGCTCGATCGTGGGCAGGGCGTGGAGGCCCCCGAAGAGGGAGCCCTCGCGCTTCGTGAGGAGGACCGACGGATCGTCGTCCGGTCCCTGCGTGGCCACCACCACGAGGAGGCGCTTCTCGGTGGGCGCCTTCCGCTTCTTGGGGACGGGGAGGCGCTCGACGTCGCCGTGTGCGCGCGCCTCGCAGGCGAACGCGATGGGGCAGAGGTCGCAGCGCGGCCCGCGCGGCGTGCAGATGGTCGCCCCGAGCTCCATGAGGGCCTGGTTCAGGTCGCCGGGGCGCTCGCCCTCGACGAGGGCCTCCGCCTCGGCCCAGAGCCGCGCCTCCATCGCCGCCGTGCCGAGGGGGAGCTCGATGCGGTGGAGGCGGGCGAGGACGCGGGCGACGTTGCCGTCGACGATGGGCTCGGGGAGATCGAAAGCGATCGAACCGATGGCGCCTGCCGTGTAACGGCCCACCCCGGGGAGCGCGCGCCGCGCCGCCGGATCGCGAGGGACCTCACCGCCGTGTCGCGCCACGACCTCCTTCGCGCCGGCGTGCAGGAGGCGCGCGCGGCGGTAGTAGCCGAGGCCGGAGAACGCGGCGAGCACCTCGTCCTCGCTCGCGGATGCGAGCGCCTCCACCGTGGGGAAACGAGCGACGAAGCGCTCGAAGTAGGGCACGACCGTCTCGATGCGCGTCTGCTGCGCCATCACCTCGCTGACCCAGATCGCATACGGATCCTTGGTGCGACGAAATGGCAGATCCCGCGCGTGTCGGTCGAAGTAGTGAACGAGGGCGTCGCGAACTCGTGCGCGCATGCCCAACTCTAGGGATGCTCCCTGGTGTCGTCGAACCAGAGGATTTCACGCGGTTGCACTTGGCGTGCGTTGTCTAAATAGTACCGGCCCAGTCTCCCTGCAGTCCGAGGAGATCCGTCCAGATGCCTACGCCGCTCGACAGCTATCGGCGCCTTCGCCGGACGGCGCGCTTTGCGCCCCGCTTCTACGAACACCTGCTCGCGTCGGACGTGCGCATCAAGCGGTTGTTCGCCAACACCAATTTCGAGAGGCAGAACGCCCTCTTCGAGCACGGCGTGCACGTGCTCCTCGAGTACGCGGCCGGCAGCGCCATCGGCGAGATGGCCGTGCGCCGCCTCGGGCAGCGCCACACGCGCAGCGATCTCAACGTGGATCCGGCGCTCTACTCCATCTGGATCGACTGCCTCATCGCGACCGCGGCCGAGCTCGACCCCAAGTGGAACCCGACGCTCGAGCGGCGCTTCCGAGCGGACATCCAGAAGGGGATCGACGAGATGACGCGCGCCTACAACGAGGACGTGCCCAAGTGATCTAATCGCGGCCGAGCTCGAGGAGGAGCGCCTCGGGCTGCTCGAGGCGCTCGATGACGGCGTAGAGGAAGCGCGCCGCGAGGTCGCCGTCGATGAAGCGGTGGTCGAAGGTCAGCGAGAGGTGGGCCACCGGCGCCACGACGATCGCGCCGTCCTTCACGACCGGCCGCTCCTTCATCCGGTGGACCCCGAGGATGCCGAGCTCGGGCGGGTTCAGGATGGGCGTGGCGAAGAGGCCGCCGATCTTGCCGAGCGAGGTGATCGAGAAGGTGGAGCCCCGGAGCTCGTGGGGCGGCAGGGTGTTCTCCCGCGCGCCGCGCCCGAGGCGCTCGATCTCCTGGGCGATCCCGAGCAGCGAGCGCTCTTCGGCCCCGCGGAGCACCGGCACGACGAGGCCCTCTTCGGCCGCGGCCGCGATGCCGAGCACGACGTCGCGGTAGAGCACGAGCTCGCCGCGAGCGTCGTCGTAGCGGGCGTTGAGCTCGGGGTGCTCACGGAGCGCGGCCACCGTGGCCTTCACCACGAAGGGCAGGAAGTGGAGCTTCACGCCGCGCCGCTCGGCGAAGGGCGAGAGTCGCTCGCGGAGGGCGACGAGCGCGGTGAAATCGCATTCCTCGACGAGGCTGAGCTGCACCGCGCGGTCGCGGCTCTCTTCCATGCGCGCGGCGATCGCCCTCCGCCGTACGGAGAGGGGGCGGCGCTCGAGGACGGCCAGCTCTCCGCCTCCATCGACCGCGGCGCGCTCGAGATCGGCGCGCGTGACGCGCCCCTCCGGGCCCGTGCCCTGGACCTGCGCGAGATCGATGCCGAGCTCGCGCGCGCGCTTTCGCGTGGCCGGCGCGGCGAGCACGCGTCGCCCCTTGGGGTGTCCGTTGCCGCTCTTCGCGCGACGCGCGCGGTAGATCGCGGCGCCGGCGACGTCGTCGCGCAGGACGCCGACGGCGCTCGCCACCGGCCCCTCGTCGCGCGTCGTCGCGGCGCCCGGAGGCGCGGGCGCCGGCTCGTCGGCGGGCGCGTCCTCGACCTCGAGCAGGACGAGCACCTCGCCCACCTTCGCGACGCGGCGCTCGGGCACGCGGACCTCGACGACGCGTGCGTCGGTGGGCGAGGCGATCGTGACCGTCGCCTTGTCGGTCATCACCTCGACGAGGGGGTCGTCCTCGGCGACCCTCGAGCCGGGCGCCACGTACCACTTCACGATCTCGCCTTCGTGTACGCCCTCGCCGATGTCGGGCATCTTGAACGAGAGCCGCCCCATCAATCCTCCATGGCCTTGCGAAGCGCCGGCGCGATCCTGCGCGCGAGCGGGAGGTAGACGTCCTCGAGCGTGTAGGGGAAGGGCGTGTCGAAGCCCGTCACGCGGATCGGCGGCGCCTCGAGCGCGTAGAAGCAGCGCTCGGTGAGCCGCGAGACGATCTCGGCGCCGAAGCCCGAGGTGAGCGGCGCCTCGTGCACGACCACGAAGCGCCCGGTCTTGTTCACGCTCGCCTCGAGGGTCTCGAGGTCGAGCGGGATGAGCGTGCGCAGGTCGACGAGCTCCACTTCGATGCCCTCGCGCGCGACCTCTTCGGCCGCGGCGAGCGCCTCGTAGAGCATCGCGCCGTAGGCGATCAGCGTCACGTCGGCGCCCTCGCGCACGATCTCGGCCTTGCCGAGCGGGACCCGGATCTCGTCCGGCACCTCGTCGCGCACGGCGCGGTAGATGCGCTTGGGCTCGAAGAAGATCACCGGATCGGGATCGTCGATCGCCGCGCGGAGGAGCCCCTTGGCGTCCCGCGGATTGGAGGGGCAGACCACCTTGAGGCCGGCGGTATGGGTGAAGTAGGCCTCGGGGCTCTGCGAGTGGTAGTGCCCGCCCTTGATGCCGCCGCCGTAGGGCGCGCGCACCACGAGCGGCACCGAGAACTGCCCGCCCGAGCGGTAGCGGATCTTCGCGGCCTCGTTCACGAGCTGGTCGAACGCGGGGTAGATGAAGTCGGCGAACTGGATCTCGGCGATCGGCCGGAGCCCGTGCATCGCCATCCCGATCGCCGTGCCCACGATGCCGCCCTCGGAGAGCGGCGTGTCGATGACGCGCGCCGGCCCGAACTC
Organism: Myxococcales bacterium; assembly: GCA_012744445.1. GTDB lineage: Bacteria > Myxococcota_A > Polyangia > Polyangiales > Houyiibacteriaceae > JAAYBZ01. Next base: position 60,131 of record JAAYBZ010000200.1, on the reverse strand, counting down.
GTCGCGGAGCCCGTCGCTCACGCGGAAGACACCGCCGACGCGGCCCACGTCCTCGCCGAGGAGGACGACGCTCGCATCTGCGTGCATCGCCTCGCGCATCCCGCTCCGGAGCGCCTCGACCATCGTGAGCTCGCTCATCCCTCGCCTCCTTCGTCGAGCGCGAGGGCCTCACGCTTCTGCGCGAGGAGCGCCTCGGTGGGTTCGGCGTAGACATCGTCGAAGAGCGAAGCGACGGACGGCCGCGGCTTCTTCTCGGCGCGCGCGATGGCCTCCTTGAGCTCGGCGTCGACGCGCGCGAGGAGGGCCGCTTCCCGGTCGATGTCCCAGGCGTCTTCGCGCTCGAGGTGCTTGCGGAGCCGGGTGATGGGGTCGCGCGCCGCCCAGCGGGAGACTTCGTCCGGATCGCGGTAGCGCGTGGGATCGTCGGAGGTGCTGTGAGGACCGGCGCGGTAGGTGAGCAGCTCCACGAAGGTGGGGCCTCCGCCGCGGCGTGCGGTGTCGAGCGCGCGCGAAGCGACCTCGAAGACGGCGAGGAGATCGTTTCCGTCGCAGCGGACGGCGGGGATGCCATAGCCCACGGCCTTGTCGGCGAGCGCGCGCGCGGCGCATTGCTCGTGCGCCGGGAGGCTGATCGCCCAGCCGTTGTTGCGGCAGAAGAAGGCCACGCCGACCTTCATCACGCCCGCGAAGGTCATCGCGTCGTGGAAGCCTTGCGAGCTCGTCGCGCCGTCGCCGAAGAACGCCGCCACCGCGGCGTGCTCCCCGCGGAGCTTCATCGCGTAGGCGAGGCCCACGGCGTGCGGGAGCTGCGTGCCGATCGGCGCGCTCACCGAGAGGCAGCGGTGCGCGCGCGAGGCGAAATGCACCGGCATCTGGCGGCCGACGTTCGGGTCGTCGGCGTTGCCGAACACGTTGTCGAGGTGCGCTTCGAGCGGAAAGCCGCGGTGGAGGAGCGCCGCCACCTCGCGATAGCAGGGCGCGATCCAGTCTTCGGGGGCGAGCGCTTCGGCGACGCCGAGCACGGCGGCCTCTTCGCCCTGCGACCCGATGTGGAAGCCGATGCGTCCCTGGCGCTGCACGCGCTCGAGCCGTTCGTCGAGGCGACGCGAGCGCACCATCGCTTCGTAGAGCGCGAGGCGCCGCTCGATCGGCAACACGGGCTTTCGCATCGCGCGCCCTTCGTCGTCGAGGACGCGCACGAGGTCCGGATCGGCGGCTCGGGCGCCGCGCTCACCACCAGGACGTTCGGTGTTTCCCAACATCGGCTCCCTCGATCAATCTACGGTCGGGAGCGCGGAATGCACCGATTTTCTAGCGGCAAACGGAGAACGATCAGTCCGCGATCGGGAGGAGCTTCCGGCCGTAGCGATCGAACCTTCGCTCGCTCCGGATCTCGCGATCGAGGAAGGCCTCGGCGGCGCGGTAGCTCGATCGCACGAGCGGGCCGCTCGCGACGAAGCGGAAGCCCATCTCGATCCCGGCCTTCTCGTAGCGAGCGAATTCTTCGGGCGTGACGTAGCGCTTCACCTCGGCGTGCTTGGGCGTCGGGCGGAGGTATTGGCCGAGGGTGAGGACGTCGACGCCGATCGCGCGGAGACGCTCCATCGCGTCGTAGACCTCGTCCTCTTCTTCGCCGATGCCGACCATGAGCGAGGTCTTGGTGACCTTGGCGCCTTCTTCCTTGGCCCAGACGAGCGTCTCGGTGGAGCGCTCCCAAGAGCAGCGCGCGTCGCGGATCACGCGCTGGAGGCGCGGTACGACCTCGACGTTGTGCGCATAGACGTCGGGCGCGCCCTCGCGGACCACGGTGCGCACGTCCTTGCGCACGCCCTGGAAGTCGCCGACGAGGACCTCGACCAGGAGGTCGGGCGAGCGCGTCTTGCAGCGGCGAACCGTCTCGGCGACGTGCGCGGCCCCGCCGTCGAGGAGGTCGTCGCGGTCGACCATCGTGAGGACGACGTAGCGCAGCGCCATCTTCTCGATGGCGCGCGCCGTGGACTCGGGCTCGCGCGGATCGACGAAGCCGCGCGGATCGCCCGTGTTCACGGCGCAGAAGCGGCAGCCTCGGGTGCAGGTCTCGCCGAGGATCATCACCGTGGCGGTCCCTGCGCTCCAGCATTCGAAGATGTTGGGGCAGCGAGCCTCTTGGCAGACGGTGTGGAGATCGGCGCTCCCGAGGCGCTCGCGGACCGCTTGGAAGCGGGCGTGATCGTCCCCCGTGGGAAGCCGCACGCGCAGCCAATCGGGCTTCTTGGGAGGGAGCGAGGACATCCCTCGAACTTAGCAAGCGCCGCCCACCCGAGCCATGCGCGCCCTTGCACGCGGGCGCGCGACGCCTTAGCACGGTGGAGGACATGCCCCACGGAGCCGAGCCCCACCTCGCCAAGGCGCTCACCTTGGATCTCGACGACACGCTCTGGCCCGTGTGGCCCACGATCGAGCGCGCCGAGCGACGTGTCCACGCCTTCCTCGCCGAGCACGCCCCGCGCGCGGCGGCGAAGTACGACCCGGTGGGGCTCCGCAAGCTCCGCTTCGAGGTGGAGCGGATGCGCCCCGACCTCGCCCACGATCTCTCGGGGCTGCGGCGCGAGAGCCTGCGCTACGCGCTCGTCGACGCGGGGGAGGACGGCGCGCTCGCCGAGGTGGCCTTCGAGATCTTCCTCGAAGAGCGGAACCGCGTGGAGCTCTTCGCCGACGTGCTCCCGGCCCTCGAGCGGCTCGCCGCCCGCTATCCGCTCGTCGCGCTCACCAACGGCAACGCCGATCTCGTGAGGATCGGCCTCGACCACCTCTTCGTGGAGAAGATCAGCGCGCGCGACGTGGGGGCGCCCAAGCCCGACCCGCGCATGTTCGAGGTGGCGTGCGCGCGCCTCGGGCTCCGGCCCGCCGAGGTGCTCCACGTGGGCGACGACGTGGAGCGGGACGTGCGCGCCGCGCTCTCGGCGGGGCTCGAGGCGGCGTGGGTCGTCCGCCCCGAGATCCACCCCGAGCCGGGACCTCCGCCGGAGGGGACGCGCTACGTGGTGCGCGAGCTCCTCGAATTGGCGGCCGCGCTCGCCCCCTGACTCGATCGGCTGGCCGAACGGCCCAAAGAGTGGGAAGGGGGCGAACCCGATGGCGAGCCGACCCGCACTCTTCACCCGCGACTTCGTGCGTCTGCTCATCACGACGACGACCTTCGGCCTCTCGTGGAGCAGCTACCTCATCCTCCCCAAGTTCCTCCTCGAGGAGCTCGGGGCGGAGCGCGACGAGATCGGCTGGATCGTCGCCATCCCGGGCATCGGCGCCACCCTCGGCGCGCCCTTCGTCGGGCGCATCCTCGACCGTTACGGCCGGCGGCCCTTCGTGGTGGCGGGCGCCGGCCTCGTCACGCTCACCTCCGTGGCCTACCTCGCGGTCGATCGCGTGGGCCCGTACCTCGTCGGGGTGCAGGCCCTGCAGGGCCTCGGCTTCCTCCTCGCCTTCAACGCGGCGAGCGCGCTCGCGGCGGATCTCGCGCCCGGCGCGCGCATGGCCGAGGCCATGGGGATCTTCGGCGCGTCCAACCTCGTCATGAACGCCGTCGCGCCGAGCATCGCCGAGGAGCTCGCGGCGCGGTGGTCGTGGGACGTGGTCTTCGTCTTCTGCGCCGCCGTGGGTGCGGTGGCGACGGCGATGGCCGCCTTCCTCCCCGTGGGGCGAGGCGGGAGCGAAGACGCGAGCCGCCTCTCGATGCGCGCCGTCTTCACCCTCCCGCTCACCTCGGCGTACTTCGCCACGATGAGCTTCGCCTTCACGTTCGCGACGCTCTTCCACTTCCACCAGCCCTTCGCGCTCGAGGCGGGCGTCGCGCTCGTGCGCTCCTTCTTCATCGGGTACACGGGCACGGCGATCCTCGTGCGCATCTTCCTCGGGCGCTACACGGACCGCCTCGGTCCCTTCCGCATCGCGGTCGCCTCGATGACGGCCTACGTCTTCGTGCCGATGGCGCTCCTCGTCTTCGGGCCCGAGCAACTCTGGATCACCGGCGCGCTCCTCGGGCTCACGCACGGGATGCTCTACCCTGCCGTCACCGCGGTGATCGTCGCCTGCGCGCCGTCGTCGGCCCGCGCCTCGGCACTCACCTTCTTGAACGGCGCCTTCCACTGCGGCATGGCGCTCGCCGGTGTGGGCGCGGGCGCGATCTCGCAGCGTTACGGCTTCCCGCCGACCTTCCTCTTCGCCTCGCTCGTGACGGCGCTCGGGGTCGTGGTGCTCGTGGCCGGGCGCGCCGGCCGGAGCGCCTCGCCCGCGCGCTGAGCGCCCGGAGTCGACGGCCCACGCGAGACGCGCCATCCTGGATGGATGCGCTATCTCCACACGATGGTCCGCGTGAGCGACCTCGATGCGTCGCTCGACTTCTACGTGAACAAGCTCGGCCTCCGGGAGCTCCACCGGAAGGAGTCGGAGGCCGGCCGCTACACCCTCGTCTTCCTCGCCGCGCCTGGCGACGAGTCGGCGCAGATCGAGCTGACGTACAACTGGGATCCCGAGGACTACGGCTCGGCGCGCAACTTCGGGCACATCGCCTACGAGGTCGACGACATCTACGCGACCTGCGAGCGGCTGATGAACGCCGGCGTCACGATCCACCGTCCGCCGCGCGACGGCCACATGGCCTTCGTCCGCTCGCCCGACAAGATCTCGATCGAGCTCTTGCAGAAGGGCGATCCGCTCCCGCCCAAGGAGCCCTGGGTCTCGATGCCCAACGTCGGCACGTGGTGAGGGCGCGCGCGTTTCGCGCTACCGTCCGCCCATGACGCTCGAAGAACGCATCGCCCGGCTCGAAGCCATCGAAGACATCAAGCGCCTCAAGGCGCGTTATTGGTACGCCTGCGACCACAAGGACGTCGAGGGCGTGCGCGATTGCTTCATGGACGGCCCGATCGAGATCGACTACGCGGGGAGCACCGGCAAGGTCGGCCATCGCGACGAGCTCCGCGCCGTCTTCGAGAAGGGCGCGCTCCGCGCCTCGATCGTCGAGCTCCACCACGGCGGCCCGCCCCGCATCGAGATCGTCGACGAGACACACGCGAAGGGCGTCTGGAGCCTCTACTACCACCTCATGGACACCGAGCGCCGCGTGATCAACCACGTCGGCGGCTACTACCACGACGAATACACCAAGGTGGACGGGGAGTGGCGCATCTCGAAGACGCGCTTCGAGGTCGTCTCCGCCGTCACCTATCGCGCGAAGGACGACGCCGTGCGCGTGCTCCACGCCGGCGCCGGGCTGCCCGAGGCGCGCTGATCAATTCGCGCGCCCCTGGGCCGCGGCGATCCACTCGCGGACGTTGAGGAGGTGGTCGCGCTCCGCTTGGAGCGCGCGCTCGAAGGTCTCGACGAGACGATCCTGGCCGGCGCCGCGCGCGAGCTCGACGAGCGACTCCCAGCAGTCGTTGTCGGCGAGCTCGAGCAAGAGGAGCGCCTCGAGGCTCTGCGCGAGCGTCGTGCGCGCGTCGAGGATCACGGCGACGATGCCCGAAGCCATCGTGGCCGTGAGGTTCGCCGAGGGCGTGAGCGCGGTGGGATCGGCGCCGAGATCCTCGAGCGCCTCCTCGAGCGCGCGGTAGTGCTCGTACTCCTCGGAGAGGATGTGCACGAGGTCGGCCCGCTCGGGGCCGCCGTCGAACTCGCCGTAGGCGTCGAGCTTGGAGAGCAGCGCCTCGTACACGCGGACGCCGGAGCGCTCGAAGACGAGCCGCTCGCCGAGCTTGTCGATGAAGAGCGCGGGGCTCTCCGCGCGGAGCTTCTGCGCGGCGGCCTTGGCGATCCCCTTGAGGGTGGGCGGCGGCGGGACGCTCCCGACGCCGTCGACCTCGCGCGCGATCTCCGCGCGTACCTCCGCGATGTACCGCTCGTCTCCGTCGGGGTTCGGCGGGAATTCCTGCGTCGCCTCGACCATCTCCTCGCTGAGCTTCTTCGAGGTCGCGTCGGACGCGATCCCGGTCCTGTTGGGTCCGATCTCCGGTCGAATCGTGGCCATGGAAGGTCTCCTCTCCGCTCAGGCTTCGGGTTGGATCTCGGTCGCGCGCGGGCGCTTCCGCGCGAGCTCGGTCCCGGGTGTGTAGACGTAGCCGGCCGCCACCAGATCGGAGGGCGAGCCGTCGGCGTTGAGCTGCTTGCGCTGCGCGGCCGAGGGCGAGTCCGCCGTCTCTTCATCGAAGGGGATGAAGTCGGGACCGCGCGCCGTGAGGTGCACCTCGTTGCGGAGCGTCTCCCGAACGAATTCGCGGTGGCTCACGTAGTCGATCGGCGCGGGCAGCTTCGAGGAGAGCACCTCGGCGGCGTCGCGCCGCTCGATGTTCTCGAGGAGGTCTGCGACGTAGCGGACGTGCCCGAGCTCGTACTCGAGGAAGCGCTCCCAGACCGCACGCACCCGCGGGTTCTTCTCCGACTCGACGCAGCTGTAATAGTTGTAGACCTCGGTCGCCTCGTGGAGGAGCCACTTCTCGAGCCACGTCTCCTCCGTGTCGATGATCGACTCGTATTGCGTGACGTGCTGCTCCTCGATGGAGGCGATCTCGGCGTAGAGCTGGCGCCCGATCGGATCGGCGATCGTGGGCCCCACGACCATGTAGTAGTCGTGCGTCATGTGCTCGCCGGCCATGATCGTGAGCGCGTGCAGCTTGGTGACGAGCTCGGCCTGTTTGCGGTCGTAGGGCGTGCGGAGATCGTCCTCGGGCGCGCGGTGCTCGAGCGAGGTCGGCCGGCCCGGGACGATGTCCGTGTAGCTCTGGACGAGCGCGTTGGGGTCCTTGCCCTCGAGGCGATCCATCAACGCCGAGTAGCGGTAGAGATGATCGAAGTCCTCGAGGAGCCCGAAGCGATACACCTGCGCGAGGTAGGGATCGGGCTCCTTCTGCGCGACGGCGGCCGTCACCTCGATGGCGACCTGCTCGAAGCCGATGGTCGTCTCGAGCGGCGATTGGTCCGCCGGGTTCATCCAATTCACGAGCGTCTGCTGGTGCTGCTCGACGCGGCGCACCTTCGCGAGATGCAGCTGGAGATCGCGGTTCATCCGCGCGCAGGCGTGGCCGAAGCGTAGGGCCTCCGCCTCGATGCCGTTCATCAAGATGACGCGGACGCGCGTGAACGCGTCGTCGTCGAGCTTGCTGTACATCAGCTGCGTGAGGTCCTTCCAGGTGAACCTCTGCTTCTCGAGCGGCGTCCCGCGATCCCGCAATAGATCGATCGCCATGTTCCCCCCTCGCTCCGAGAGGCGCGCGCGCCGATGGGCGCGTACGGCACCTCTCCCCTTTCCCGACTTCTAGGTTCGGGCTCCCGCGCAGCAAGGCCCAACCGACGCGCGCCTCCCTCCCGCGCGCCGGCGGTCGGTCGGGGTCAGAGGTTGCGGAGGCGGTTCGTGAGGCGCTCGGCGCCCCCGCCCGCGAACTGCTTCACGATCTGCCCGTCGCGGTAGATGACGTTGTACGGGAGCACGTCGAGCTCGGCGAGCCAGGTGTTCTCCTTCTTGAAGTCGATGAGACCGCGCTGTTTGAGGTCGATCTTCCCGAAGCGGACACCCGAGAACTCCTGATCCTCGGCGAGGAAGCGCGCGAGCTCCTCACCCCAGGTGTTGCACGCGTCGCAGTCGTTCTTCCCGATCACGAGCACCGCCGTCCCCTCCGCGGTGACGAACTCACGCCAACTCTCGGGGCCCAACGTCCGAAGCTCAGCCATCCTGTCCTCCAATCGGCAAAAAAAGAGCGCCGCCCCGCAGAGGATGATCTCGAAGCGGGGACGGCGCCACGGCGAGCCGGCTCAGGCGACGAACGCGTCGCCCTTCTTCCAGTCGGCGCCGCAGAGGCCGCCGCTCATGAGCGCCTGCACCGTGCGGAGCGTCTCCTTGGGGCTGCGGCCGGCGCTCAGGTCGTTGACGCTGATGGAGCGGACGATGCCCTTGTCGTCGACGATGACGGTCGCGCGGAAGGCCACGCCGGCCTCGGGCTTGAGCACGCCGAAGGCCTTGGTCATCGCGTGGCTCGTGTCGGCCACGACGGGGTGCGTGATCTCCTTCGGGAAGGTCGCGCGGTCGGCGAACCAAGCCTTGTGGCTGAAGAAGCTGTCGGTCGACGCGCCGATGACCTCGACGCCGTCATCCTTGAAGTTCGCGAGTTCCTCCTCGAAGCCGCGGATCTCCGTCGGGCAGACGAAGGTGAAGTCGAGGGGGTACCAGTAGATGACGTGCCACTTGCCCTCGTAGTCCTTGCTGCTGATCTCTTTCTGCTCGCCCTTCACGTAGGCGTTGGCCTTCCACTCGGGGCTCTTCTGTCCGACAAGGGTCATCTCGTATCTCCTATGAAAACGACGTCTCGTCCCCCTGAGGGGCGAAATCCACGGAGCCCCGATCGCCGGGGCCCGGGCTCCATAGCAGGAAGCCGCGTCGGGCGAAACCGCGGGGCGGATCGTGGCTCAGCGAGCGACTTCGTAGGCGCCCATCGCGACCTCGTGGGTGCGCGGGAAGCGCTCGACGAGCTCGCGATAGAAGGCCTCGTAGTGGCTGAAAGCCTTGACGACCTTCGTCTCGGAGAGCCCGAACTGCGAGGGGCGGTAGCGGTGCTTGCCCTTGGCCTTGGCCTCCTGCGTGAGGCCCTCGAGCTTCTCGCGGATGGGCTGCTCGGCCTCCGCGAAGGGGATCCCGAAATAATCGTAGATGGCCCGCAGCGTGCCAATCGGGTTCTTGGAGAGGGCGGTGAGCGGCACGTCGATCCGCTGCGACTCGGGGATCAAGGGGCGCGCCGCGAACGCGCGCTTCATGCCCTCTTGGTAGAAGTCGAACCAGAAGCGGCCGATGCGCTCGAGGTCGGTGTGGACGGCGAACTTGCTCGTCGTCATCGCCGAGAGGCTGCAATAGCTGGCGAGCGCTTCCGGGACGCTCCGGTGGGTGAAGACGAAGCGCGCGTCGGGGAAGGCGGCGTAGAGCGCGGGGAGATGCCAGAGGTGGTAGGGCGTCTTGAGCACCCAGCGGCGCTCGGGCTCGTCCTCGGCCAGGATGCAGAGCTGTTGGCGCAGACTCTCGTAGATGGGCGCCATGTCCCAGTCGAGCGTCTCCCAGGCGTAGTCCCAGCCCTGGTAGGTGTTCATCAGGGTGGTGCTGAGGAAGTCGTTCTCCATGAGGAAGAACTCTTCCTCGGGGCCCTCGAGCTCGACGTGATGCGCGACGCGCGCCTCGGGCACGACGATCTTGGAGAGGTCGTAGATCATCCGTGAGCGGAGGCGGCGGAGGAAGCCGTCCCGCTTGGGATCACGGGAGAGCTTCACCGGGCTCATCAGCTCCCAGGCGGCGGCCACCCGATGGCGGGGGTCGGCGCCGAGGAGGTTGTGCATCTGTGTGGTGCCCGTCCGGTAGAAGCCCACGATGAAGATCGGCTCGACGATCTCCTTGTCGCGGAGCCAGGGCCGCTGGTTGAGCAGGTCGACGATGCGGAGCCGGTTCTCGACGTGGAAGTGATAGAAGGTCGCCGCCGCGAAGCGCCCGAAGGGGCTGAGGTTCGCGTTGGGGTGCAGCGCGCGGCACGCGCTGTCGAGGTGCTCGTGGAAGCTCGGATGCCCGTAGTCGTGGAGGCCCGTCGTGAGCTCCCCGCGTCTCCGGAAGGCGTCTGGCCGCAGATCGATGCCCTTCTGCGCGGCCTTCCCGAACGCACGGTTGAACGCCCGCACGATCGGCGGGGGGACGATTTCGAGGCTCGCCTCTTCGGACATGGTCACCGCGGCGGCGAGGCTAGCAGCACTCCCTTCGGTGCCGCCACCCGGACGACCGTCAATCCGTGTCCGAGGCGCGATCCACGATCAGAATTTTCCGGGGCGGATGGTCACGCTCTCGCCGTCGAACCAGAGATATCCGCCGAGGAGGAAGGGCTCGGCGGGGAGGCGGGTGCGGACCCGGACGCGGAGCTCGAGGCCCTGGTCGTCGGAGATGATCTGGATCAGCTCGGGGGAGCGGAGCGTCGTCATCCACGCGCAGATCGCGTCCTCGGAGTCGAGGCCTTCGTCGAGGATCTCGATCCACGCGGCGTCCTCGGCGTTGGAGCGGAGGGCGATCGAGAGGCGCTCGACGCCCTCCATCCGCCGCTGCGTCTCGTCGACGCATCCTTGGATGCGCGCCGGATCCTGGAGGAGCTTGCGGATGCCCTCTCCCTCGGCGCGCCGCGCGAGCTCGTCGGCGGCCAGGGTGCGGAGGCCGACCTCCACGATCCGCAGCGAGTCGAGCCACCCAGAGCGCGCGAGGTCGAGGATCTCCGCCTTGCCCGAAAGCAGCGTGTCGATGGATTCGGTGCGGTAGATCACCTCGAGATCGACGGGCGTGCGGAGGGCGCGCTCGGTGAGCGAGGCTTCGAGGCGCCGATAGTCGAGCGGCTCCTCGAAGAGGGCGCCGACCTCGAGCCGGACGAAGAGGCCCTTGGGCTCGTTCGAGAGCGCGTCGCTCGCGAGGTGCTCGGCGACGAGGGAGAGGATCTCGCGGAGCTCGGCGTCCCGCGCCGCGAGCGGCGCGCCGATCCGGACGGAGGCGTCGACGACGGATTGGAGATCGGCGAAGTCGGCGCCGGCGCGGCGGAGCTCGTCGGGGTCGTAGTGGAGCGCGTGCACGAGGGCCTCGACGTTCTCGGGCGTGAGCAGCGCCTCGACGTCGAAGCTCGGGATCTCGACGACGTCGATCGCGGCCGAGAACGAGCGCTCGAAGGTCCCGAGCGAGAAGAGGTTCGAGCCGATCGAGTCGCACGCGAGGAGCGCGGCGAGGGCGAGGGCGAGGACGAGCCGCCTCATCGCGCCCGCCTCCGGTGGAGGAGCCAGGTGAGGCGGATGTCGCCGAGGAAGAAGCGCGCCGAGCGCATCTCGATCGCCTCGCGGCCGCCGTTCGCGCGCGTCGAGCCGACCTGGGCGAGGTAACCGACGGAGAGCTCGAGGGCGACGGGGCGACGGAAGCGCACGCAGAGGCCGCTCGAGATCGAGAGCATGTCGAGGCGCGCGCCGTGGAGCGCGAGCTCGTCGGCGAGCTCGTGGGCGCTGCGCGGGAGCGCGCCGCGCACCACTCGATCCGAGGTCTCGTGGACGAACATCTTCCGATAACCTACGCGGACGACCGGCTGGACCTTTCGATCCGGCCCGCCCGGGATCGGCAGCGCGGCGACGGCGAGCTCGAGCGACGTGAAGAGGCCGAAGGTCTCGGCGCCGGCTTCGAGCGCGAGCTCGGGGATGGGAAACCCCCGAAAGCCGAGCCCGATTCCGGAGGGGAAGCCGAGGCGCAGGACGTCGATCCCGGCGACGCTCCTCGGGGGCGGAGGCGGCACGGCATCCGGAGGGGATACGTCGTCGGCGCGCACCTCGCGGGCACACGCGAGCGTCAAGAGCGCGACGATCCACGCCGCACCCGCGGATCGACGTCGCGGCGCGTTCTCCCTCCGAGGATCCACGATCTCAGGCCCCTCGTACGTGTACGCGCGCCGCTCGGGATTCTCCGCGAGGCAGGACGCGCGCGTCCCTTCGTCACCTCTGGAGGGGGCCGAAAAGAACGGGGGGATCCGCCGACGATCTCTCGCTCACACGGAGGCGCGATCCGAGGGGAAGGGAGCGCGCGCTTCCTCGAGGCGGAGGGGGCCTCGGCACATGACCGACCCCGTGCACCCCGTCATCCCGACCTGGGGGAGGGCCACGACGACGGGAGGGAAGGTGTGCTGGGTGGTCATGCGGAGTGGGAGATGGACGTGACTCGGTGAAGGACCCCGAGGACATGCGACGGATCCCCCCAAGTCGAATGATGGCAAAATCGGTGAAATATCACAACGGGGGTCACGTTCAGCGCGTAACCCCTCGCCGTGACACGGGAATCGCCACGCTCGCGGGCGCCCGAGGGGCGCTCAGGCGAGCAAGGAGCGGGCGATCTGCGAGACCTGGATCTCGTCGGTGCCGCCGTAGATCTGGAGGACCTTGGCGTCGCGGCAGAGCTGCTCGACCTGGTACTCGGCCATGTAGCCGTTGCCGCCGAAGAGCTGCACCGCCTCGAGCGCGACCTCCATCGCGGCCTGCGCGGCGTAGAGCTTTCCGGCCGAGGCCTCGGCGAGGCTGAGCTCGCGCCCCGCGCCCGCGAGCTCGATCTGCCGGAAGACCAGGTTCTGCAGGTTCATCCGCGCGATCTCCATCTTGGCGAGCTTGAGCTGGATGAGCTGGAACTCGCCGATGGGACGCCCGAACTGCACGCGGTTCTTCGCGTAGTCCACCGAGAGCTCGAGGCAGCGCTCCACGATGCCGAGCGCCATCGCCGCGACGCCCGTGCGCTCGGCGGTGAAGGTCTCCTTGGCGCTCGAGCGCGCGGGCTGGTCCTCGGTCTCGCCGAGGAGGCGATCCTTGCCCACGCGCACGTCCTCGAGGAAGAGCTCGCCGGTGGGCGAGGCGTGGAGGCCCATCTTGCGGAGCGGCGGGCTCTGCACGAGGCCGGGCATGCCCTTGTCGAGCACGAAGGAGAGGATCTTCCGCTCGTGCTCCGGGTTCCCCTCGTCGAGCTTGCAGATGAAGACGATGGTGTCGGCGTAGGGGCCGTTCGTGATGAAGGTCTTGGAGCCGTTCAACACGTAGCCGTCGCCGTCGCGGCGGGCCGTCGACTTCATCGAGCCAAAGGCGTCGGAGCCGCTGCCGGGCTCGGTGATCGCCCACGCGCCCACCTTCTCGAGCGTGAGGAGCGGCGGCACCCAGCGCTCCTTCTGCGCCGTGGTCCCGCGCTTCATGATGGCGCCGGCCGTCAGGCCGATGCTCACGCCGAGCGCGGTGACCATGCCGGGGCTGTGCCGGCAGAGCTCGATGATGGGGATCATCTGCATCGCGCGCGCGTCGGCCGCCGCGGGGCCACCCTTGCCGCTGCTCTCGAGCGAGGCCGTGCCCTCCCCGCGCTTCTCCTTCTCGAGCGCCTTGAGGAACATCGCCTTGTTCATCTCGCCGATCCCGAACGTGGCGAGCATCTTGCGGAGCACGTCGTAGGGGGGCGTGTCCCCGAACTCGAGCGCCTCCCGCTTGGGCACGATCTCGGTCTCGATGAAGCGCCTCACCATGGCGCGGATCTGCTTGTGCTGCTCGCTCCACTCGATCATCCGGGGCTCCTCCAGGTCCCGGGCCCTCGGTGGGGGCCCGCGGCCGCGACTCTACCACTCGAAACCGAACACCTTGTACGGAATCGAGCCGGAACTCGGCGCGCGGGGTGATCGGACCGGGGCCCTGTAGACTCTGGTCCAGACCCCATTTACATATTGTTAACGATATCCATATCATCGGTCCCGATACCGGGGCTGGATTACAGCCCGCCTCAAGGGGCCCACCACGCGGGTGGGGAAAGGCATGGACCGATGATCTGTTCGAGTTCGACGTTACGAAAGTGGATCTGTTTGGTGTTCGTCGTCGGGTTGTTCCAAGGCTGCGGCGACACGGGCGAAAAGACGCCTCCTGATGATGCGTCTATCGACGGATCCGACGACGGATCGAACGCCTGCGGAGACGGCGTCTGCGGCGCGGGCGAAGACGCAGTGAGCTGCCCCACGGACTGCGCGTCACCCGCCGAGTGCGGCAACGGAATCCCCGAGGAGGGTGAGGAGTGTGACGACGGCAACGACGTCGACGGCGACGGCTGTGATGCGGATTGCACCTTCAGCTGCGTCTCGGACGCCGACTGCGCCGTGGACGATCCCTGCCTCGTCTCGCCGAGCTGCGATCTCGCTACGCACGTCTGCGGCGAGGTGACGGCGGTGCCGAACGAGCCGCCGACGGCCTGCGGCGAGAACGACGAGGGCGTGTGCTTCGACGGCGCCTGTGCGGCGGCCTGCCTCGAGGCCGAGGACTGCCCGGCGAGCGAGTGCACCGGCCCCGCGACCTGCCACGAGCTCGGCGTCTGCGTCTACGACGCCGTGCCCGAGGATGGGGCGGCGTGCGCGCTCGACGAGGGCGGCGAGGGCATCTGCCTCGATCGCGCCTGCGTGCCCTCGGTGTGCGGCGACGGCTTCGTCGACGCCGCGCGTGGCGAGGAATGCGAGCCGCCGGGCTCGGTCGCCTGCGACGAGAGCTGCATCTTCGTGGGTGAGTGCCGCGCGGACGAGGAGTGCGCCGACGGCGGCGACTTCTGCGCGGGCGCGACCTACTGCGACCTCGACACCTATACCTGCGAGTCCGCGGGCGCACCTGCCGACGGGACGCCGTGCGGCCTCGGTGAGCTCGACGTCTGCGTCGCCGGCACCTGCACCACCGTGGCCTGCACCAGCGACGCGCACTGCGCGAGCGGCGACGTCTGCGTGGACGACGGCGTCTGCGACCTCGGCACCTTCACCTGCGTCGCCGGCGCGGTGAAGCCCGACGGCGCCTCCTGCGACGACGTCGATGACCGCGTCTGCCTCGAGGGCGATTGCGTGGCGGTCGAGTGCCGCACCGACGACGACTGCGACGACGGCAACGCGTGCAACGGCTTCGAGTCGTGCAACCAGGCGACCTTCACCTGCACGCAGGGCGTGAGCGAGCCGAACGGCGCCTCCTGCGAGGGCGGCGTCTGCCTCGACGGCGCGTGCATCGCGCCCGACTGTCAGTCCGACGCCGACTGCGTCGACGACAACCCCTGCACCACGGGCGAGAGCTGCAACCTCTCGACCTTCACGTGCAACACGCCCACGCCGCGCCCCGACGGAACGCAATGCGGCGCGACCGATCGCGACGTCTGCATCGAGGGCGTCTGCGACACCGTCGCCTGCACCTCGAACGTGCACTGTGACGACGGCGAGTTCTGCACCGGCAGCGAGACGTGCGATACGAGCACCTTCACCTGTGTGCCGGGCACGCCGCCGGGCAACGGCGCCACGTGCGGCTCGGGACGTGTCTGCCTCGACGAGGCCTGCGTCGTGGCGGGCTGCACCACCGACGCCGACTGCGACGACGGCAACGCCTGCACCACCGGCGAGCACTGCGACCTCTCGACCTTCACGTGCGTCGAGGGCACGCTCGTGGCCGACGGCACGCAGTGCGGCGCCCTCGACCGCGACGTCTGCATCGCCGGCGCCTGCGAGCGTGTGCAGTGCGTGTCGAACGCGCAGTGCGCCGACACCAACGCGTGCAACGGCGCCGAGACGTGCGACCTCTCGTCGTTCACCTGCCAGCCGGGCACGAACCTGCCCGATGGCACCGAGTGCGGTGACTCGCTCGCGTGTCTCAACGGCGCGTGCATCTCGAACGACTTCTGCCTGAGCGACGCCGACTGCAGCGACGGCAACGCCTGCAACGGCGCCGAGGTCTGCAACCTCGCGACGAACCAATGCCAGCCCGGCACGCCGCTCTCGAACGGCACGCAGTGCGGCGCGACGGAGCTCGACGTGTGCGTGAACAACGCGTGCGTCAACGTCGACTGCACCTCGAACGCGCACTGCAACGACGGCCTCGTCTGCAACGGCGCCGAGACGTGCAACCTCTCCACGTTCACCTGCGTGAGCGGCAGCGCGGCGCCCAACGGCACCTCCTGCGGCGCCGACGAGCGCGACGTCTGCGTGGGCGGCGCTTGCCAGAGCGTCCAGTGCACCGTCGACGCGCACTGCGACGACGGCAACGCGTGCAACGGCACCGAGACCTGCGGCGCCAACTTCCAATGCCAGGCGGGCACCCCGGTGGCGAACGGGACGCAATGCGGCCCGAGCGTCTACGACGTCTGCATCGCCGGCGCGTGCACCTTCGGCGTCGAGTGTCTCGACCACGCCGATTGCGACGACGGCAACGTCTGCACGGGGACGGAGACCTGCGGCGCCAACTACCAGTGCCAGGCGGGCACGCCGCTCGCGAACGGCACGCAATGCGGCGCGACGGCGCTCGACGTCTGCGTAGACCTGGCATGCACGCCGGTGCAGTGCACCAACGCCGGCCACTGCAACGACGGCAACGCGTGCAACGGCACCGAGACCTGCAGCAACTTCGCGTGCCAGCCCGGCACTCCGCTGGGCACGGGCGCGTCGTGCGGCGGGAGCAACCGCTGCAACGCCGACCAGCAATGCGTCACTCCCGAGTGCACGACCGATGCGAACTGCAGCGACGGCAACGTGTGCAACGGGACCGAGACCTGCGATCCCGACTACTTCGTCTGCGAAGCCGGCACGCCTCCCGCGGACGGAACGTCGTGCGGCACCGGCATGGTCTGTGAGGCGGGGAGCTGCGTTTCGTCGCAGCGCTTCTGCACCGCGGTCTACAACATCAGCCCGCAGATGATCATCGAGGGCACCCCCCTCAACATCGGCGCGGGCACGTTCGCCCTCAAGCCCAGCCGCCTCGAGCTCCGGTACGAGGCGAACCCGAACGGCGACGGACCGAAGGCGGGCGGCACGGTCGACGTGCTCTACTGGTGGATCCGCAACGAGTTCATCGTGGACGCGGCCGGCATCAAGACGGACACCAAGGTGAACGCGTACACCCCGCGCTGTAACGGCGAGGAGGTGACGGCCGCCTGGAACCCGCCGCCCGCGACGTGCGAGAACGACGGGAACACCACGCCGATGGCGACGGGTACCTGGAACGCCGGAACGGTGACGTGGGCGCAGTGCAACGCGCACCCGGACTGGAACTCGAGCAACGTCAACGCGTACACCCCCGACGACGTGAGCACGGGCCCGGGCTGCCTGAACAACTACCACTCGCGTGGCAACGTCATCTGCACGGACAACTCGATCCTCGCCAACTGCAGCAGCGGTGGCCTCACGGACGGCAACAACCAGCAGAACGAGGTCTACAACCAGCCGCTCAATGCCCTTTCGCTTTCGGCGGACGGGACGACGGTGAGCCTCCCCAAGACCAACGTTCCGAACAGGACGCCGAGCCGGACGTACATGCAGTTCACCGGAACCCGCACCTCGGTGACCTGCAACTGATCGCGTCATCCACGCACACGCACTGAAGGAGGCCGCGCAGCGATGCGCGGCCTTCTTCGTTCAGAGCGCAGCGGCGCCGACGATGACGTAGGCGGCGGCCGCGATCGCCGCCGCCACGAGCGCGTAGGGGAGCTGCGTGCGCACGTGGTCGATCGGCTCGCAGCCCGCCGCGATCGCCGAGACGAGCGTGGTATCGGAGATGGGCGAGGCGTGATCGCCGAAGACGCCCCCGCTCAACGCGGCGCCGATCATGAGCGCGGGCGGGAGCCCCGTCTGCTCCGCGAGCGGGAGCGCGAGCGGGATCGTGAGCGCAAACGTCCCCCAGCTCGTCCCCGTCGCGAACGCGATGAGCGAGGCCGTGACGAAGAGCGCCGCCGCGGTGAGCCGCGGGTCGAGGGCCGCGCTCACGATCGAGGCGATCGTGGGCCCGGTGTCGAGGTCCTTCGAGAGCGCGCCGAAGGCGATCGCGAGCGTCACCAGCGCGCCCAGCGAGAGGAGCTCGCGCGCGCCGCGGAGGAAGACAGGGAGCACGTCGCGCGCGGGGCGCTTCGCGTCGACGACCAGGAAGAACGCCGCGATCGCCGAGCCTCCGAGCACGGCGTAGAGCACGGAGCGCGCGCCGCTCCCGCGGAAGAAGTCGCCGCCGCCCGTGACGTAGAGGCCGATCGGAACGAGCGCGACCATCGCGACGACGGGAACGAGGAGCCCGCGCGCGCGGCCCTCGCCGACGTCTCCGATCGACTCCGCCGGCGGACGAGGCGTGGCGCGCCGCATCGGGCCGAAGTCCCATCCCAAGAGCGCGCTCACGAAGACCATCGCGATCGCCGCGAAGGCGTAGAACGAGAGCGGGAGCGATCGGAGGAGCAGGGGCAGCGCCTCGCCCGTGTCGGCGAGGAGGCCGAGGATGAACGCGCCCCAGGCGTTCATGGGGAGGAGCAGGCAGATCGGCGCCGAGGTCGAGTCGGCGATGTAGGCGAGCTTCTCGCGCGAGATCCCGTGCCGGTCGAAGAGGGGCCGCCCCACCGTGCCCGCCACGAGCGAAGTGATCGACGACTCGATGAAGATCAGGCAGCCGATCGCGATGACGAAGAGCTCGGTCCCGCGCCGCGTCTCGAGCGCGGGCGATCGCGAGACGAGGCGTACGAAGCCCGCGACGCCGCCGTTCTCCCGGACGAGCGCGAGCAGGCCCCCCACGAGCACGCAGAAGACGACGACGGCCGTGTTCCCGGGATCGGCGAAGACCCCGAGCACGCGGTCGATCACGCCCAGGAGCCCGTCCCGGACGTCCCAGGCGAAGAGGAGCTCGCCGAGCACGAGGCCGAGCACGAGCGAGAGCAGGATCCGGCGCGTGAGGAGCGCGAACGCGATGACGAAGACCGTCGGCGCGAGCGCGCTGATCATCGCTTCTCGAAGACGAGGACGTAGTTGTTCGCCGGCATGGCGAAGCGCCGCGCGTAGGCGAGTCCCGCGGGCTCGGCGAGGGCACGGAGCTCCTCGAGCGAGCGGATGCCGAAGCGCGGATCGCGCGCCTTGAGGAAGTCGCGCTCGAAGGCCAGGTTGCTCTCGGCGAGCGGCTCACCCTCGAAGCGGAAGGGGCCATAGAGCACGAGGAGCCCGCCCACGTCGAGGACCTCGGCGGCGCCGAGGACGAGCGCCTCCATGGCCGAGGGCGGGGCGATGTGGATCATGTTCGCCGAGAAGATCGCCGTCGGCTCGAAGGGGAGCGACCACGGGCGCTCGTGGACGTCGAGGCGTTCCGGCGCGCGGACGTTCGGAAGTCCTGCCTGGGCGATGCGCGCCGCGGCGTGGCGCAACACCTCGGGGTCGGCGTCGGTCGGGAGGAGCTCGACCTCGGGCAGGGCCGCCGCGAAGTGCACCGCGTGCTGCCCCGTGCCGCACGCGATCTCGAGGACTCGGCCGCGTGGCGGGAGGATCTCCTTCAAGACCTCGAGGATGGGGCCTTTGTTGCGTTCGGCGGCGGGCGAGGAGGCGGGCTCGATCATCGGTGGACTCGCACGAGGGTAGGGCGATCCTCGGGATCGACCAAGATCGCCTCCCAGCCGGGCGGGAGGACGGGCCGGGTGAGCTCGAAGACGCGGCGCGCGTCCTTGGGCGAGAGGTTCACGCAGCCGTGGCTCCGCGGGCGGCCGAAGTCGTCGTGCCAGAACGCCGCGTGCAGGGCGATCGCGCCGTCGAAGAACTGCACCCAGGGGACGTTCTCGATGAAGTAGTTCCGCACCACGTCGGTGCGGTGCACGTCGCGCATGTCGGTCGCGGCGAGCTTGGCCCAGATGGGGAAGACGCCCTCGCGCGTCTCGCTCTGCTTGCCGCCGCGGCCCGTGGAGACGAGCGTGGCGAAGATCGGGCGCGCGCCGCGGTAGACCACGAGCGTCTGCTCCGCGAGGTCGACGTCGACGAAGATCTCGCCCGCGAAGACGCCTTCCGGCGGCGGGAGGAGGCGTGGGAGGTGGAGGTCGTCGCGATCGACGAAGCCGCCGTCGCGGAGCCGGACGCGCCTCGGCTCCACGGCCTCGACGCGCACCACCTCACGGCGCCCGAGCCTGCGCAGCGTGCGGCCCGCGGCGTCCTTCACGAGCGCGCCGGGCTTCTTCGCGAAGGCCACGTCGAAGGGCTCGCCGGGGGCGATCTCCACGCCCTCGAAGTCGCTCCCGCGCACGCGCGCGACGGCGTCCGCCGAGACGAGGTGACCGTCGCGCAGCTGGATGAAGCGCCGCCCGAAGTGCTCGACCTCGCCCTTCACCACGACGCCGTAGCCCTTGCCGAGGGCGAAGGCGCCGACGCCCTCGAAGTAGTCCTCGGCCCGCCGGTGGGCGAGCGTCCCGTCGATCTTCACGAAGGCGTAGCGGTAGGGGAGCAGCGCGCCCTCGCGCATCGCGGGGAGCTGCACCGCGTGGGGCGGGAGGCTCGACGGGCGGACGTGACGCGCGCAGAGGAAGCCGCGCTCTACGCGGACGAAGCCCTCGGCGCAGGTCTCGTGCGGGACGCGATCGCCGAGAGCCAGGAGGCGCGTGCCCGAGGCCAGGGTGCCGATGCGGCGCGACCTCGCGCTCGGCTCGGCGAAGACCGGCGTGCCGGGGCTCACGACCTCGATCACCGACGGCGTCGCGCGCGACTCGCCGAGGGCGCCCCCGGCGAAGGCGAAGAGCAGGACGAGCGCGACGGCGACGCGGAGCATCGATCGAGTATAGAGCGCGGAGCGGGGGCGCGGCTCAACGCCCGCGGAGGCCGTAGCGCTTGGCGAGCTCGCGGAAGTGGTAGCGGGTGAGCCCCGCCGCGTCGGCCGCGCGCGTGACGTTCCCGCCGTGCTGATCGAGGAGGACCTTGAGATAGGCCGCCTCGAAGGCGTCGAGCACGCGCTGCTTCGCCTCCTTGAACGTGAGCCCCTCGGCGACGAACTGATCGGCCGTGCCGCCAGGGAGGATCTCGGGCGGCGTCTTCTGCGACTCGGGGAGGATGTCCCGCACGGTGAGCTCGCGGCCGTTGCCGAGCGAGGCCGCGCGCTCGATCGTGTTCTTGAGCTCGCGCACGTTGCCGGGCCATGGGTAGCTCATCAGCCGCCGCATCGCCTCTTCGGTGACCGTGATCTGCCTCTGCTCGTCGGGGAAGCGTCGCCGCACGTATCCGTCGAGGAATTGCCGGACGAGCGCGGGGATGTCCTCGGGGCGCTCGCGGAGCGGCGGGAGCTCGATCTGCACGACCGAGAGGCGGTAGTAGAGGTCCTCGCGGAACTTGCCCTCGGCGACCATCTGCCGGAGATCGCGGTTGGTCGCGGCGATCACGCGCACGTTCACGGGGATGCTCTTGGCCCCGCCCACGCGCGTCACCTCGCGCGTCTCGAGCACGCGGAGGAGCTTGGGCTGGAGGCTGATGTCGAGCTCGCCGATCTCGTCGAGCACGATGGTGCCGCCGTCGGCCTGCTCGAAGCTGCCCGTCCGCCGCTCGGTCGCGCCCGTGAAGGCGCCGCGCTCGTGGCCGAAGAGCGTCGACTCGATGAGCGAGGAGGGGATCGCCGAGCAGTCCTGCACCACGAGCGGCCCCTGCCGCCGCGGCGAGCTCGCGTGGATGGCGCGCGCGACGAGCTCCTTGCCCGTGCCCGTCTCGCCGCGCACGAGCACGGTGAGGTCGGAGCCCGCCACCTTCTCGAGCACGGCGAAGATCTCGCGCATCCGCTGGCCGCGGCCGAGGAGCTCGTGGAAGTGCTCGCGCTTGCTCACCTCGATCTCGACGTGGCCCTCCGCCGACTCGAAGCGGATCCGGCTCTTGCCCACGCGGATGACCATCTCGGGTTTGAGCCAGACCTCTCGGATCTGGATGTCGCCCACGTAGGTCCCGTTGGTCGACTCGAGATCGCGCAGGAGCACGCCCTGCTCGCTCATCGTGAGCTCGCAGTGCGTGGAGCTCACGGCCGGATCGTCGAGGACGAGATCGCAGATGGAGCTGCGCCCGATGGTGATGCGTTCCTTGTTCATGAGGAACTCGCCGCCGGTCGACGGACCGTCGATCACCACCAGGCGGCTGCGCTTGAGCGTGCGCTTCTTGGGCTTGTCGGGACGCCCCACGAAGATCGTGTCGATGCCCTTCTCGCGGCCCATTCGCGCCTCAGCCCCGGTCCTCTCGGATCGCGGCGATCGCCGCCGCGTAATCATCCTTGCCGAAGACGGCGCTCCCGGCGACGAGCACGTTCGCGCCGGCCTCCACGACCTTGTGCGCGATGCCGGGCTTGATCCCTCCGTCGACCTCGATGTCGACGGAGAGGCCCGCGTCGTCGAACTTCTTGCGGATGCGCCGGATCTTCTCGAGCTGCGAGGGGATGAAGGACTGCCCGCCGAAGCCCGGGTTCACGCTCATCACGAGGACGAGGTCGACGTCCTCGAGGATGTAGTCGAGGAAGTCCTCCGGGGTGTGCGGGTTGAGCGAGACGCCGGCGCGCTTGCCGAGCGCGCGGATGCGCTGGAGCGTGCGGTGGAGGTGCACCGAGGCCTCGGCGTGCACGGTGAGCCCGTCGGCGCCGGCCGCGGCGAAGTCGGCGAGCATCGAGTCGGGCTCGACGACCATCAGGTGGACGTCGAGCGGCTTGTCGGTGGCCTTGCGCACGGCCTCCACGACGAGCGGGCCGATGGTGAGGTTCGGCACGAAGCGGCCGTCCATGACGTCGACGTGGATCCAGTCGGCGCCGGCGCGATCGACGGCGCGGACCTCGTCGGCCAGTCGGCCGAAGTCGGCGGAGAGGATCGAAGGGGCGATGAGGAGGGGCCGGTTCTGGGTGTTCACGCCCGGCCCACTACCACGAAATGCGGTGAAAGGAGATCCTCATTTGGACGCGTACACCGCATCACACCCATCGCCGGACACGCCCTCTTCGAGGAAGGCCGCGTAGGCGCCGTCGAGGTTCAGGCGGCCCTCGAGGAAGCTCACGACGGCGGCGGAGAGGAGCTCGAGCTGGCGGCGCGGGCGCATCGCGTAGGGGAGCTCGGCGTCGTCGCAAGGGGTGCCGAAATCCGCCGCGAGGTCGACGCCGATGGAGAGGTCGCCGAGGTCGGCGAGCCCGTCCCAGCCCGAGCCGTCTCCGGCCTCGGGGAGGTTGCCCGCGAGCGTGGTGCAGGCGATCGAGTCGGGGTGGTGGGCGCTCCCGCCGAGCAGGATGCCCTGATCGGTGAAGCCGAGGTGCGAGGCGTCTTCGAGCGTCACGCGCTCGGCCGGCGCGCGCATCCGCTCGAAGGCCGCGATGCCGTTCTGCGGGTAGGGGACCACGGCGTCGGCGCTGCCCGCCACGAGGAGGAAGGGGATGTCGGTCGTCTCGAAGAAGGCCTCGGTGAAGAAGGCCGAGGGCGGCGCGATGGCGAAGGCCGCGGCCAGGCGCGGCTCGCGGAGCTCGGCGTGGTAGGTCACGAGGAGCGTCGTGAGGCCGCCGAGGGAGAGGCCGCCGGTGACGATGCGCCCCTCGTCGATCGCGCCGGCGAAGGGGCTGTCCTCGCCCTCGAGCGCCCAGTCGATGAGGAAGGAGACGTCGCCGGGTTGGTTGACGACGTCGAAGAGCACGGTGTCCGAGCCGAGCGAGGTGTGCGGGAAGGTGGCCGCGAGGGCGACGTAGCCCCGGCTCGCGAGGATGCGGAGCAGGCTTGCGTTCTCGACCGCGCTCGACATGAAGCCGTGGCTGTAGACGACGAGCGGGAAGGGGCCGCCTTCGGCGAGCGGCGGTCCGTCGGTGCCCGCCTCCGTGGCCGGGTAGAAGAGGCGCGTGCGGAGCTCGCGCGAGCACGCCTCGTTTCCTTCTTCGCCGAAGCAGGAGCCGTCGCGGACGAGCGTGACCTGCTGCTCGCCCACGGGGAACGCGCCCCGGGCGAGCACGTCCTCGAGCGCGAGCCCAGCCACGGGGCTCCGGCGATCGCAGCTCGGGCCTTCGTCCTTGTCCTTGGGCGCGTCGTCGCCGCAGGCGGAGAGGGAGAGGAGCGAGATCGCCCCGACCAAGAGGAGTGCGCGGTTCATCGGCCCGCGAGGCTAACGCGGAAGGCCGAACGCGCGGAAGGCCCCCCAGGCGCGCGAAAGCCCATGAAAACACGGCTGATTTTCAACGGCTTGACGCTTCATGGGCGAATTCCACACAATCCCCCATCCGGGAGAGCCCCTCTCGGAGCCGAGACGATCGAGACGGAATGGCTTCTTCAAAATACAACGTGATCGAGCGCTTGGCGGCCGGCGGGATGGCGGAGGTCTTCATCGCCGAGCAGACCAACGTCAAGGGCTTCAAGAAGCGCGTCGCGATCAAGCGAGTCCTGCCGCACCTGGGCGAGAACGAGAGCTTCATCGGGATGTTCCTCGACGAGGCCCGCCTCGGCGCGCGCCTCCAGCACGCGAACATCGTCTCGGTCCTCGACATCGGCGCGTCGGACAACACCTACTTCATCGTGATGGAGTACGTGGACGGCTGCGACCTCAAGAAGGTCGTCGAGACGTTCCGCAAGCACAACCGTCCCTTCCCGGTCAAAGAGGCCATCTTCATCGCGATGGAGGCCTGCCGCGGCCTCAGCTACGCGCACGAGCTCGTCGACGACGAGGGCAACACCTCGCCCGTCATCCACCGCGACATCTCGCCGCCCAACATCCTCATCTCGAAGCGCGGCGAGGTGAAAGTCACCGACTTCGGCCTCGCCAAGGCCACGACGCAGATCTCCAAGACCGATCCCGGCGTCGTGAAGGGCAAGTTCAGCTACCTCTCGCCGGAGGCCGCCTCGGGCCTCGAGGTCGACGTCCGCACCGACATCTTCGCGATGGGCATCGTGCTCTGGGAGATGATCGCGGGGCGGCGGCTCTTCCTCGGCGACAACGACTACCAGACGGTCAAGCTCGTCCAGCAGGCCAACGTCCCGCGCCTCTCGCGCCTCCATCCCGACGTCGACGCCGAGCTCGAGTCCATCCTCGATCGCGCGCTCGCGCGCGATCCGGCGCAGCGCTTCCAGAGCGCGCGCGAGTTCGGTGACGCGCTCGCCGGCTATCTCTTCAGCCATCAGCTCAAGGTCACGAGCTACGACATCGCCTCGCTCGTCAAGGAGGCGCTCGCCGAGACCAAGGACAAGCCCAAGGCCCCGCAGAGCCTCATCGACAAGCTCATCCAGGAAGAGCTCGGGCGCTTCACCTCGCTCGAGGGCAAGGGCCAGGAGGAGAGCGACGGCTCCCTCCCGCTCGTCGCCGACTCGGTGGGCGGAGGCTTCGAGAACCCGGCCGATTGGTTCAGCGACGACGACTTCGGCGGCGACCTCGGCGGTCCCACGGCATCGCCCGCCGCGCCTGCGCCTGCGCCCGCCGCGCCGACGCCGACCCCCGCGCCCGTCGCGGCGCCCGAGCCCGTCGTGACGCCGACGCCGGCCCCCGCGCCGGCTCCGCAACCGGCCGCCGTGGCGGAAGCTCCCGCGCCCGCGGCCACCCCCGCGCCCGCGCCCGCCGCGTCGCCTGCGCCCCAAGCCGCGCCCGCCGCAGCGCCCGCGACCCAGGCCGCCGCGCCCGCCGAGAAGGGCGGGAAGGGGGGCCTCGTGCTCGCCGGGGTGATCACCGTCGCGGCGGCGGCGGCCGCCATCTACTACTTCCAGTTCGCGCCCTGACGGCCGAGGCGCGCGAGCGCGTCCACGGCCTCGCGCATCGCCTCGAGCCGCGCCTCCCGGTCGGGCGCGCCGCCGTAGCGGAGGGCGAGGTACGCCTCGACGCCCCGCGCGATCACCGCGGCGAAGGGCGCCCCCTCGGCCTCGAGGCGCGCCACCCACTCGAGCGGCGTCTCCGACTCGACGCGCGCGGCGCCGAGGGAGAGCGCGCGGGCCTCGAGCGAGAGCAGGAGCCGCACCTCGGCGGGCGTCTCGGCGGGGCCCTTTCGGCGCACGCGGCGGAGCACGAGGACCGCGCCGAGGCCGAGACCGAGGAGCAGCGCGAGGACGAGCAGGGGCGTACGGGCGCCATCGAAGGCTAGCTCGGCGCGCGGCTCGGGCTCGGCGTGCGTGCTCCGTGCGCGCGACAGGCCCTTGATCGCCTGGAAGAGGGCGCGCTGCTTCTGGAAGTCGTAGCCGACGACGTTCTCGTACCAATGCATGCGCAGCGAGTCGACGAAGGCCTGGAGGCTCGTGAGCAGGCCGTCGTCGATGCCCACCGCGTCGCGCGAGGGCGGCGTCGGATCGAAGCGGACGAAGCGCCCGTCGACGTAGGCCTCCACCCACGAGTGCGCGTCGCCCTGCTGCACGGCGTAATAGCCGCCGTATTCGTTGAAGCGGCCTCCCACGAAGCCCGTGACGTTGCGCGCGGGGACGCCGAGCGCGCGCAGCATGAGCACCATCGCCGTCGAGAAGTACTCGCAGTGGCCGGCGCGCCGCACGAAGAGGAAGTGCTCCACCGGGTCGACGTCGTCGACGCTCACCTGGTCGAGCGTGTAGGCGTAGGCGCCGCCCGAGAGGTGCCGCTCGATCGCCCGCGCCACGGCGAGCGGCCGCGACTCCTCGCCCGCGATCTCCCTCGCGAGGCGGGCGACGCGCTCCATCCCGTCGGGGAGCACGAGGTAGCGCGCGAGATCCTCGGCCTCGCGCGGCTCCGCGTCCGCGGCGACGAAGACGTCGTAGCGGCGCACCGAGGCCGCGCCGATCGCGCGCAGGTCCACGCCGGGCCGGAGCTCTACCTGGTCGACCGCGCCGCCGGCCGCATCGCGGGTGCGCTCGATGCGCACCGTCCCTTCGGGCACGAGCAGCACGGGCTCGTCGCCGAGCTCGCTCACCACCGTGATCCGCCGCGGCGGCTCAGGCGAGGCCATGCGGGCGAGGCCGAGGGGCGCGCGGGCGAGGGAGGCGCGCTCGGCCGGCGTGTCGGTGCGGAGCCATCGCCCCTGCTCGTAGCGATCGAAGCTCGTCCCGCGGAGCACGATGGGTAGCGGGAGCGGCTCGTCCGAGGCGGGCATGAGGCGCACGACGACGCGCCGATCGGTGCGGATCGTCCCGAAGCCGCCGAGCGAGACGTCCTCGCCGAAGCCCGTGACCGAGCCGCCGGCGCCGCCTCGGAGCCCGAGGAAGCCGCCGCTCACACGCGGGAAGGCGAGGAAGAGCGTGACCGTCACCGCGACGAGGAAGAGCGAGAGCGCGGCGGTCCCCACGAAGAACCCCGGGCCGACCCAGCCGGGCCGCGCGAGGACGGCGGCGAGCTTCTCGTCGTGCGCGTCGTTCTTCTCGGGGTCGGCGTATTGGCCCTCGAGGGCCTCGCGCACCTGCGTGAGCCCCAGCATCCATGGCGTCACCACCACGTACGCCCCGAAGAGCGCCGCGTAGCTCAGGTCGCGGTAGAGCACCGTGGCGGCGACGAGGTGCAGGATCGAGAGGCCCGCGATCTGCTTGTAGTCGGCCGCGCGCTTCCGGTGGGCGAGGCGCGAGAGCTGGAGGAGCGCCGCGAATTCGATCGCCATCGGGAAGAAGGGCTCGAAGAAGATCGCGCGCAGCCCCTGGACGACGAGCGCGGCGCCGAGCGCGACGGTGATGGCGTTGGAATACCGCCTCGAGGCGATGCGCTCGCCGCGGAGGAGGGTGCTCCCGAAGAACCCCAGGACGAGGAGCGCGGAGAACCCCGGCGAGAACGTGCCGCCGAGGTGGAGCGCGAGGAGCCCGAGCCCCGCGAAGAGATAGGTGACGACGTCGTGCGCGACGGAGAACCTCATCGGGCCCCCTCCGCGTGGCGTGGCGCCGTGCCCGGCGGAGGCGCGTCCGAGGGGAGCGGCGCGATCGTGGCGAGCACGTCGAGGAGGGGCACGAGGCTCCGATCGCGCGGGATGGGCGCGATCCGATGCGCCGAGGTCGAGAGGCCGACGCCCGTGCCCATCTGGTGGAGACGCCGCGCGAGCCCGGCGAGCTCCTCGATGGATCGCTCGAAGCGGGCGTCGAAGTCGGGATCGTCGGTGCGGCGCTCGTCGAGGACGAGCATCGTCACCGGGCCGAGCGTCTCGCCGCGCTCGCGCTTCACCCAGCGGCCGAGGGCCGCGCTCCGCACGAAGTGGAGGTCCTCGGCGACCTCGCCCGGCTTGAGCTCGCGGAGCCCGAAGACCTCGTCGCTGCCGCGGCCGCGCGCGAGGCGGGCCGAGGTCTCGCGCGCGTCGGCGGCGGGCGTCGGCCCCCCGTGCGCGGCGCTCCGGGGGTGCACGATCGCGCGCTCGCTCACGCGCACGCGCCGGCGCTTGTCGACGAGGGCGAAGGGATATTGCGTGCGGAGCTCGACGGAGCCCACCACGAGCTCGCCGCGCCTTCCGGGCGAGAAGCGCACCACCGCGCTCGCGCGCTCGCCGGGCTCGAGCTTGAGGAAGAGCGCCTCGCCGAGCGCGGTCTCGCCCGAGCGCGGGCTCGCCACGATCGAGAAGCTCCGGAGGCGCCGCTTGCCGTTGGTGACGTGCACCTCGGCGTAGGCCTCGCGCCCGACCTCGAGGCGCGAGGGGAGCGAGACCTGGGCGCGGAGCCCGAGGAGCGAGAGATCGCTCAGGACGCCCGAGAGCAGGAGCAGGCCGAGCAGGAGGCTCAGCACGAGGTAGAGCAGGTTGTTGCCGGTGTTGATGGCGGCGACGCCCACGAGGAGCGTGGCCCCGAGGAAGACGCGCCCTTCGCGCGTGAGGCGGAACCTGCGGCTCATCGCGGGACGGCGAGCGACTCGACGATCGCCCGGAGCACGCGGATCACCTCGTCGCGCTCGCCGACGGAGTAGCCCCCGCGCAGGCGTAGACGATGCGCGAGGACGGGCTCGGCGAGCGCCTTCACGTCGTCGGGCAGGGCGTGGCCGCGGCCCTCGACGAGGGCGCGGGCGCGGACGGCGCGGACGAAGACCAGGGCCGCGCGCGTGGACGCCCCGGCCGCGAAGGCCTTCGAATCGCGCGTGGCGAGCACGAGGGCGTGGAGGTAGTCGAGCACGGGGCCCTCGACCCGAACCTGATCGACGGCCGCCTTGGCGCGCGCGAGCGCCTCCGCCCCCACCGAGGTGGTGAGCGCCTCCACGGGATCCTCGGCGCCGCGCCGCTCGAGCAGCGCGCGCTCCACCTCGGGGTGTGGCGGGCCGAGCGTGATGCGGAGCGTGAACCGATCGAGCTGGCTCTCGGGCAGCGGGTAGGTGCCCTCGAAGTCGAGCGGGTTCTGCGTGGCGATTACGAAGAACTCGGGCGGGAGCGGGCGCGTCTCGCCGTCGAGGCTCACCTGCCGCTCCTCCATCGCCTCGAGGAGCGCGCTCTGCGTCTTGGGCGTGGTGCGGTTGATCTCGTCGGCGAGGAGCACCGAGGTGAAGATCGGGCCCGGGCGGAACTGGAAGGTCGCGCGGCTCGGATCGAAGACGTTGCCGCCGAGGACGTCGGCCGGCATGAGGTCCGAGGTGAATTGCACGCGCCGGAAGGGGAGCCCCACCACCTTCGCGAGCGCGCGCGCCAGCGTGGTCTTGCCGACGCCTGGCGCGTCCTCGACCAGGAGGTGTCCTCCCGAGAGCAGCGCCGTGACGGCGAGCTTGGCCTTCTCTTCCTTGCCGCGGATCACGCTCGAGACGGCCTCGACGATGCGCGCCGCCGTCTCGCTCGCGTCCATCATCACGCGTGCATCGCTCACCGACGGAGCGTAGCAGCGCGGCGCGCGTCCGATCCACGCCGTGCGAGGAGCCGGATGATGTGCGACGATCGCCGCCCAGAACCGTGAGGAGAATTCCATGAGTCAGCGTCCTTTCCGTGTCCTCGGGCTCCAACAGATCGCCATCGGCGCGCTCGACAAGGGCGAGCTCCGCAAGCTCTGGGTCGACACGTTCGGGCTCGGCGTGAAGGGCAACTTCAAGAGCGAGCGCGAGAACGTCGACGAGGACATCGTCGAGCTCGGCCACGGCCCCTTCGCCGTCGAGGTCGACCTGATGCAGCCGATCGACCCCGAGAAGAAGCCCCGCGTCGACCAGCCCGCGCTCAACCACATCGGCCTGTGGGTGGACGACATCCACAAGGCCGTGGAGTGGCTCGACGCCCAGGGCGTGCGCTTCGCCCCGGGCGGCATCCGCAAGGGCGCGGCCGGCTTCGACGTCTGCTTCATCCACCCCAAGGGCAACGAGGACAAGCCCCTCGGGGGCGCGGGCGTGCTCATCGAGCTCGTGCAGGCGCCGCCCGAGGTCGTCGAGGCCTTCGAGCGTCTCGGCGCTTGATCCTCCGGGGCGCCGCTGGCCCAATCCTTGCTGGATTGGGTCTCCGCGATGAACTCTTCCCGCGATTTCCGTGATTTGGGCCGGTGCGGCGTGAACTTCCGTCCGCGCGCCGGCCTCTTCGTTCACGCCCTGGTCGCGCTCCTCCTCGTCCCGGAGGCGGCGTGGGCCGATCGCGTGGTGCTGCACCAGCCCGTCCCCACCCCCGGCGGAGGCGCCGAGGTCGAGCTCCTCGACCACGTGGAGGACGCGCTCGCCACGGCCCTCCGCGACCTCGGCCACGACGTCCTCTTCGAGCACGGCGTCGCCGACGTGCCGCCTCCCGTCGACAGCAACGAGATGCGGGCCATCGTCGAGTTCCACGGCGGCGAATACCTCGTGGTGCCCCACGTCCGGCCGCTCGACGTGGGCTACGCCGTCGACTTCCAGGTCTTCTGGGCGCCCAGGTCCCGCCTCGAGCGCATGGAGGTCGAGGTGCACCGCGATCGCGAGAGCGAGCGGCTCCGCGAGGTCCTCTTCTCGATGGTGAACGACCGCGGGGTCGAGGGCGCCCGCGACGCGCTCGAGGGCCCCGACCGCGTGGCGCGCGCGCTCGCGGCCGAGGCGGCGCAGAAGCGCGAAGAAGAGGCCGTCCACGTCGACGAGCCCGAGCCGGAGCCCGCCGTCGAGGCCCAGGACGCGCCCGCCGTCGAGGCCCAGGACGCGCCCGCCGTCGAGGCCCAGGACGCGCCCGCCGCGCCGGCCGCGCCCGCGGCGGCAGCACCGGCGCAGGCCCCCCTCGCGCCGAACATGGTGCAGGCGGGCGTGGCCGTGCGGCCCATCGTCCTCCACGACGATCGGGCGAGCGGCGGCGTGATCGGCGCGATCACGCTCCGCGGCGGCAGGCGCATCGCCGCGCTCCCCTCGCTCGAGATCCGCGGCGCGCTCGAGGTCGGCTTCGGGGCGGCGGGCTCGGCCTCGCTCCTCGTGGGCGGCGCCTACCTGGCCCCCTTCGGGGCCAAGCAGCGCTTCCGCGTCGGCGGCTCGCTCGAGGCGGGGCTCCACGGGGCCACGACGGGCGACAAGGGCGCGGCCTTCGCCGGGCGCGTGGCCCTCGTGGCCGACGTCCAGGTGGCCGGCCCCTTCCGCCTCGAGGTGGGCCTCCCCGAGCTCCAATACGTGTCCACGGGCAAGGGCGCGCTCACGCTCGGCGGCTACGTCGGAGGCACGGCGAGGTTCTGATGCGCGCTCGGAATGTCTCGGAGGTTCGCGGTGTTATCTTGGAAGGAGATCCCGGTTCGGCCGGAGCCCGCCTCGGCGCGCGCGGGCGAGAGGAGTACCCGATGAAGTGGAAGGTGTGGGTTCTGGCCGGGGGGTGGATCGCGATGGCGGCGGGGCTCGCCTCGGGCGCCCAGGCGCAGTCGCAAGAAGACCTCGTGCCCGAATGGGCGCCGCCCGCCGAGGCCAACCCGGGCTACGTGGAGGGGCTCCCGCCCTATCCCGAGTTCCCCGAGCCGCTCGAGGAGCCCCAGCCCGACGAGGCCACGCTCGCGGCGAGCGAGTACGCCTGGCTGCCCGGCCACTGGGTCTGGACCGGGGAGCACTACGAGTGGCGCGAGGGGAGCTGGGTCTACGACCTGCCCGGCTACGAGCTCGTGCTCCCGCACTGGGAGTGGGACGGCGAGAAGTGGGTCTTCTTCGGCGCCGGCTGGGTCGCGCCCGGCACCGACGAGATCGTCTACGCTCCCACACCCGTCGAGGAGGTGCAGAGCCCGGGCGTCATCGAGGTCTACACGCCGCCGCCCGCGCCCACGTATTGGTACGCCACCACGGTCTGGACCGCGCCGCTCGTCCTCTACCCGACCTGGCACCCCTACTACGCCTATTGGCACGTGCGGCGGCATCCGGCGTACGTGCGCTGGACGCCGCTCTGGAACTCGCCGCGGTACCACTTCTACCGCTACCCGCTCACGCCGCGTTTCCACGCGGGCTACGTGCCGCCCAGCCATCGCCCGCCGCATCGGCGGCCGCCCGCGTATCGGCCGCCGCCGCAACACGCGCCGCGACCCGGCACGGTGGGCCGGCCCTCGCCGCGCACGGCCGTGAGCCGTCCGGCCCCGCACCCCACGTCCGTGGCTCGTCCGGCGCCGCGCTCCACCACCGTGAGCGGCCCGGCGCATCGCGGCGGCGTCGTCGCGGGCCGTCCCGCGTCCTCGCATCCGACGGCGGTGGGCCGCCCCTCGCCCTCCTCGCATCCGGCGGCGGGCCGTCCTTCGCCCTCGCCCGCGCCGCGGGCCGTCGCGCCGGCCCCGGCCTCGCGATCCGGCGTGGTGCACGGCGGGAGCCGTCCCTCGCCGGGGGCTTCTTCGGCGCCGCGCGTCGCCCCGTCCTCGCCGAGTCGAGGCGGAGGGTACTCGGCGCCGCGGTCTTCGCCTTCGCGCGGTCCGAGCCCCAGCGTGAGCAGCGGCTCGCGCGGCGGCGGGTTCGGTGGAGGCGCGTCCCGAGGCGGCGGGTTCGGCGGAGGCGCGTCCCGTGGTGGTGGTGGCGGCGGTGGTGCCCGTCCCTCGCCGCGGGGTCGCTGAGCCCTAGGGCGCGAAGGCGGGCACACCCATGAGGTAGGCCGCGATCGTCACGGTGAAGAACGAGAGCGGGATGCCCACCCCGAGCATCAGCGTGACGATCTCCGGATCGAGGTCGCGCTCCTGCGCGACGATGCCGGCGGAGACCATCGGCGCCATCGCGGCCTCGAGCACGATCACGCGCGTGGCGTCGGTGAGGCCGAAGATCGGCACGTAGACGAGCGCGATCGCCAGCGGCGCGAGGACGAGCTTGTAGGCGAGCCCGATCGAGAGCGCGCCCGCGCGCTTGCGGAGCTCGCCGAGCTGGAGCTGGAAGCCCACCGAGGCCATCGCGAGCGGCGTGAGCGTGCTCCCGATGCGGCCGAGCGCCTGGTCCACGACCTCGGGCAGCCCGAAGGGGTGGAGGACGAGCCCGGCCACGAGCGCGACGAAGGGCGGGAAGCGCACGATGCGGCGGAGGAGCTCGGGGGGGCTCGCCGCGCCGCCCGACCACGCGAAGGCGAGCGCGATGCCCGGCAGCGAGAGCACGAAGAACGAGCCGAGCTGATCGACCACGACCGCCACCGGGAGGTGCTCCGGCCCCATCAGCGCCTCGACCATGGGGAAGCCCACGAAGGAGGTGTTCCCGAGCCCCGCCGTGAGGATCAGGGCGCCGCGGGTCCGCGTCGACCACCCGAGCGCGCGCCCGAGCGGCCAGAGGAGGGCGCCGGCGAGGGCGAAGACGATCCACGGCATCAACGCCGCGCCCACGACCGAGAGGTCGAAGGCGAGGCGCGGCACGGCGCGGAGCACGACGGCGGGGAGCGCCACGTCGAGCACGAAGGCGTTCAGCGCGCGGTGGGCGTCCTTGGGCGCGCGGGGGCTGCGCCGGAGCAGGACGCCCGCGACGAACGAGGCGAAGACGACGAGCAGGCTGTCCATCGAAGCGATCCGTCGGGCGAAGGGCCCGAGGCCGCCGGTGACGTGCGCCTTCGTCCTCGCTTCGTCAAGCGAGCCGTGGCCGCCGCGACGTATCCAGCGCCGCGGGCCTCTGGTATGGAGTCCCCGGGACCGGGGCGCCGCGCCCACGGCGCCGGCCCCCTTCTCCGTACGCCCGTACCCATGGACCCCACCCCCGAACGCGAGACCTTGGCGTCGCGTTGCCTCCTCGCCCTGAGCGCCGTGCTCGCGGCGGCGAACGTGGCTTTCTACTTCCCACGGCTCGTCGACGACGCGTTCATCACGCTCCGCTACGCCGAGAACCTCGTGGAGGGGCGGGGCCTCGTCTACAACGCGGGCGAGTGGGTGGAGGGCTACTCGAGCCTTTCATGGGTGCTCGTGCAGGCGGCGGGGATCGCCCTCGGCCTCGACGGCATCACCGCCACCAAGCTCGCCGCGCTCCTCGCGACGATCGCGCTCCTCACGGGCGTCCATCGCCTCACGCGCGAGGTCTTCGAGCTCTCGCCCGTGTGGGCGGCCGCCGCCACCGCGCTCCTCGCCGCGAACGCCTACGTGATCTCGTGGTGCCTCTACGGCCTCGA
The DNA here is from genome assembly GCA_012744445.1 of Myxococcales bacterium. GTDB lineage: Bacteria > Myxococcota_A > Polyangia > Polyangiales > Houyiibacteriaceae > JAAYBZ01. The sequence continues at coordinate 26,486 of JAAYBZ010000200.1, read as the reverse complement.
GACGCCGCTCTACCTCGCGCTCCTCGTCTGGTTCGGCGTGCTCGTCCGCCGCGTGGACGAGCTCCCCCCGTCGCTGGGCCGCGCGCTCGGGCTCGGCCTCCTCGGCGCAGCCCTCGCGCTCACGCGCCCCGAGGCGCCGCTCCTGCTCCTCGCGGTGGGCCTCGGCGCGGTGCGCCTGCCGCGCGATCGCGACGAGCTCGCGGCGAAGCTCCGGCGCTTCGCGGCGCCCGCCGCGATCGTGATCGCGAGCTATGGCGCCTTCTTGCTCCTCCGGCGCGCGCTCTACGGCCACTTCGTGCCCCACACCTATTTCGCGAAGCAGGGGCACGGCCTCGTCCTCTCGCACCTCGAGACGCTCTTCTCGGAGGGCGCGTCCATCGTCGAGCAGCTCTTCTGGGCGGCGAGCGCGGCCGCGGCCGTCGCGGCCTTCGGCACGACGCGGCGCCTCCTCGTCCCCGCCGTCTTCCTCGCCAACGCCTTCTTCGTCGTGAGCGTCGAGCTCGACTGGATGCCGAACGCGCGGCACTTCCTCCCCTCGTGGGTGGTGGCCTCGGCCGGGCTCTTCGCGCTCGCCCACCCGCGCGTCCGCGCGCGCTCACCGAGGGTCTCCATCGCCGTCGCCGCGCTCGCGCTCGTCACGGCGGGATGGCTCTTCCACGTCGACTCGCGCTTCTCTCGCTACGAGTTCCAGACTCACGGGCGCGGCGTCGAGTGGGTCCGTCCCAAGCGGCCCGCGGAGTGGCGCTCGGCGCTCGCGCTCCTGAGGCGCGAGGATCCGCCCGGCTTCGAGCACGCGAACCCCGAGCACCTCGGCCTCATCGACCTCACCTTCGTCGCGATCGAGGCGTCGTCGCGCCCCGAGGAGGAGACGTGGTTCTTCGGCCGCGACATCGGCATGGTGGGCTATTTCTCGCCGATCGGCGTGATCGAGACCGTCGGCCTCTTCACGCCGGCGGTGATCGAGTGGACCGGCGGCGACGAGCGCGCGCCCGTGCCCGACGAGGCGATCCGCGCGATCTTCGAGCGCGAGATCGTCTCGGGCGAAATCTATGGCCTCTGGGCCGACGCGCTCGGGCGAAACCCCGCGATCGTACGGCGCTACTCCGTCCTCCGCGGCTCGCCCCGCCACCCCGTCCGTTTCACGCAGCGCACCCACCCGCGTCCCTCGGCCGACGAGCTCGAGGCGCGGTACGCGCGCGTCCTCGCGAAGATGCCGCGCCTCTTCCACTTCGCCGAGCTCTACGGCAGCCCCGCAGGGCCCTCGATCGAGCTGCGCGCGCGCCTCGCGGTGGAGCGCGCGCGCGGCCGCTGAGCCCGTCTTCGTGCTTCGACGCGTGGCTGTGTTAGGAGTCGGAGGCGCATGACCACGTCCCTCCCGGCACACGCGGTCGCCCCGGGCGACCTCGTCGACGGACGCTACCGCGTCGTCGAGCTCATCGGCGAAGGCGGCATGGGCGCCGTCTTCCTCGCCGAGCACGTGGGCCTCTCCAAGGAGGTCGCGCTCAAGGTCATCCACCCGAGCTTCGCGGGCAACGGCGAGATCCGCGCGCGCTTCGAGCGCGAAGCGATGGCGAGCGCGCGCGTCGAGCACCCGCACGTGGCGAGCGCCCTCGACATCGGCGAGCTCCCCGACGGCTCCGCGTATCTGGTGATGCCGCTCGTCCGGGGGCCGAGCCTCGCCGAGGTGCTCTCCGCCGGGCCCATGCCGGAGATGCGCGCGATCGAGATCGGCGCGCAGATCGCCGATGCCCTCGCCGCGGCGCACGCGGCCGGCATCGTCCACCGCGACCTCAAGCCCGACAACGTCGTCCTCGTCCCGCGCGACGACGGCGGCGATCACGTGAAGGTGCTCGACTTCGGCATCGCCGGCCTGAGCGGCGAGGTCGAGGGGCCGAGCAAGGCGCTCACGCGCGTGGGCACGGTGATGGGGACGCCGGGCTACATGTCGCCCGAGCAAGCGATCGGCGAGCCCGTCGACGCGCGCACCGACCTCTACGCGCTCGGCGTGATCCTCTGGGAGGCGCTCACGGGGCGCGCGCTCTTCGACGGCGGCGACGTGGCGGCCATCGTCACGCAGCAGCTCACCACGACGCCTCCCTCGCCGAACGAGGCCGGCGCGCGGGCCTCGCTCGCGCTCGACGCGCTCGTCGTCCGGCTCCTCTCGCGCTCGCGCGACGACCGACCGTCGACCGCGGTCGAGGTCCGCGACGCGCTCCTCGCGATGCTCCCCGAGACGCGCCCGTCCTGGGTGGGCGGGACCACGACGGGGGTGGCCGTCCCGCGCGCCGCGCTCCCGACGATTCCCTCGGGGAGCGCCCCGCTCGTCACCTCGCTCCGTGCCCGCGCAAGGCAGCTCACCGCGCGCTTCCGCGCGATGCCGAGGCGCGCGCAGGCGATCGGGAGCGCGGTCTTCGCGGCGCTCCTCCTCGTCCTCGCGCTCACCGTCGGCGATCGCGCGGACGACGAGGAGGTCGCCGAGGTCGCGCCGAGCGCTGCCGCCAAGAAGGCCGAGAAGAAACCTGCGGCGAGCAAGAAGGGTGAGGTCGACGCCGCGCTCGTGGAGCAGCTCACGGAGGGCAGCACGCGGAGCGAGCGCCTCGAGGCGGCCCGCGCGCTCGACGCCTCGGGCGTGACGCTTCCGGCCTATGTGCGCGCGATGGTCGACATGGAGCTCGCCAAGGGCTGCGCCGGTCGCCGCGCGGCCCTCGAGGCGATCGCCGAGCTCCGCGACGCGCGCACGCGTGACTTCATCGAGAGGTGGGGCGCGATGCCCAAACGCGGCTGCGGCTTCATGAAGGCGCGCGATTGCTACGCCTGCATCCGCGACGACCTCGATCGCACCAAGGCCGCCCTCGAGTGATCCCCTAGGGATCGCCGCGCCTCGCGTTAACGCGAAGGACGCGCGCTCGTTAGCGTGGAGACGATGAACCTCGTTCTCCGTGACGCGGAGCGGCTCGACGAGATCACGCTCCGAAGGCTCTGTCCCAAGCTCACGCCCTGGATCCACCAAGCCAGCAACCCCTTCGCCGACTGGTACTTCGGCGACTCGGCCGCGGCGGCCGAGATCATCGAGTCGTGGATGACGCGCCCGAGCTCCGAGCTCTACCTCGGCCGCGCGCTCCTCCTCTCCGAGGGCGAAGGCGAGGCGCCGGTCGGGTGCGTCCTCGGCCTGCCGGGGCCCGCGCTCGCCGAGTGCCGGGCGGCCGACTTCATCGCCTTCTGCGACGAGCTCGGTGGGGGCGCCGACGCCGCCGAGGTGATCGAGGAGGTCCTCCCCGTCACGCGGACGCTCTTCCCGCCCGTGGCGCACGACGCCATCTACATCAGCCGCGTCGTGGTCGATCCCTCACGCCGCGGTCAGGGGCTCGGGCGGGCGCTCGTCGAGCGCGCCGTCGACGTCTTCCGCGCTCGCGGGCACCGGCGGTTCCGCCTCGACGTGAGCGCGGACAACCTCGCGGCCATCCGCGCGTACCAGGCGATCGGCTTCGAGGTGGTCTCCACGAACGAGAGCGCCGAGCACGGCCTCCGCTACCACGCGATGGAGCTGATCCGGGCGTGAGCGCGAGGGGGCTGCGTTTTCCGCTCGTCGGCCGTTCTGCGTCCGCTACAATCGCGCGACATGGCCACTGCGCTCCGCCGCCGCATCCGTACGCGCTCCATCCTGGGCGGCGTCCGCGTGCGCGCGTGAAGCGACACGAGAGGCCGCCTCGGCGGTCTCTCGCGAAGGGTCGGGGAGTACGCGCCGGGGTGACCTCAGGAGGGACCCCCGATGACGCGAGAGAGCCGATTGATGAACACCTTCCAGGACCCCGGCTTCGTCGCCGTGCGCGCCGAGGGCGCGTATCTCATCGACGATCGCGGGCGACGCCTCCTCGACTTCGTGCAGGGGTGGGCCGTGAACGCGCTCGGCCACTCGCCGGCCGTGGTCCGCGACGCGCTCGCCGCGCAGGCCGCGCGCCTCGTCCAGAGCGGCGCCGCGATCCCCAACGAGCCCTCGCGCGCGCTCGCCGCGGAGCTCACGCGCCGCGCGGACCTCGAGCGGGCCTTCTTCGCCTGCACGGGCGCCGAGGCGAACGAGGGCGCGGTGAAGCTCGCGCGCAAATGGGGAAAGCTCCACCGGGCCGGCGCGCACGTCGTCGTCACGGCGACGGGGAGCTTCCACGGGCGCACGCTCGCGATGATGGCGGCGAGCGGCAAGCCGGGCTTCGCCGAGATGTACGCGCCCCGGATCGAGGGCTTCCGCCATGTGCCCTACGGTGACCTCGCCGCGCTCGAGGCCGCGATCGACGAGTCCGTGGTGGCCGTGATGCTCGAGCCCGTGCTGGGCGAGGCCGGCGTGCGCGTGCTGCCCGAGGGCTTCCTCCGCGAGGTGCGGCGCCTGACCGAAGCTCGCGGCGTGCTGCTCATCTGCGACGAGGTGCAGTCGGGCTGCGGGCGCACGGGGCGCTTCTTCGCCTTCGAGCACGAGGGGATCCGCCCCGACGTGCTCACGCTCGGCAAGGGGCTCGGCGGCGGCCTGCCGCTCTCGGCGGTGCTCTGCCGCGAGGAGGTCTCCTGCTTCGAGCCCGGCGAGCAGGGCGGGACGTTCACCAACCATCCGCTCCTCTCTGCCGTGGGGCTCGCCGTCGTGGACGCGGTGGGGAGACCCGAGTTCCTCGCCCGCGTGCGTGAGGCGGGCGCGCGCCTCGAAGCGGGGCTCCGCGCGATCGCGGCGGAGGTGGGCGGTGAGGTCCGCGCGCGCGGCCTCCTCCAGGCGATCGACCTCCCGGGCGTCGCGGCGCGTGACTTCGCGGCCCGCGCGATCGAGGCGGGGCTGATCGTGAACCCGATCCCGCCCTCGACGATCCGCCTCATGCCGCGCCTCGACTCGACGGACGCGGAGATCGACGAGGCCCTCCGCATCCTCCGCGAGGTGCTCGCCGAGGTGCGGCGCGTCTAGGATGGGCCCATGGACCTCTACGTCTTGAGACACGGCCGCGCGGGCGATCCCCTCCCGGGGCACGCCGACCGTCTCCGCCCGCTCACGGCGGAAGGGCGCGAGCGCACGACGATCACCGGGCGGGCCATGCGCCGGCTCGGCGTCGCCCCCGCGCTCGTGCTCTCGAGCCCGCTCGTCCGCGCGCGGGAGACGGCGGCGCTCGCCGCGGCCGAGCTCGAGACACGGCCAGAGGTCGTGATCGTGGACTTCCTCGCGCCCGGCGCCGGCCCACGCGTCGTGCGCGAGGCGATCCTCCGCGAATACGGCGACGTCGATCCGCTGATGATCGTGGGTCACGAGCCCGATCTCTCGGCGCTCGTCGCGGCCTCGATCGCGCGCGACGGCTCCGCGCGCGTGCAGGTGAAGAAGGGCGCGCTCGTCCACCTCGCGGGGTTCGAGCGCGAGCTCGCCGAGCTCCGCGCGCTCTTCCCGCCGAAGGCGCTCCTCGCGCTCGGCGAGCGCTGATCCTCACCGCGCCGCGGCCACGTCCTCGCGGAGGCGTGCGAGGGGCTCGGCGAGATCGGGGCCGAGCGGCGCGCGGACGACGAGCGGCTCGCCCGTGCGCGGGTGCTCGAGCCGGAGCTCCTCGGCGTGGAGGAAGAGCCGGTGGAGGCCATAGCGATCGCGGAACAGGCGGTTGTGCTCGCCCTTGCCGTAGCGCACGTCGCCGATGAGCGGGCAGCTGATGTGCTTGAGGTGGCGCCGGATCTGGTGGAGCCGGCCGGTCTCGGGGCACGCGGCGACGAGCGCGTAGCGGCCGAGGACCTCGAGGCGCTCCACCACGGTCACGGCGGGCACGCGCTCGCCGTCGCGCTCGCCCTTCTTCACGGGGTGATCGATGCGCACGCGATCCGGCGGAACGCCGCGCACGAGGGCGAGGTAGCGCTTGTGCACGCGCTGCGCCGTGAAGGCGTCGCCGAGCGCGCGCGCCGTCTCCGGATCGAGGGCGAAGAGGAGGACGCCGCTCGCGCCGCGATCGAGGCGGTGCACCGGGTAGACGTACGCGCCCACGGCGTCGCGCACGCGCGCGAGCATCACGTCGGGCTCGGCCGCCCAGCCGCGGTGCACGGCCACGCCGGAGGGCTTGTCGACGGCGACGATCCACTCGTCGCGAAAGAGAAAGGCCGCGGACGTCATCGCGGGACGATGACGCGCGCGGCCTCGTGAGGAAAGGGCTCAGGCCGAGGGGGCCGAGGTGCGGATGAGGTGCTCGAAGGCGCCGAGCGCGGCCTTCGCGCCATCGCCCGCGGCGACGATGATCTGCTTGAAGGGCACCGTCGTCGCGTCGCCCGCCGCGAAGACCCCTGGGACCGAGGTCTCCTGTTTCTCGCCCACGACGATCTCGCCGCGGCCGGTGAGCTCCACGGCGCCGTGGAGCCACTCGGTGTTGGGGACGAGGCCGATCTGCACGAAGACGCCCTGCACCGGGAGCTCGTGGAGCTCGCCCGTCTTGCGGTCCTCGTAGCGGAGGCCGGTGACGCGCGCCCCGTCGCCGATGACTTCCGTCGTGCGCGCGCTGGTGATGACGTCGACGTTGGGGAGGCTCCGGAGCTTGCGCACGAGCACGGCGTCGGCCTTGAGCTCGTCGAGGAACTCGAGGAGCGTGACGTGCGCCGTGACGCCCGCGAGGTCGATGGCCGCCTCGACGCCGGAGTTGCCGCCGCCGATCACGGCCACGCGCTTGCCCTTGAAGAGCGGGCCGTCGCAGTGCGGGCAATAGGTGACGCCGCGCGTGCGGTACTGCTCCTCGCCGGGGACGTTCATGTTCCGCCAGCGCGCGCCGGGCGCGAGGATCACGCTCTTCGCCCGCAGCGTGGCGCCGCTCTCGAGCTCGACGGCCGGGAGCTCGCCCGGGACGAGGCGCGAGGCCCGCTCCCGCTCGATGATCTCGACGGGATACGCGCGCACGTGGGCCTTGAGGTTCTCGACCCACTTCGGCCCTTCGGTCTCCGGGACGGAGATGAAGTTCTCGATGGCCATGGTGTCGAGCACCTGTCCGCCGAAGCGCTCGGTGACGATGCCCGTGCGCAGGCCCTTCCGCGCCGCGTAGATCGCCGCGGCTCCGCCCGCCGGACCGCCGCCCACGATGAGGACGTCGAAGGGCGGCGCCTTCTCGAGCGCCTCGGCGCGCGCCTTGTTGCCAGCCGTATCGAGCTTGTCGAGGATCTCGCCGAGCTCCATGCGGCCCGTGGCGAAGGGCTCGCCGTCGAGGAAGACGGTCGGCACGCTCATCACGCCGCGCTCCTCCGCCTCGTCGGCGAAGGCCGCGCCGTCGATGGCGACGTGCGTGACGTTCGGGTTGCGCGCCGCGAGCACGTTGAGCGCCTGCACCACGTCGGGGCAGTTCTGGCACGACTGCGAGAAGAAGGTCTCGAAGCGATACGTGCCTTCGAGCTTCTCGGCGCGCGCGAGCTCTTCGTCGCTCACCCGGGGCGGGTGGCCGCTCACGTGGAGCAGCGCGAGCACGAGCGAGGTGAACTCGTGGCCGAGCGGGACACCGGCGAAGCGCACGCGCGGCGCCTCGCCGGGCCGGTGGATCGCGAACGAGGGCGTCCGCGCCTCGTCACGCGACTCGACGACCTTGATCTTGGGGGAGGCCGCGGCGATCTCCTCGAGGAGCGAGCGCGTCTCCCGCGAAGCGACGGATTCGTCGAGCGACGCCGTGAGGACGAGCTCGCTCTTGAGGTGAGCGAGCGCGGCCTCGAGCTGCGCCTTGAGGTTCTCGTCCAACATGGCTCTCCTCCCTTCGCTCAGATCTTTCCGACGAGGTCGAGCGAGGGCTTGAGGGTCTTCTCGCCCTCCTTCCACTTCGCGGGGCAGACCTCGCCCGGGTGCGTCGCGACGTACTGGGCCGCCTTCACCTTGCGAAGGAGCTCGCTCGCGTTACGCCCGATGCCGTTGTCGTGGATCTCGCAGACCTTGATGATGCCCTCGGGGTTCACGACGAAGGTGCCGCGGAGCGCGAGGCCCTCCTCCTCGATCATGACGTCGAAGTTGCGCGTGAGGCGGCCGGTGGGATCGCCGACGAGGGGGTAGCGGACCTTCTTGATGGCCTCCGAAGTGTCGTGCCAGGCCTTGTGCGAGAAGTGGGTGTCGGTCGACACGCCGTAGATCTCGACGCCGAGCTTCTGGAACTCGTCGTAGTGATCGGCGAGGTCCTCGAGCTCCGTCGGGCAGACGAAGGTGAAGTCGGCCGGATAGAAGACGAAGACGCTCCACTTGCCGAGGACGCTCTCGTCGGTGACGTCGACGAACTTGCCGTCGTGATAAGCGGTGGCCTTGAAGGGCTTGATCTTGGTGTTGATGAGCGACATGGGGTTCCTCCTTCGATAGAGACCGTGGTGTGGTCAGCGTCCAGGATGCACACGATCCATGCTTGAATCGAATCGAACGTTTTGAAATGGCCTTCATCGAAACTGATTGAGGAGAGATGGACCTCACGCAAGTCACGCTCACGCAGATGCGGTACGCCGTGGCCGTCGCCGAGACCCGGAGCTTCCGGCTCGCCTCCGAGCGCTGCCACGTCTCGCAATCCGGGCTCAGCATGCAGATCCAGAAGCTCGAGGATCTGCTCGGGGCGGTCCTCTTCGACCGCCGCAAAAAGCCCGTCCTCCCCACCAAGGAGGGCGACGCCGCGATCGCGCAGATGCGCGTGATCCTTCGGGAAACCGAGCGGCTCGGGCAGATCCTGGCCGAGGAGGACGCGCCCTCCGGTCCCTTTCGCCTCGGCGTCATCCCCACCATGTCCTCGACGGTCCTGCCGCTCTTCCTCCACCCCTTCGTCGAGGCCAACCCGCGGGTCGATCTCGTCATCGAGGAGCTCAAGACCGAGGAGATCATCGCGCGCCTCCACGCCGACACCCTGGAGGCCGGGCTCGCCGCCACCCCCCTCGCCGAGACGGGGCTCGTCGAGGAGCCGCTCGCGCTCGAGCCGCTCTACGCCTACCTCCCGCCGGGCGATCCGCTCCTCCGCAAGCGGCGGCTCACGCAGGCCGACCTCTCCGCGCGCGAGCTCTGGGTGATGCCCGAGGGGCATTGTTTCCGGAGCCAGGTCCTCTCCTATTGCGGCGCCGAGGAGGCGATCGCGCCGGGGCGCGTGAAGTTCGAGAGCGGCTCGTTCGAGACGCTCATCCAGCTCGTCGACGGAGGCATGGGGGCCACGATCGTCCCCGCGCTCGTGGTCCGCGCGCTCAGCCCCGAGAAGAAGGAGGCCCAGGTCCGCCCCCTCGTCGCGCCCACGCCGGTGCGCGAGATCGGCCTCGTCACGGCGCGGACGGACTTCCGCCGCCGCATCTTCGAGGCGCTCGCCAAGACGATCCGCGAATGCCTCGCGCCTGCGCTCGGTCGAGAGCCGCGGCGCTCGCTGGTCCTGGATCCGCGGGCCTGATCAGGCGGCCAGCTTCACCTCGGCCTGCTTGGCGAGGAGCGCGCCCGCCGCGAGCCGCCACGCGCGGAGGGCGGCGGGGTCGAGCTCGCGCGGGTAGGCGCGGTAGACGAGCGGGGCCGCGCCCATCACGGCGAGCGCGGGCGCGACCACCCAGGCGAGCTCCGGGTCCTCGGCGAGCGCGCGGGCGTGGACGAGCGCCTCCGCCGGCGCGAGCGTGCCGAGCTCCTGGTGGAGGCTCGGCGCGGCGAGCGAGGTCGAGAAGAGCCCGGCGGCGAAGAGCTTCTCGATCCCCTCGGTCCCGAGGCGGACGCTCATCTTCCGCACGGCGTCGTAGCCCGCGAAGACCGCGCCGTGACGGCGCAGGTAGCGCGATTGATAACGGAAGAGGACCTCGGGATCGCCGGGATCGGCCGCGCCCTTCACGGCGTCGGCGAGCACGCGCCCCGCGATGAGCCCGAAGCCGATGCCCGAGCCGTGCCCGGGCATCACCTGACACGCGGCGTCGCCAACGAGCGCCACGCCGGGCGCCGTGAGGCGATCGTAGATGCGGCGGAGCGGGATCGCGGCGCCTCCGCCGAAGACGGGCTCGCCCACCCACGAGGTGCGCGAGACGAAGTCGCGGAGGATCTGCCGGCCCGTCTTGTGGCCGCCGTGCGGGATCGAGCCCGTGAGGACCGAGACCTCCTCGAGGCCGTGCTCCATGCGCACGACCCGGATGGAGTAGCCGCCCTCGATGCCGAGCTCGTTGATGGCGTCGCCGGGCCGCGCGCCATGGGCCTCGAGGTAGCGCTTCGCGCCGTCCACGTCGCGGACGCGGAAGATCATCTGGTGCGCGGCGCACACGTCCTCGGGCGCGACGGGCGGGCAAGCGCGGCGGAGGCTCGGGATCTGCGAGCGGAGCACGCCCTTCATGCCGCTCGCGTCGACGAAGAGGCGCGCGCCGAGGCGGTGGAAGGCGCCGCCCGCGCGGAAGCACACGGCCACCGGGCGCTCGCCCTCGAAGCGGAAGTCGAGGCGGTCGACGCCGTAGACGACCTCCGCGCCGTTCGCCTCGGCGCCCTCGCGGAGGCGCTTTCCGAGGAGGCGCATGTCGCACTCCCACATGGGGTTCTCGTCGACGCGGGTGCAGTACGCCCCGCTCGGGCTGAAGAGCAGGCTCGCGCCGCCGCGCGCGCGGACCTCGGGCGCCTCGGGGATCGGGAGCCCGGCGAGGTCGAAGTGCTTCGCGAGCACGGCGTTGCACCAATGCGCGCCGCCTCCTTGGGCCTCGGCGCGTCGCTCGAGCACCACCACGCGGAGGCCGATCTCGGCGAGGGCCTTGGCCGCGTGGACGCCGGCCGTGCCGGCGCCGATCACCACCGCGTCGACCTCGCGGCTCGTCGTCGTATCGATCATCCGCGGACCATACTTCAGGCCCGCACGGGGAGCATGGTGACGGTGCCGAAGGCGTAGAGCGTCTCGAGCGCCGCGTCGGCGAGCGCGACGTCGACGACGATCGGGCCGACGAGCTCGCCCCGCACCTCGACGGGCCGGAAGGGCGAGTCGGGATCGGGGCGCGTGGTGCGGTGCCCCATCACGACGAGATCGGCATCGGGCTCGGCGCGCTCGCGGACGATCGTGAGATCGAGCGCCACCGTGTAGCAGTGGCCCTGGAGCTGCCAGCCGGCCACGACCGCGCCCACGACGTCGAGCTGCACGCAGTGGAACATCGCGTCGACCGAGTCGTCGGGCGCGACCACCTGGGAGACGCTCCGGAGCTCACGCCGCGCCGCGGGATCGACGCGGAGCAGGACGAGCTCCTCGTCGATGCGCGCCTGCTGGTCGTATTGCGCCTGCACCTCGGCGAGCGGCGGGCGCGTCCTCGCGCGCGCGTAGGGATCGCGGAAGGGCGCGAGCGGATCGCCCTCGATCGCCGTCGAGCGCAAGGTGCCCACGAGGCGATCGCCCTCGCCGTGGCGGATCTCGAGGCGGTAGCCCTCGGCGTCCCGGGTGTAGCGCCCCTCGAAGGGCACGGGCTCCTCGAGGTAGATCGCCCGCCCGAGCGAGAGCGTCGCGCGGCAGGGGAAGGTCGAGGCCGGATCGTGCGCCGGCATCGCCGCGAGCGGGCGGAAGAGCCGCGCGTAGGCGTGGAGGCCGCCGTGCAGCCGCCCCGGCGGACCCACGAGCGAAGGGCCGAAGCGCGCGACGCCGCGGAAGGTCTGCGCGCCGTCCGCCGTCTCTTCGATCTCGAGGGACTCGATCGAGTCCTCGATCTCCTTGCGGATGCGGAGGCGCCGCTCGATCTCGGGCGCGACGGCCTCGGCGCCGCTGTAGACGGCCTCGTAGAGCTCGCCCAGCGCGCGGGCCTCGAGCCCGCTGGACGCGGCGTGTTCGAGGAGATCGGCGAGGAGGAGGCGGCTCTGATCGTCGACCTTGGTGAAGTGCGCGCGGAGGTAGCCCTCGAAGTCGAAGGGGAGCACGCGCGGCACGAGCGCGAGCGCCAGCCGGAGGAGCGCGGGGCGGACGAGGGCGAGGCTCCGCGGCGCGGGAACGCCGAGCTTCTTCGAGGCGATGGCTGCGGCCTCGCGGACGGCGCGCGCGCCACGATCGAGGTGCTCGCCGCGCGCGACCTCGTCGAAGGACCAGCCGGCCGCCTGGAGCGTCGCGACGAGCGGCATCATCACGGCCGAGGAGAAGAGGAGCGCGCGCTCGGCGTCGTCGTGGACGCGCGCGGGGCAGCCGCCCCGGCGGAGGAGCTCGGCGATGGCCTCGGCGCGGGGGCGCTCCCCGCTGAGCTGCGTGGACGCGAAGGGCGGGAAGAGATAGGCCGTGCCGGGGGATAGCCCGTCGTCGCCGAGGGGCGTCCGGTATGCGAGGAAGGCGATGGTCCCCGTCACGAGGTGCGAGCTCGGCACGACCCGGGCGACGAGCTCCCGCGCGTGCATCCCGGGCTGGAAGGAGACCACCGTGGCGCCGCCCACGCCGCGCATCAGCGGGCCGAAATAATCCCCCTCGAGGGCGGTGGTGGGCACGCAGAGGAAGACGAGATCCCAGCGGGTGGAGGCCACCTGCGCCATCTCGGTGAGCACGGCGTCCGGCGAGAAGCGATGCGTCTCCAGCGCACGGAAGAGCCGGAGGCGGTGCAGCGTGAAGCCCTGCCGCGCCTCCTCGGCGTGCTTCGGCTTCACGAAGACCGAGACGTGCACGCCGGCCCTCTGGAGGTGCGCGCCGTAGACCTGGCCCACCGCGCCGGCCCCGACGACGAGCGCGCGGATCACGAGGTCACTCCGGGGGATGAGCCGATCATCTGCCCGCGGAGCATATCGCGCGTGCCCGCGCGGCGCATTGGCGGCGACGGAGGCCGCCCCCTATCCTTCGAGCCCGAAGGGAGAAGTCGATGTCCGACGTGCGCTGGAGTGCCGACGCCAAGAAGAGGCTCGAGAAGGTCCCGTTCTTCGTGAGGCCGTTCGTCCGCAAGCGGGCCGAGACCGAGGCCCGCGCGCGCGGGATGGGCGAGGTGACGACGGAGCTCCTCGACGAGCTCAAGTCCAAGGAGCACCGCGGGGGGTGATCTCCGGGCCGTTCTCGGCGATCCTCGGCCGCGATGAGGGTCCATCAAGTCGTCTTCGCGGCCATCGTGCGAATCGACGCGATCGAGGCCAAGCACCCTGCGCTCCTCGAGACGTACCGCGGGCGTGAGCTCGAGTGCGTGAAGGCCTACTTCTTCTCCAAGGTCCCGCTCGGGAAGATCTTCTCGGCCGACACCTGGGCCGACCTCTGGGCCACGTACTCGGTCTTCGACGAGTCCTACGCCGACCGGAAGTCCTTCGGCTTCTTCATCGACGTGGGCAACGGCTTCTCCACCCTCGTCCCGACCCTCCTGCTCCTCTACGGGATGACCTTCGAGATCGTCCCGGCGTGGGTCCTCGGCGTCCTCGGGGTGATGTTCCACGGGCAGATGTGGTACGGGACGCTCGTCTATTTCGGGAGCTTCCTGTTCAACCGACGCTACGTCGGCCACACGCCGGGGAACCTCGCGATCTTCGTCGGGCTCACGAATGGACTCTGGTTTACTTTTCCGGTACTGGGCTTCTGGGCCGCGATCCGCTTGATCGTCGACGATGGCTTCGCGGTCTTCCTCTGACCCGCCCTGAACCACGGACAGGACGCTTCATGTCTTCTGCACTCCACCACATGCCGCTGATGCCCCACCTCATCATCGAGGGGCTCAACCGTTACGACGACCGGCCGTGCCTCTTCCTCGGCGAGACCGTCGCCACCTACAAGGAGGTGCGCGAGCGGACCAGCCAGTACGTGCAGGCGCTCGCCTCGCAGGGGCTCGGCGTGGGCTCGCGCGTGGCGGTGATCTCGGGCAACCGCCCCGAGGTCCTCTACAACATCGCCGCTTCGTCGATCTCCGGCCTCTGCACCACGGCCCTCCACCCCCTCGGCTCGCTCGACGACCACGCCTACATGATCGAGGACGCCGGGATCGACACGCTCATCTTCGATCCGCAAGGCTTCGAGCAGCGCGCCAAGGAGCTCAAGGAGCGCGTGCCGGGGCTCAAGCGCTTCCTCGCGTTCGGTCCGTCCGAGGTCGGCGTCGACTATCCCAAGCTCGCCGAGACCTTCGAGCCCAAGCCCCTCGTCGCGGCCGAGATCTCGCCCGAGGACCTCAACACCATCGTGTACACCGGCGGCACCACGGGTCGCCCCAAGGGCGTGATCCAGCCCTTCCGCTCTGGCGCCTACATGACGATGGTGCAGATGGCCGAGTGGGAGTTCCCGGAGGAGATCCGCTTCCTCATCGCGACGCCGCTCTCCCACGCGGCCGCGGCGGTCTTCGTGCCCACGCTCCAGAAGGGCGGCGCGCTCTACGTCATGAAGGGCTTCACGCCCGACGCCTTCTTCGACATGGTCGAGCAGCACGCGATCACCACGACCTTCCTCGTGCCGGTGATGATCTACGCCCTCCTCGATCATCCGCGCGGCAAGACGGCCGACCTCTCGAGCCTGAAGACCCTCTTCTACGGCGCCTCGCCCATGAGCCCGGCGCGCCTCAAGGAGGGGCTCGAGCGCTGGGGCCAGATCTTCTTCCAGTTCTTCGGCCAGTCCGAGGCGCCGATGGTGATCTCGCACCTCAAGAAGGCCGACCACGACCTCTCCAAGCCCGAGCGCCTCGCCTCCTGCGGTCGTCCGACGCCGTGGGTCCACGTCGCGCTCCTCGACGACGACAACAAGCCCGTGCCCAAGGGCGAGGCCGGCGAGATCTGCGTCCGCGGCCCCCTCGTCATGCAGGGCTACCACAAGCTGCCGGAGGCCACCGAGGAGACGCTCGCGGGCGGCTGGCTCCACACGGGCGACGTGGGCCGCTTCGACGAGGACGGCTTCCTCTACATCGTCGACCGCAAGAAGGACATGATCGTCACCGGCGGCTTCAACGTCTTCCCGCGCGAGGTCGAGGACGTGATCGCCACGCACCCGGCCGTCGCGCAGGTCGCGGTCATCGGCGTGCCCGAGGAGAAGTGGGGCGAGGCCGTGAAGGCGGTCGTCGTGCTCCGCCCGGGCCACGAGCCGAGCGACGCGCTCGCGCACGAGCTCATGGACCTCGTGAAGGTCAAGAAGGGCTCGGTGCAGGCGCCCAAGTCGGTCGACTTCGTCGACTCGATCCCGCTCTCGGCCCTCGCCAAGCCCGACAAGAAGGCGCTCCGCGCGCGCTACTGGGGCGATCGCACGCGCCAGGTGAACTGAGGCTCACCGGCGGAGGTCGAAGCGCGCGAAGTTGGTCGGCTCGATCATCACCGCGCGCGGCGGCTCGACGCGGAGGTCGACGAGCGTCGCCGCCCCCGGCGCGAAGATCGGGAGGTGAGCGAGCTGCGCGAGGTGCCCCGTGAGCACGCGGACCTTGGGTTCGTGGCTCACGAGGGCCACCGTGTCGTTCTTGTCGAGCTCGTCGAGGCAGGCGAGGGCCTGCGCCGTGGTCCCGCGCTCGGGCGCGAGCGCGACGTTCACCTCCACGCGCTCGAGGCGCGGCGACGCCGCGGCGAGGATCTCCGCCGTCTGCACGGCGCGCACGAGCGGGCTCGTGAAGATCACGCGCGGCGCCCAGCCCTCGGCGACGAGGACATCGGCCATGCGCGCGACGCGCGCCCTTCCCGTGGGCGTGAGCCAACGCTGCTCGTCCGTGAGCGCTTCGAACGAGTCGACCGCTTGGCCGTGGCGGAGCACCAAGACGCGCATGCGTCCCTTATAGCGAAGCTCCTCGGCGCGCGTCGCGAATTCGAGCGTCAGTGGGCGTGGTGACCGTGGCCGCCGTGGTCGTGGCCATGATCGTGACCGTTCGGGAGGGCGCCGAGCGACTCGCCGAGCGAGCCGAGGAAGGCTCGCACGCCGTCGCGCACGAGGATCCAGAGCATGGCCGCGCCGAGGGCGGCCGACGCCGCGAGCTCGATCGCGCGGGGGAAGCGCGCGGGCACCTCGAGGGCCGGTCCCGTCCGGAAGACGGTGAGGTCGAGGGCGACGCCGATCGCGACGGCGGCGATCCACACGCCCCAGCTCGCCGCACGCGCGGGCTTCTTCCGCTCGCCCACGCCTTCGTCGACCGCGAGGCTCGTGGCCGGACCGACCACGAGCGAGGCGAGTGCCGCACCCGGGCTCAGCCCTTCGAGGACGGCGACGAACATCACCACGACACCCCCCGCCGACGAGAGCGCGATGGGGAAGGCGATCGCGGCGGCCATCGCGACGCCGAGCGCGCCCATCCCCTCGAACGCGCCGGACGCGACGCCGGCCGACGCGTAGGCGGCGGCCACGAGGCCGAAGACGAGCCAAGGGGCGAGCCGCGTGAAGAGGAGGTCGAGGTCCCGGCGGAACGCTCGGACGAAGCCCTCGCCCTCGCCGGCGCGTCGGACGAAGGGCGCCACACCCGCGACGCGCGCGCCGGCCACCGCGAGGAGGAGGGCGACCGCGAGGTAGAGCCCCGAGAAGAGCAGCCCGAAGAGCTGGAGTGAGATGGCGAGCGCCACCACGAAGAGCTCGGGGACGCCGTGCTTGCGGTCGCGCCCCTCGAAGAACGCGCCGGGCATGGGGACCCGGAGGGCGCGGACGAGGGCGCCGGCGACGAGGCCGAGGAGCACGGTGGGGGCGACGGTCGCGCCGAGGGTGGAGAGGGCGCGCTCGAGCTCGACGCGAAAGCCGTCTGCCTCGTGGTGGCCGTGATCGCCGGCGCCGAGGAGCACGAGGCCCACGCCCAGCACGAGCGCCACGAGCTCGGCGAGGCGCGCCGAGGTGCCCCGCCCGCCTTCGGGCCGGAAGTCGTGCGTGATCACGTGCAGGAGCAGCCCCGCCACCACGGCCGTGACCCAGGGCTCGGAGACGGCGAGGAAGGCGCTCGGCGTGCCCCCGGCTAGCGCCACGCCGACGAAGCCCGCGCCCGCGAGCCCGGCCGCCCGGAGGAGGGCGCTCCGCGCGCCCGCGTGTCGGATGAAGGCGAGGGTCACCACGGCCGCGACGGGCACCGTGTGCGCGAAGATCGCGACGGCGAGCTCCACGTGATCGTGCCCCTCGTGGGCCCCGCTCGCGAAGGTCCCGAGGCCGAGGCCGTCGCCCATCTGGTGGAGGAGCAGGCCGGCGTAGCCGATCTCGAGCGCGGCGCGCCCGTGCGCATGTTCTCCGGCGCGTTGGTGCGCCCAGCGCTCGAAGTAGAGCGGGATGAGGAGCGCCGCCGCGAAGGGGAGCAACGCGAGCAGCCCCGCCCGCGAGATGGCGTGGGGGAGGAGGTGGACGATCACCACCACCATGCACGCGACGAGCGAGAAGGAGTCCACGACGCGCGCGAGGTGCCGCCGATCACGCCCGCCGAGGAAGGCGAGCCCGGCGCCGGCGGCGACCGAGAGGAGGACGGTGAGGAGGGCGAGCGTCATGGGAAACGCGCGCGCACCTTACGGGGCGCGCCAGGGCGAGGCCAGCCATTTGCAACACGATGGCGAAAAGGCCGCAACCCGGGCCCCCTCGCGCCCGGTCAGACGCGGACGAGGAGGTGGTCGAGGAAGCTCCGGCCGCTCCGCTTGATCGCGCCGATCACGTAGGCGAGGCCGATGGGGCCGTCGAAGCCGAGGAGGGCGTACTCCCAGGTCTCGGAGAGCGCGTGCGGCACCGCGTAGATCACGGCGGCCACGGCCGAGAGCCGCACGAGGCCCTGCCAGAAGAGCACCGGCGAGCGCCCCTCGATGTCCCGCGAGGCCCACATCAAGCAGCCCGCCGCCATGCAGAGGAAGGTCCCGAGGGTGATGAGCGGGACGAACTGCCCCGTGACCGGCACCTCGTTCATGGCGACGCCGACGGCGCCGGCCCACGTCCCGAAGCCCACGAGGAAGTCGAGGGCACCGGTCCAAAACACGAATTTCTGGAACATGTTCTACTCCGGCGCGGAGTATCCACGCGAACGCGGCGGAGGGGAAGCCTCGATTGCCGGCGGGGGGGACGCGCGCAAGACTCGCCGCATGTCCGAGCCCACCGAGTCGATGATCCGCGAGGCCCACCGTCGTTTCGACGCGATCAACGCCGAAGACCCGCGCACGGTCGAGGTCGACGGAGTGACGAAGCCGCGCGAGCTCGCCAAGGCCGACGAGCTCGAGGCGTGGCTCCACCGCGTCGATCCGTCGCCGAGCGTCGCGCTCCGGCTCGCCGCGCGCTGCCAGCACCTCGGGCGCTTCCGCATCCCGCGCTCCGAATACCCCGAGGGGCGCGAGGGCTACCTCCGCTGGCGCCGCCGCCTCGCCGAGATGCACGCCGAGCTGGCCGGCGCGATCCTCGCGGACGTAGGGTTCGACGAGGAGACGCGCGCCGCGGTGGAGCGCATCAACCTCAAGCGCTCGCTCAAGCGCGATCCCGAGGTGCAGACGATGGAGGACGCGCTCTGCCTCGCCTTCCTCGCGCACGACTTCGTCCCTTTCATCGACGACTACGACGACGAGAAGGTGATCGACATCCTCCGGAAGACCTGGGCCAAGATGAGTCCCCGGGGGCACGAGCTCGCGCTGGGGCTCCCGCTCTCGGGGCGCGCCAAATCGCTCGTCGAACGCGCGCTCTCGGGCGATTGATCGCGCGCGACGGGAAAAAACACCCGCCCGGTCGAATTTACGTGGCGGTGCGTGAATTCGGGTTCCCCGCGATTAGGATGGTTCGGACGGGCTCTTGCGAACGCGCAACGAACGGGTTTCGGGGGGAGCCCGCTCGCGCGACTCGCAGGAGCCCGCCTGATCAGGGCCTCTGCGCCTCGAAGAGATCGGCGTAGACGAAGGGATCGCGTCGCACCACCTCGCCGACCTCGATCGCGATGGGGCGCGAGAACCCGGGGCCGTCGCTCACGAACGAGTGGAACTCGCCGTTCTCGCCGCAGGGATCGACGCCTTCGGGGAAGGCCTCGACGAGCGCGCGATCCCAGCGCCGGCCGACGAGCGCCTCGGGGACGACGCGGGTGTCCACGGTGGTGAGCGTGGCGACGATGCCCTCGCGCCACATCGACTCGGCGAGCTCCTTCGTGTCTCGGCCGAAGATGGGGAAGACCGCCTCGATGCCGGTGCCCTCGAGGCGCGACTCGCGATAGGCGCGGATGTCCTCGAGGAAGAGATCGCCGAAGATCATCGCCTCGACGCCCATCGCCCGCGCGCGCTCCACGAAGGCGGCCATCCGCGCTTCGTAGACCTCGTTGGTGCAGGGATCGGGCAGCTCCACCGTGAGGAGCGGGAGCCCGAGCGCCTCGGCCTGCCGCTCGAGGAGCGAGCGGCGAACGCCGTGCATCGAGACGCGATCGACGCTCTCGTTCACGGTGGAGAGGAGCGCGACGACGTCGAGCGCTCCCGACACGCGCGCGACGTGGAGCGCGTACGCGGAGTCCTTGCCGCTGCTCCAGCTCATCACCGCGCGGCGGCGGATCATCCGGCCTCGGGCACGTTGCGGAGGAAGTCGGCGACCTCGGCGAAGCGCACCTCGAGGAAGGCGCGGAGATCGTCGGGCATCGGCGTGGACTTCATGGCCGTGAGCATGCAACGCACCCAGGCGTCGCGCATGCGCACGTCGACGGGCACGCGCGCGTGCCGCATGCGGAGGCGCGGGTGCCCGTACTGCGCCATGTAGTCCTGCGGCCCGCCGAGCCAACCGATCAGGAAGAGGCCGAAGCGCTCGCGCGGTCCTCGCGCGACGCGGCCGTCTTCGTCGAGCTCGTGGAGCGCGGCGAGATCGGGCTCGATCTCCTCCATCACGTCGTAGAAGCGCTCCGCGAGCGCGATCACGGCCTCACGGCCGCCCATCAGATCGAACGGCGTGAGCTCGGGAGAAGACTCGGACATCCCCCTAGGGTGGTGCCCCCTCCGATGACGTCAAGGCCGCGTCGCGCGCTTCGCGCTGCGAAGCACACGACGCACTTGATCTGCGTCAGGCGAGACGCGCCCCCTGGCATTCGAGATCGAGATCGAGCGCACCGCAGTCGAGCCTTCCGTCGAACGCGACGGGCGCGTCGTCCTCGTCGGCGAACGCGTCGGAGGTCGCGAAATGAGGCGGATTCTCGGCGAGCTCGCCGAGCTTCGCGTAGGTGTCCTCGAGGTCGAATTCGTGTTCGAGCGTGATGTGCATGGAGTCTTCCTCGGGCCGAAACCGTGGGTGGGTAGAGGCCCATTTCAGGGACGGTTGACCGTCTTCATCCGACGTACGAGCAGGAATCGGGCCAACAGGCGGAGGCGCCGGCGACGCCCGCGCTCCTCTCAACGGCGGAGGCCGACCCGTCGTGTACTCCTCCCGTGGGCCTCGCCGAGTATCGAAGGAAGCGCTCGTTCGAGAAGACGCGCGAGCCATCGGCCACGCGCACGAAGAAGCCGCGAGGTCGGCGCCCGATCTTCGTAGTGCAGCTCCACCACGCGCGGCGACGTCACTACGATCTCCGCCTCCAGGTCGGCGACGTCCTCCGGAGCTGGGCCGTGCCCAAGGGACCGAGCTTCGACCCGGACGTGAAGCGCCTCGCCGTGGAGGTCGAGGATCACCCGCTCGAATACGCCGCGTTCGAGGGCGAGATCCCGGAGGGCGAATACGGCGCCGGGCACGTCGCGCGCTTCGACGCGGGCGCGTGGACCACCGAAGGCGATCCCGAGGCCGCGCTCGAGAAGGGCCACCTCGCCTTCGAGCTCTTCGGCGAGAAGCTCAAGGGGCGCTGGCACCTCGTGCGCACGCATCGCGAGGCGAAGCAGCCCGAGTGGCTCCTCATCAAGGATCGCGATCGCTACGCGGCCTCCGTCGAAGCCGACGACCTCGTGGAGCGCGCGCCGCGGCCGAAGAAGCGCAAGAGGTCGAGGCTCCGCACGCGCGCGTCGAAGCTCGCGGGCGCCGTCCCTGCCCGAGGGGAGATCGCGCCCTTCGCGCCCGAGCTCGCGCGCGCGTTCGAGAAGCCCCCCCAAGGCGCAGGGTGGCTCCACGAGATCAAGTGGGACGGATATCGGCTCCTCGCGATCCTCGCGGACGGAAGGGCCCGCCTCTACTCGCGCAACCACCTCGACTGGACCGAGCGCCTGCCCGAGCTGCGCGAGTCGCTCGAATCGCTCGGCCTCGACGCGGCGCTCCTCGACGGAGAGCTCATCGCGGGCGGAGGCCGTCGCGACGACTTCCCGCTCCTCCAAGCCGTGCTCTCGGGCGAGGCCCAGGGCACGCTGAGCTACGCGCTCTTCGACGTCCTCCACGTCGACGGGATCGACGTCTCGGGTGCGAAGCTCGCCGATCGGAAGGCGCTCCTCGCCGAGATCCTCGAAGGCGCCGATCCGCGCCTCGTCTTCAGCGCGCACGTCGAGGGTCAGGGCGAGCATGCCTTCGCGCTCGCGTGCGAGCACGGCTTCGAGGGCATCGTCTCGAAGCGCGACGATCGCCCGTATCGTCCCGGGCGGAGCGACGAGTGGCGCAAGATCAAGCGCCTCGCCTCCGAGGAGTACGCCGTCGTCGGCTACACCCCCGGCAAGGGCGCCTTCGCCTCGAGCCTCGGCGCGTTGCTCCTCGCCGCGCCGGATGCGCGCCACGGCTTCCGCTACGTGGGGCGTGTGGGGACGGGCCTGAGCGACGCGCTCCGACGCGAGCTCACGCACGCGCTCGAGGGGAGGGGACGGAGCGAGCCGACCGTGTACGTCCCGCCCCACGCGACCGATCTGCGGGGCGCGCGGTGGATCGAGCCGCGCCTCGTGGTGGAGGTCTTCGATCGCGGCGTCTCGCGGACGGGCCTGCTCCGCCAGGCTTCGCTGAAGTCGATCCGGAGGGACAAGTCTGCGAGGGATCTGGAGGTCGACGTGGAACGCACGCCGACGGGCGCCGAGCTCGTCTCGAACCCGGACAAGCTCCTCTTTCCGAAGGAGGGCATCACCAAGGCCGAGGTCGCCGAGTACTACGAGGCCGTGATGGGCTACGTCCTCCCCGAGGTGCGCGATCGGCCGCTCTCCATCGTGCGCTGTCCCAACGGCATCGCCGAGGCCTGCTTCTATCAGAAGCACAAGACGCCTGGCATGAAGCACGTGGACGACGTCCGCCTCGGGGGAGCGGGCCGCGGCGCTTTCCTCGTGGTGCGCGACGCGGACGGACTCCGCGAGCTCGTGCAGTTCAACGCGATCGAGCTCCACCCGTGGGGGGCGCGTGCCGATCGTCCCGACCTCGCCGACGTGGTCGTCCTCGATCTGGATCCCGGTCCGGGCGTCGCCTTCGCGCGCGTGGTCGACGCGGCGCGCCGGGTCCGAGACATCGCAAAGCGCGTGGGGCTGACATCGTTCGTCCGCACGACGGGAGGCAAGGGGCTCCACGTGGTGATCCCGCTCCGGCCCGCGTCGCCCTTCGACGAGGTGAAGGCGTTCGCCAAGGCCTTCGCCGAAGGGCTCGCCGCGCTCCACCCGGAGGCCTTCCTCGCTACGTCGGCACGCGCCGAACGCGGGGGGAAGATCTACGTCGACTACCTCCGCAACGCGCGAGGTGCGACGGCGGTGGCGTCGTTCTCGCTCCGCGCGCGCGAGGGCGCGCCCGTCGCCATGCCGCTCCGCTGGTCCGAGCTCGGCCGCGTGGAGGGAGGCGCGGCGTTCGACCTCCACAAGGCGCGGCGCCGCGTGGCGCGCCTCTCCTCTCACCCATGGGAAGGCTACGACGAGCTCAGGCAGGGGCTCGACGAGGTCCGCGCGAGGCTCTCGGATCAATTCGCCAGCGTACGCTGAGGGAGCCGTGCGCCGCTCGCGCGCGGCGGGAGCATCGACATGGCGCGGCCCATCTGGTCAGGGACCCTCTCCTTCGGACTCTTGAACGTGCCCGTCTCGCTCGTGACGGGCGAGCGGCGCTCCGACCTGAGCTTCCGCATGCTCGACGGGCGCGATCACAACCCGATCAAGTACCTGCGGGTGAACGCCGAGACGGGCGAAGAGGTCGAGTGGAAGGACATCGTCAAGGCGTATGAGTACGAGAAGGGCGAGTTCGTCGTCATCGACGAGGAGGACATCAAGGCCGCGGCGCCCGAACGCCACGAGTCGATCGACGTCGAGGCCTTCGTCGACGCGAGCGCCATCGGCGTGCGCTTCTACGACAAGCCCTACGTCCTCACGCCCGGCAAGAAGTCCGAGAAGGGCTACGTGCTCCTCCGCGAGACCCTCGCGCGCACGGGGAAGGTAGGCATCGCCCGCGTCGTGCTCCGCACCAAGGAGTACCTCGCGGCCGTGATCCCCGAGGGCGACGCGCTCGTGCTCATGTTCCTCCGCTTCGCCGACGAGCTCGTGGATCTCGACGATCTCGCGCTCCCGCGCGGCGACATCGATCGCTACCGAATCACCAAGAAGGAGATGGACATGGCGGCCGAGCTCATCGACTCCATGTCCACCGACTGGAAGCCGGACGAGTACCACGACGACCTCCGGGAGCGGCTCCTCGCGCTCGTCGAGGCGCGCGTGAAGGAGGAGGGGGGCACGACGGCGCCGGGCGAGCCCTCCGCGAAGGCCGCGGAGCCCGCCGCGACGAACGTCGTCGACTTCATGGCCCTCCTCGAGAAGAGCCTCGCGTCGCGCCGCGGGCCCAAGAAGAAGGCCGAGCCATCCGAGGGGCGCCCCGCGGCCAAGAAGAAGAGCGCCACGCCCAAGAAGGGCCCGGCCAAGACCCGCCCGCGCAAGACCGCCAAGAAGCGCGAATCGGCGTGATTTCGATCACGCCCCTATCCACCGTCTCTCCTGAACGTGGTATGACTCGCCGCCAGAAGGAGACCCATGCAAGACGCTGCGAACAAGCTCGAGAACCTCTTGACGCAAATCTTCGAAGACGGCGTCGTCGAGGTGAAGGAGCGCGACGCACTCCAGGCCGCCTGCAACGAGCTCGGGCTCGCGCAGGATCAGATCCTCGAGGTGTTCACCGCCTTCCTCGACAAGATGTGGGGACAGGCGATGGCCGACGACGTGCTCACCCCGAGCGAGCGTCTCGTGCTCAAGCGCGTGATCAAGGAGCTGCGCATCCCGGACGATCGACTCCCGGTGCAGGCGCGGCTCGCCCTCCGCGACGTCTGAGCGGCGATGGGGGAGGCCGTCAGGTCAGGGGCCGGACGTCCTCCCAATCCTCCTCGCCATAGCCGAAGAGGTCGCCGAGACCGCCGGTCAATTGCTCGACGTCCTGGCGGATCTCCAAGGCGCCCGACTCGATCGCGTCGAGCATGATCTCGGCCGCCATCTCGGCCTGTGCGGGGGAGAGCTCCGCCTCGTCGATGAGGCGTTGGATGATCTTTTCGAGCATCGGATCGATTCCCTTCGTCGATGCTCTTAGGGCCGCCCCTTCGCGCTGCTAGCGCCCGCTTCGGGCGGTACACCGTTCGAGGGCGCCCTCGATCCAGCTCGAGAGGAGGGTGTTCATCTCGCTCGACATCGCGTGCGCGGCGTCGTCGAAGAGGTGGAGCTCGACGTCGAACCCCCGATCGCGGAGGAGATCGAAGAGCTCCATCGCGGGCTCGGGGGAGACGATGCGATCGCGCAGGCCATGCATCAGGCGGATCGGGGGCCGAAGCTCGCCTGCCTGGGGCGGCACGAGCACGGGCGGGATCCACGCGGCCGCGACGAGCGCCTCGCTCAAGGCCTCCGGCCGCGAGATCGCCGTGGCGAGCGTGACCATGCCGCCCTGCGAGAAGCCCACCACGATGGGGCGGCACGGCGGGCGGTGACGCTCCTCGAGCGCGCGGAGGTAGAGCGCGAAATGGTGCGCCGTGCCCTCGAGCGCGACGCGCATCTCCTCGTGCTTTCCCTCGCGCGCACGGTACGGGTACCAGGCGAAGCCCTGCTCGAAGACGTAGGGGCCCCGGGGGAGGATGACCCGCACCGGACGCTGCGGATGACGCGTGAACGCCGAGGGGAGCCGCGGCTTGTCGGCGAGGCCGTGGAGCATCACCACGATCGGCAGCTCCTCGTCGGGCGAGAGGCCCTTGGGCACGATCTCGATCGCCTTGAGCTTGGCGAGGTTGGTGTAGCGGAAGAGGGAGCCGTCGGGCGCTTCGCCATAGGGCTCGTCGACGCGCGCCTCTTCCGAAACCGTCGGAGCGGAGGCGAGGGCCTCGCCGCGATCGCAGGCGGAGGTGCCGAGGGCGATGCAGGCGGTGAGGACGACGCTGCGCCTCATTCGAGCGTCCGCACCTGGATGCTCGTGACGAACTCGGCGCCGGCGGCGACGTCGCTCACCACGACGATGGGCTCGCCCGGCTCGACGATCTGGCGCTCGCGGAGCTTGGCGAGCGCGGCGCGGATCGTCTTCTCGGGATCGGCCGAGAGGTGGATGCGGAAGGGCACCACGCCGCGGTTGAGGAGGAGCTTCCGCCGCGTGGTGCTCATGTTGGTGAAGGCGTAGATCAAGGCGCGCGCGGGCCGATAGCTCGCCACGAGCTGGCCGAAGAGGCCGCGCCGCGTGACCACCACGATGGCGCGCGCCCCGAGCGAGTCGGCGAGGCGGCACGCGCTCTCGGCGAGGTGCTCGCGCGTATTCGCGGGTGGCGGACGCTCCCGATAGAAGGCGAGGCCGGGCTCGAGCTCGATGCGCCGCGCGATCGTGTCGAGCGTCTGCACGCAGCGCTCGGGGTAGCTGCCCGTGGCCGTCTCGCCGCTGAGCATGATGGCGTCGGCCTGCTCGTAGACGGCGTTCGCCACGTCGGTGACCTCGGCGCGCGTGGGGTGCGGCTTGTCGATCATCGACTCGAGGAGGTGCGTCGCGACGATCACGGGCTTGCCCGCGATGGCGCAGCTCCGCACCATCCGCCGCTGGAGGACCGGGAGCTCTTGGAGGGGCACCTCCACGCCGAGGTCGCCGCGCGCCACCATGATCCCGTCGGCCGCGGCGAGGATCTCCTCGAAATTCTCGACGCCCTCTTGGTTCTCGATCTTGGCGATGAGGCGCTGGTGCCCGCCGCGCGAGTCCACGATCTCGCGGACCTCGCGCACGTCGTCGGCCGAGCGCACGAAGGAGAGCGCGATGAAGTCGAGGTCGTGCTCGATCGCGAACTCGATGTCCTTCTTGTCCTTGGGCGTGATCGAGGGGAGGTTCACGCGCACGCCCGGGAGGTTCACGTGCTTCTTGGAGCCGAGCGTGCCTCCGTCGAGCACGCGGCACTTGAGGCGGTGCTCCTCCACCTCGAGGACCTCGAGGTTGATGAGGCCGTTGTCGACCGTGACGCGGCTCCCCGGGCGGAGATCGCGCACGAGGTCCTTGTAATTGACGGAGACCGACCGCTCCTCGACGTCGTCGCCGAGCACCGTGAAGTAGAAGACCTCGCCCGAGCGCAGGTCGATCGCCTCGGCGACCTCGCCCGTGCGGATCTCGGGTCCTTGGAGGTCGGCGAGGAGCGCGACGGGTTGGGCGAGCTTCTTCGCGAGGCTCTTCAGGTTGCGGATGACCTGGAGGTGCGAGGCGTGATCGCCGTGCGACATGTTGAGCCGCGCGACGTTCATCCCGGCCCGTACGAGCGTCTCGAGCATCTGGCTCGAGCGGGTGCTCGGCCCGATCGTGCAGACGATCTTGGTCAGGCGCGTGGGCTTCAGGGAGTGTTCGATCGACATGCGTGCGATGGCGCGGCGCGCGTGAGGAGGTGAAGCCTACACGCTCGCCGCGCCGGCGTCATGGTCC
>JAAYBZ010000199.1 GCA_012744445.1 Myxococcales bacterium | reverse complement strand
GCCTTCTCCTGGAAACCGGCCGGTGCGAAGTGATCGGCGAAGCTCCGGAGCGTGGCGGCGCGGATCGGCTCGGCGCCGCAGCCCGCGACGCGCAGGCAGGAGAGATCGAGCGACTCCACCTCGGCGGGCTTCACGCGCTTGGCGGCGAGCTGGTAGGCGAAGTTGGGCGCGTAGGTGATGGTGCCGCGCTGCTTGTGGATCGCCTCGAGCCAGAGCCGCGGGGAGCGCGCGAAGAGCTCCGTGGGCATGAGGTAGATGGGGATGTCGCAGACGAGCGGCCCGAGGACGAAGCCGATGAGCCCCATGTCGTGATAGAGGGGCAACCAGCTCACGCCGACATCGCTGTCGCGTCGATCGAGCCCGTGGGGGCCGAGGAACGAGGTGGTGTTCGCGATGAGGTTCGCGTGCGACACCATCACGCCTTTGGGCTTGTTGGTGCTGCCGCTCGTGAACTGGAGGAAGCAGAGGTCCTCCGGATCGATCGAAGGCGGCGCGAACGAGGGGACGGTGACGTCTTCGGCGAAGAGCTGATCGACGTCGTGGATCTGGGGGACGGCGATGTCGCGCGTCGCGAGGCGCTCGACCACCTCGCGGTTGCCTGCGCCGCAGAGGAGGACGGTGCTCTGCGAGGCCGTCACGATGTGCGCGAGCGTATCGACGTAGCCGTCGGCGTTCTTGAAGCTCGCGCGCGGATAGATGGGGACCGGGACGAACCCGCCGACCACCGCCCCGAGGAACGAGAGCACGAACTGGTGCGGCTCCGCGAGGACCAGGGCGACGCGATCGCCCTTCTTCAGGCCGAGCGCCGAGAGGAGCGCGGCGCGTCGATACGCCTCCGCCTCCATGGCGTAGTACGGGTAATAGCGTTCGACGCGGTCCTGTCCGAGAAAGCGAAAGCCTCGGCTCTCGTCTCGCGGCAGCCGTCCAAGCGCTTCTACGAGGTGGATCGGCGATTCCCCATCCATGGCTGGGGGGGTATATGCTCGGGCCCTCCGGCGTAAGTCAAGCGTGAGCTCGACGAGGCGTCGGGCCGGCGTCCGACTCGTGACGTGGAATGGGTCCGGGGAGGCTGCTACAAGGACGCCGCCGATGACGCGTGTTTTCGTCAGTGGAGTTGGAGCCGTGAGCCCCGTGGGGACGGGTCGCGACGCCATGTTCGAGGCCCTCTGCCGCGGGATCTCGGGTGCTCGTGAGATCCGTCGGTTCGACACCTCCCAGCTCGACCGTCACGTCGGGTGCGAGGTGGTGGACTTCGAGCCGGCCGATCACCTCACGCGCGCCGAGCTCGAGCGCACCCACCGCTGCGGCCACTTCGCCCTGGCGGCGGCGCGGATCGCGCTCCAAGACGCCGGGCTCTCGGGTGGCTTCCCCGACCCGGAGCGCGTCTCGGTGGTGATCGGGACCACGATGGGCGAGGCGAACCTCCTCGGCGAGCTCGAGGACGTCTGGCTCCATCAGGGCGCCGCGGCGCTCCGCTCCGAGCTCATCCCGCGTTACGGCACGGGCAACCTCCCGGCGCAGCTCGCGCGGGCGGTGGGCGCGCGGGGGAGCATCCAGGCGCTCCCCGCGGCCTGCGCGGCGGGCAACTACGCCATCGGCCAGGCGGCGCGCGAGATCCGCGCCGGGCGCGCCGACATCGTCGTGACGGGCGCGAGCGAGGTCATCGAGCGCCTCCAATACGCCGGCTTCGCGCGCCTCGGGGCCATGGCGCCCGATCGCGTGCGCCCCTTCGACGTCGATCGGAGCGGCATCCTCATCGGCGAGGGGGCGGGCATCCTCATCCTCGAGTCGGAGGCTTCGCTCGTCCGGCGCGGCGCGCGGCCGCTCGCCGAGGTCGGCGCGGTCGGGCTCGCCTGCGACGCGCACCACATCACGCGCCCGCACCCCGAGGGCGAGGGCTCGAAGCGCGCGCTCCTCGCCGCCATCGAGCGGAGCGGCCTCACGCCGGACGACGTGGATCACGTCAACGCCCACGGCACCGGCACCCCCGCCAACGATCTGATCGAGTCGCGCGTCCTCCGCGACATCTTCGGGGAGCGGAAGCCGCCGATCACGAGCCTGAAGAGCATGCTCGGCCACTGCATGGGTGCGGCGAGCGCGCTCGAGGCCATCGCGTGCGTGCAGACGCTCGAGCGGCAGATCATCCCGCCGACGATCCACCTCGAGAACCAGGATCCGGAGTGCGACGTCGTCGTGGTGCGCGAGGCCACGCCCGTGCAGGGGCTCGACGTGGTCCTCAACAACGCGCTCGCCTTCGGCGGCTACGACGCCGCGCTCCTGCTCGCGCGTCCGGGCAAACTCGGGGAGTTCTGGCATTGAGAATCGCGATCACCGGCATGGGGCTCGTGAGCCCCTTCGGCATGGGCAACGAGGCGTTCCGCGAGGGCCTCGCGGGCCGCGGAGGGTTCGCGGAGGCGAGCGTGCTCCCGGCCGAGACCTTCCCCGCGCCTCGCACGCACGAGGTGCGCGACTGGAACCCGAACCTCGTCCTCGGCGACAAGGGGCACCGTCACTTCGACCGCCTCACGCGCTTCCTCGCCGTCTCGGCGCGGCTCGCGCTCCGCGACGCGGGCTTCCGTGACGGAGACGAGTGGCGCGGCGGCGATACGGCGGGCTTCGGCGTGGTCTCGGCCACGGCCTACGGCTCGCTCGACGAGATCACCGAGCAGAACCGGATCGCGGTCTTCGAGGACCCTCGCTACATCAACCCCACGCGCTTCCCCAACACGGTGATCAACGCGGCCGCGGGCTACGTGAGCATCCGCGAGGAGCTCCGGGGGCCCAACACCACGATCGTGAGCGGTCGGACCGGCGCGCTCCTCGCCTTGGCGCACGCGCGGGGCGAGCTCGAGTCGGGCGAGGTCTACGGCGCGCTCGTCGGTGGCGGCGAGGTCGTGAGCGAAGCGCTCTACGTGGGCCTCGAGCGGCTCGGCCTCTTCGAGCGCTTCGGCGGGCTCCACCTCGCCGAGGGTGGCGGGTTCTTCACGCTCGAGCGCGAGGGCGACGTGATCGAACGGGGAGGGCGTGTCCTCGCGATCCTCGCCGGTGAGCACACGGCGTTCGAGCCGCCCGAGGACGACGCGGCGCTCGCGCACACGAGCTCGGCCGCCGCGGCGCGAGCGCTCCGCGGCGCGACGCGCGGCGAACGCGTGGACGCCGTGGTCATCTCCGCCTCGGCCATCGAGCCGCTCGCGAGCGCCGAGCGCGCCGCCGTGCGCGAGGTCCTCGGCGAGGTCCCCGTCGTCGCGCCGAACCTCGCGATCGGCGAGGCGTTCGCGGCCTCGGGCGTCTTCGTCGTCGGGGCCGCCGTCGCCTTGCTCGGCGACGAAGTTCTGGCGAAGGAGCTCGTCGGCGTGGCAGATTCCGCGCCGAAGCGCGTGGCCGTGCTCGCCTTGGGGCAAGAGGGCCAGGCGAGCGCGGTCATGCTGGAGCGGGCGTGAGTCGCCCCGAGGTCTCGATGAGTTGGATCGAAGAAAAGGCGAAGTCCGAGCTCGAGCGGATTCGCGAGGCGCAACAGAAGCAGGTCTACCCGTACTTCCGGCCCTTCGAGTCCGGCGGTCTCCACACGTCGATCGACGGGAAGCCGCTCGTGAACTTCAGCTCGAACGACTACCTCGGGCTGACGACGCACCCGAAGGTCATCGAGGCGGCGCACAAGGCCCTCGACCGCTTCGCGTGCGGCCTGAGCTCCTCGCGCGTGCAGGCCACGACGACGGCGCACGTCGAGCTCGAGCAGCGGCTCGCCAAGTACTTCGGCTTCGAGGCCTGCCTCGTGTTCACCACCGGCTACCAGGCCATGGTGGGCACGATCATGGCGTTCGCCGACAAGGACACCACGCTCGTCCTCGACAACCTCAGCCACGCCTGCATCCTCGACGGCACCTTCCTCGCCGCGGGCACGCCGATGCGGCAGCCCGAGGTGCGCTTCTTCAACCACAACAGCGCGCGCTCGCTCAACCGCGTCCTGGGGAACCGGGAGCGCAAGAACGCGATGGTGCTCATCGAGGGCATCTACTCGCTCGACGGCGACGAGGCGCCCATCCGTGAGATCGTCGAGGTCTGCGAGCAGCACGAGAACACGGTGCTCGTGGTCGACGACGCGCATGGCAGCGGCACGCTCGGCAAGCACGGCCGGGGCATCCTCGAGAAGTACGAGCTCGAGGGGCGCGTGCCCATCGTCGTCAGCACGTTCAGCAAGACCTTCGGCGGCATCGGCGGCATCCTCTTCGGCACACGCGACGTCGTCGATCACGTCAAGCACCAGGCGCGCTCCTTCCTGTTCAGCGCGTCGCTCCCCGTGCCCATCGTGGCGGCCGCCGCGACCATCCTCGACATGCTCGAGGACGACGCGGAGGGGCTCGTCGCCGAGCTCCACGAGAAGGCCGCGTACATGCGCAAGGGGCTCCTCGACCTCGGCCTCGACCTCGGCATGAGCACCACGCACATCATGCCGGTGATGTGCCGCGACGAGGCGAAGGCCCTCTTCACGCACATCGCGCTCCTCGAGAACGGCGTGCTGATGGTCCCCATCACCTACCCGGGCGTGAAGAAGGGCGAGGAGCGCCTCCGCGTCAACGTCACGCGCGGCCACACGCGCGAGGACATGGACAAGGCGCTCTCGCTCCTCGAGACCTACGGACGCGCGTTCGGGCTGCCGGGACTCTGAGGTGGCGCCGTTGGCGGACGCGCACCTGCATCGTATCCTCTTCGGGATGCGCTTCGTCTCGTTCGCGCTCGTCCTCGGGCTCCTCGCCTTCGTCGAAGCCGCAGGGGCCCAGGCGCCCGCGGCCGCACACGTGGAGGCCGCGATCCGGGTGCCAGGGCTCGACGCCGAGCGCTTCGTCCGTGAGCTCTCGCGGCGCGCCCAGCTCGAGCTCGTGCTCGTCCCGCCGACCCAGCCCCGGAGCTCGCGCGCGCGGCTCGAGATCGAGGTCGACGCGGAGAAGCACACCGCGCGGGTGGCGTTCCACGACGGGGAGAGCGACGCGCCCGCGCTGGTGGTGATCGCGCGGCTCGCCGTCGCGCCCGGCGAGGCCTGGCTCCTCTCCCAAGCCCAGTCGGCCATCGAGAGCTTCGTGCGCTGCGAAGGCAGCCTCAAGGCTTCGCTCCCCGAGGTGCTCGACCCCTGGTCGCCCGAGGGTGGTCCGATGCGCCCGCACTGGTCCGAGGTGCTCGACCCGTGGCTCGGCTGCTTCGCCGAGGACGAGGCGCGGGGCGCTTCCTCGGACTGGCCGGCGCCCTTCGGCGATCCCATCCTCGAAGGAGAGGTCCTCGATCCGTGGCTCGAGGCGGCCTATCAAGAGCGCTCGATCGCGCTCGGGTCTCCTCGTCCGGGCGTGGCCCCGAGACGACTGAATTCATCGGAGTGAATGATGACTGACGAAAGCTCCCCCAAGGCGGCTGCGGGATCGCCGGGTCATGGCGGCGCGCCGTTCGAGGTCGACGTTCGTGAGCGTGGACGCGGCCCGAAGGGTGAACCCATCTACCTCGAGCGTCGGCTCTTCATGCAGCTGCTCTCGTTCCACGTGGAGGTGGGCGAGGTGACGGCGGCCGCGCGAGGGCTCAAGGCCGAGCTCTGCGCCGCGGGGGCGAGCGGCGTCATCTACCGCGACGTGAACCTGCCGAGCGGCCTCGCCGTGCTGACCTACACCGAGGACCCGACCGACTTCGTGACGCGCGTCGCGCCCACGATCGAGCGCTACACCTCGCTCTCGCCTCGGCCCGAGCTCACGATGATCGGCCGGAGCTACTCGACGGGCTTCGAGCAGGACCTCCAGTTCTGGCTCATCGACCGGCCCAAGAAGACCGTACAGAACGACGCCTGGCCGTGGGCGATCTGGTATCCGCTCCGCCGCACCGGCGCCTTCAACCGGCTGCCCGAGCGGGAGAAGGGCCAGATCCTCATGGAGCACGGCGTCATCGGGCGCGCGTACGGCGATCGCGATCTCGCGCACGACGTCCGTCTCGCGTGCCACGGCCTCGATCAGAACGACAACGAGTTCTTGATCGGCCTCGTGGGCAAGGAGCTCCACCCCCTCTCGCACGTCGTCCAGAGCATGCGCGGCACGCGACAGACGAGCGAGTACATGGAAAAGATGGGGCCGTTCTTCGTGGGCTACGCGCTCGAACGGTTCGACGCAGAGAACGGCTGATATGCCTGGGAATACCTTCGGACACACCTTTCGGATCACGACCGCCGGCGAGAGCCACGGCCCCGGCAACGTGGTGATCATCGACGGCTGCCCGCCGGGCATCGAGCTCACGGTCGACGATCTCGTGGTCGATCTCGATCGCCGCAAGCCCGGGCAGTCGAAGATCGTCACCCAGCGCAAGGAGAGCGATCGGCCGGAGATCCTGAGCGGCGTGTTCGAGGGCAAGACCACCGGCACCTCCATCGCGATCCTCGTGCGCAACGAGGACCAGAAGAGCCGCGACTACGACGACATCAAGGACCTCTACCGCCCGGGGCACGCCGACTTCACGTTCGACGCGCGCTACGGCTTCCGCGACTATCGCGGCGGCGGTCGGAGCTCGGCGCGCGAGACCGTCGCGCGCGTCGCGGCGGGGGTGGTGGCCAAGAAGATCCTCGCGCGCGAGCTCGGGGCGGAGGTGGTGGGTTACGTCGTGCAGATCGGCGACGTGCGCGCGGACGTCCCCGAGCACGTCACGCTCGAGCAGGTCGAGAAGCTCCCCGACGGATCACCGAACGTCACGCGCTGCCCCGATCCCGAGGCCGCGGCCAAGATGGTCGCGCTCATCGAGGAGGTGCGGAAGGCGCAGGACTCGATCGGCGGCGTCGCCGAGGTCGTCGCGCGTGGGATCCCCGCGGGCCTCGGCGAGCCCGTCTTCGACAAGCTCCGCGCCGATCTCGGCAAAGCCCTCTTCAGCCTCCCGGCGGTGCTCGGCGTGGAGACGGGCGCCGGCTTCGGCGTGGCCACGCTCCGCGGCAGCGAGAACAACGACGTCTTCGAGACCGACGCGCACGGTCGCGTGCGCACCCGCACCAACCGCCACGGCGGAATGCTCGGCGGGATCTCGAGCGGGATGCCCATCGTCCTCCGCGCGGCGGTGAAGCCTACGAGCAGCCTCTCCCGCGAGCAGGACACGATCGACCGCGAGGGACGCCCGGCGAAGATCCGCACCAAGGGCCGGCACGATCCCTGTCTCCTCCCGCGCTTCGTGCCGATGGCCGAGGCGATGGTGGCCATCGTGCTCGCGGATCACTGGCTGCGCTTCAAGGCGCTCGGCCGCGTCTGAGCGCTTGGAGGCGCGCTTCGACTTCTTCGAGGCGCTGGGCCGCGCGCGGGGCGAAGGGGCTCCTCGGGCCGATCTCGAGGAAGCGCGCGAGCGCCTTGCGCGCCTCGCCGAGCGCGCGGGCGAGCTCGTCACCGCTCGCGTCGCTCGCCCAGGCGAGGGCGTCCATCGCGTCGTAGTAGTGGAGCTCCTCATCCGGCTCGTAGAACACGCCGGGCGCGCGCGTCGCGGTGATGCGGCCGCCGGAGATGCCTCGCGCGCGGCGGGCGAGCTCGATGGCGCGTGCGCCGTCCCCGAGCCGATCGTAGGCCACGGCCGCGCCGATGAGCGAGAGCACGAGCGAGTGATCTCCACCCGAGGACGCGGCGAGCTCGACGGCCTCGTCGAAATAGGCGCACGCCCGCTCGAGATCGCCGGCGAGCATCGTGATCTCGGCGAGGTTCGCGATGATGGTGGCGCTGCCGCGCGGATCGAGGAGGGCGTCCCGCGCGCGGCGGTACTCCTCCGAGGCCGCCGCGAAGTCGTGGAGGCGCGTGTGGAGGATGGCGAGGTCGAAGGCGACGGACACCGCGCGGTGCTCGGGATCGCGGGCGCGGATCTCGAGATAGCGGGCGATGGCCAGGCGGATCATCGAGCGCCGGTCGCGGACGCTCGGCAGGAGCGACTCCTCCGTGGCCGCGCGCGCGCGGAGGAAGGCGATCTCGAGATCGAAGGGCGCGAGGAGGTGGGCGCGGTTGAGATCCGCGTGCGCCGCGCGGACCCACTCGATGCGCGCGTACGGTGGGAGATCGCGGGAGGCGACGAGCCTCAGCTCCGCGCGCTC
Source organism: Myxococcales bacterium (assembly GCA_012744445.1). Classification (GTDB taxonomy): domain Bacteria; phylum Myxococcota_A; class Polyangia; order Polyangiales; family Houyiibacteriaceae; genus JAAYBZ01. The sequence goes on along the minus strand of JAAYBZ010000199.1, from coordinate 19,412 downwards.
TGCGAGGGAGCGGGCGAGCGAGCCGCGCTCGCGTCTCACGTCGGACCAGAAGCGCGAGCCCTCGGGCTCGAGCGCGTGGCCATCGGCGGGCCACGTCATCCACGCGGCGGCGAGCGCGAGGGCGGTGAGGCCGCGTCTCATCGGGCGCCTCGCTCGAGCGCCCTCCGCCGCGACTCGAGGAGGGCACGCCGCGCCTCGCGCTCGCTCGAGGGACCCGTGGTGGCCTCGACGAGATCGTCGACGGAGGCCTGGTCGAGCGCGCGATCGAGCCAACCCAGGGCCTCGTCTTCGCGTCCCATGCGCGTGAGCGCGAGCGCGAGGCCGACGCAGGCCGAGGGGAGGAAGCCCCGCGCGTCGAGGAGCGCGTGCCGGTAGGCCGTCATCGCGGCCTCGAGGTGATCCCGCCCGAGGGCCTGGAGCGCGTCGCCGAGCCGGCTGTAGGCGAGCGTGCGGGCGGGGATCTTCGGGAGCCGCTCGGTCATCACGCGGAGGGTGTGCACGGCGAGCGCCCAATGCTCGGCGTGGATCGCGGCGCGCGAGGCCCAGCTCGCGTCTCGGACGTCGCGGAGGGCGTCTTCGTCGAGACGGAGCGCCTCCTCGTAGGACTCCGTGGCGCGCGCGTAATCCCCGGCGAGGGTGCGCGCGTGGCCGAGGAGGACGTGCGACTCGGCCGAGCGGGGGGCGCGCCGCACCGCCTCGAGCGCGGCGCGCGAGGCGAGCGCGGATTGCTGCTCTTCGAGGGCGCGGTAGGCGGCTTCTCGGAAGCTCACCGCGTCCTTGGGCTCGGGCGAGGCGACCCGCGCCCAGAGGCGGCGCTCGGCGCTCGCCGTCGTCGCGTGCGCGGCGAGGTAGAGGACGAGCGCGGCGTGGCCGAGGCGCATGCGGAGAGTCTATCCGATGCGCGCCCGAGGCGTCAGAGCGCGTCGAGCACGGCGGCGTCGACTTCGTCGAAGGCGAGCACGCGGCCGCCGTGATCGCGGGCGAAGCGCTCCGCGTGCTCGGCGACGGGGATGAGGTCGTCGCCCATCGGCCCGACGACGTCGGAGCCCACGACGAAGCGGAGCTCACGGACCGGACGCCGCTCGCCGGAGTAGTATTCGACGGCCCACGCGGCGCGCGCACCCTTGCCCGGCTCGCTCGCGAGGAAGCGGAAGAGGCATTTGGGCGTGTCGAAGAGGATCGGCTGGCCGTCGTCCTCGGCGCCGGCGAGGAAGCGTGGATCGCCGTCGACGCGCATCCCGCAGGTGCGGCAGCGCGCGACCGAGGCTTGCTCGCACGCGGCGAAGGCTGCGAGGAGCGAGGCGAAGAGCGCGGAGACGAGGAGCGGACGCATCAGGGACCTCCGAAGAGCGAGGCACCGCCGGTCACGACGGCGTAGCGGATCACCGGGGCGAGCATGGTCGCGAGCACGGCGGCCAGCCCGATCGCCGCGCGCTTCCCGAGCCTCGACGCCGGGGACGCGGCCTCGCTCGACGGCCATCGGGGATCGGCCGCGCGCACGAGGAGCGCGCTGCCGGCGAAGAAGGCGAAGAGCATCGAGGCGTAGATGGGGAGGCCGAAGCGCGCCTCGGGAAAGTGGAGGAGGCAGAAGAGGCAGCGGTGACTCGGCGTCTCGTAGACGTGCGGCGCGACGACGTGGACGAGCGCCGGGATCGCTGCGAGGACCCCGCCCACGGAGGCCGCCCCCGCCACGGCGGCGAGCGCGCGCGCGGGACGGATCGCGGCGACGATCGAGACGAGCATCGCGAGCCCGAGCGGCGCGAGGTAGAGGGGGAGGGTGACGGAGGCCGCGCTCGCACCGGTCACGACGCGCGCCTCGCCCGCGTCGGCGGAGGAGGAGCAGCACGTCGCGACGACGCCGAAGTCGAGCTCGCGCACGAAGTCCACGTCGAGGAGGAGCGCGGCGAGCGAGAGCGGCGCGAGGGCGAGGAGCGCGACGAATTTGGGCCGCGTGAGGCTCGGCGTGCGGAGCTCGAGGTCGAGCCGGTGCAGCTGCGTCCAAACGATCCCCGCGGCGAAGACGGCGAGGCTCAGCGCGAGCGCGGCGAAGCCGGCGCGGGTCGAGGCGAGGACGCCGTGCGCGCACATCGCGCCGCGGATCTCGGCGGCGGCGTGATCCGCGCCGAAGACGAGGACGAGAAAGGCGGCGGCCGAGGCGTAGGCGCCGAACGAGACCCAGCGCGCGCCGAGCTCGGCCTGGCGCTCGAGCTGGATCTGGGGCTCGTCACGGACCTCGGGGCGGAACCGGCGGAGGATCGCCTCCGCGACGACGAGGCCGCGCACCCAGGCCCACACGGCGCCTCCCGCCGCAAGGAGGAGCGCAAGGACCCAGGGCCTCAGCAGGTTCTCCACGAGCGCACCTTGGCCCTTCTGCGCTCAGGGTTCAACGAGCCGGCCCCGCTCGAGGTGGAGCACGCGGCTCACCTCGGGGCGCGTGAGGATCCGCGGATCGTGCGTGGCCACGAGGACGGCGTGATCGTCGCGCGCGAGCTCGGCGAGCACGTCGAGCACGACGGAGGCGCTCTCGGCGTCGAGGTGGGCCGTGGGCTCGTCGAGCAGGAGCGCGCTCGGGCGCGTCACGAGGGCGCGGGCGATGGCCGCGCGTTGGCGCTCGCCGCCGGAGAGTTGCCGCGCCGGCGCGCGCTCCTTTTCGTGGAGCGAGAGGCGGCGGAGGAGGGCGCGGGCGCGCTCGAGGTCGTCGCGCCGCGCGCCGCCGAAGGGCACGAGCGGGAGGAGGACGTTCTCGAGCACGCTCATCGCCGGGACGAGCGCGAGTCCCTGGAGGACGATGCCCACGTGCGCGCGTCGATGCGCCGTGCGGTGATGCTCGCGCATCGCGACGATGCTCTCGCCCGCGATGCGCACGTCGCCCTCGCTGGGCGTGAGGATGCCGCCGAGCATCCCGAGGAGCGTGCTCTTGCCGCTGCCGCTCGGGCCGGCGAGCGCCACGAGCTCTCCGCGCGCGATCGCGAGGCTCACGTCGTCGACGGCCACCTGCACGGCGTCGCCGTCGCGGTGACGCCGCGTGAGCCCGATGGCTTCGAGGAACGCGCTCACGCGCCCCCCCGGAGGAGCGCGTCGACGTCGACGTCGGCCGCGCGGAAGGCCGGCGCGAGCGACGCGAGCGAGAAGGGCACGACGACGAAGGCGACGACGGTGACGATCTGCCCCGCGTCCCACGCCGGCGCGAGCTCGAAGGTGGGGTGGAGGCGGCTCCACCCGAGGAGCGCGTCGAAGAGGAGCGGCGCGCCGAAGCCGAAGACGTAGACGTGCGCGGCGAGGAGCCCGAGCGCCGCGCCGGTGAGCGCGACGAGGCCGTTCTGGAAGAGCCCGGCGAGGAGCACGTCGCGGAGGTCCCAGCCCACCAAGGTGAGCACGCCGAGCTCGCGCTTCTCGTCCTCGCCGAGGCCGCTCATCCGATCCCATGCGAGGAGGAGGAAGCAGCCGAGCAGGGGGAGCAACATGGCGCCGACGAGGCCCGCGCGCGCCCCGAGCGTGAGCGCGTAGGCGCGCGCGATCTGATCGCGACGCACCACGCGCGCGTGCGGGAGGTGCTCGGCGATCTGCGCGGCGACGACGTCGGCCTCGGTGGGCGAGGCGAGCGAGATGGCCACGTCGGTGAAGCGTCCGTCGTCGTAGCCGAGCAAGAGGCGCGCGTCGGGCTCGGTGACGAGGGCGACGTCGGCCGCCTGGAGCGAGGCCTCCGCGCCGAAGACGCCGGTGATCTCGAGGAGGTGGAACTTCGAGCCGGTCGGGAGCGCGATGCTGTCGCCGGGTCGTAGGCCCAGGGAGCGCGCGAAGGTGTCGCCGACGGCGGCCTCGCCCTTCGACCGGGGCGCGCGGCCTTCGAGGAGCGTCGCGACCTCGGCGAGCTCGGGGGCGTCGGGCGCGACCGAGAAGACGCTCAGGTTGGCGCCGAGCGAGGGGACGAAGAGATATCCCCAGACCCGCGGGCGGATGCTCCGCACTCCCGGGTGCCCTGCGAGGAATTCGAGGGTCTCGGCGTCGATGGTCGCGGGCCGGCCGCCCTGCATCGCCTGCACGGTGAGCTCCGGCATCGCGTCGGCGAGCGCCCCGGCTTCGCGCTCGAGCGCCGCGTGGAGGGAGAGGATCGAGGCGAGCAAGCCCGTCACGAGCGCGATGCCGGCGACGAGCGCGACGGCCTTCCCCGGACGCCGCGCGAGGGCGCCGATCGCGTATTCGAAGAGCGCGAGCGTCTTCCTCATCGATCGACTCCTTCGGGCGCCCACCGCGGCGCGACGAACGCGCCGCCCGGATCGACGTCGAGCGCGGCGGGCGCGTCGGCGAAGGGAGCGGTGGGCTCGGCGAGGCTCGGGTGGCGGAGCCAGCGCGACGAAGACGAGAGCGCGAGGTCGGGGGTGCCGAGCACGCTCGTCAGCGCGCGGCGGGCCTCGAGATCACGCGCGCGCTCGTCGCGGCGGATCATGCCGTGGACGATGGGCGCGCCAATGGCGAGGGCGTTCGTGATGAGGAGGGCGACGAGGAGACGGCGCCGCGTCTTGGGGCGAAGATCCACGACTCACTCCGCCGTGACGAAGAGCTGGGTGAGGATCGCGTCGGCCACGAGCACCGTGATGGCGGCGGCGACGACGGTCTGCGTGGTGGCCTTGCCGACGCCCACGGTGCCGCCGCGCGTCCCCATGCCGAAGTGGCAGCCGACCACGCCGACGAGCATCCCGAAGAAGGGCGTCTTGGCGAGGCCCTGGAGGAAGTCGGAGAGGCTGACGGCCTGGAGCGCCGCGTTGACGAAGGTCACCGGCTCGATGCCGAAGGTGGTCCAGGCGATGCCAAGCGCGCTCGCCATGCCGATGACGAAGGCGAAGACCGAGATGAGCGGCATGATCGTCATCGCGGCGGCGACGCGCGGGACGACGAGGCGACGGACGGGATCGGCGCCGAGGGCGCGGATCGCGTCGATCTGCTCGGTGACGGCCATGGAGCCGAGCTCGGCGGCCATGCCGGCGGAGATGCGGCATCCGACGATGAGCGAGGTGAGGGCGGGGGCGAGCTCGCGCGCCTCGGCCACGCCGATGCTGCGCGGGAGGGCGAGCTTTGCGCCGTAGCGCTCGGCGAAGATGCCGAATTGGAGCGTCATGACGATGGCGACGAAGATCGCCGTCGCCACCGCGATGTTCATGCTCTGCACGCCCATCGCGTCGAGCTGCTGGAGGTAGGCCTTCCCGTCGAAGCGCTGCGTGAAGGCGGTCTTCACCGTGCGCGCGAAGAGGCGGCCGCCCATCCCCACGTGCGCGACGAAGGTGCGGAGCGCCGCGAGCTGCGCGCGGAAGAAGCGTTGGAGGTCGCCCAGCGTCGTGCGCTCGTCGTTCATCGCGTCTCGAAGCTCTCGACCATCCGAGTGTAGCCCGGGAGCGCGCGGGTGAAATTCTCGCCGGGCGACGCGACGAGGGCGAAGTCGTAGACGCAGCCGTCCTTCTTGAGGACACGGAGGACGAGCTCGCGCGGCACGCCGTCGATCTTGGCGAGGAGGTGGCGCTCGAGGGCCTCCCGGCCGTCCATGGGGAGGAGCTCCTCGCGGATCGTCTCCTGCTCGGTGAAGCCGATGAGGAGGTGGCCGAGGAGCGCCCGAAGCGGGATGTCGAGGGAGCGGTCGCAGCGCGCCTTCACCTGGAGCATCGCGTCCCCGGGGCCGGCCCAGGAGAGCCCGGAGGCGCCGATTCCGTCGACACGCTCGTACTCGGCTCCGGGGGCGTCGACGTAGAACGAGGTCGTGGCGTCTCGGTAGAGGCCGCCTTCGTAGCTCGTCTTCGCACCACATCCGAGGAGGAAGACGAGGGCCGAGGCGAGCCGGAGGGCGGTGGTGCGCGGCGGGGTGCGGTCCATGCCGATGACGAGAAGGTAGCCGAAGGACTGGCCGGAGGCCGCCTTGAACTATAATGCCGCCCGTGGATTCCACCGGATTCGGAGATCTCGGCCCGGTGCCGGGCACCAAGATCCTCGATCGCCTCCTCGCCGAGGGCGTGATCGTGAAGTTCCAGTACGATCGCGCGCTCGTCCACGCGAGGCGGAAGGGGATCCGGGCCGAGGAGGCCCTCCTCGAGCTCGGTGACATCGACGAGCCCACGCTCCTCGGCAAGCTCGCGGCGCGCTATCGCACGCAGTTCGTCTCCACCGAGAAGCTCTCCAAGGTCGTGGTGCCGCCCGCGCTCCTCCGCGTCGTGCCGCTCAAGGTGGCCGAGCGCCTCGGGGTCTGCCCCGTGCTCTACGACCGCGCGTCGCAGACGCTCAGCGTCGTCGCCGGCGACCTCGAGACCCACGACCTCGAGAAGCAGCTCCAGCTCGTCACCAACCTGCGGAGCGTCCGCGTCCTCTTCGCGCGGCCGGTCGCGGTCTCGGCGCTCATCCGCAAGCTCTACGCCCAGGAGCTCGACTCCTTCCAGCCGCTGCTCAACGCGAGCCGCAAGACGGAGGGCGGTCTCGACGTGCAGCTCGACTACGCCCGCCTCGGCGGGAGGAGCGACGACGTCGTCGACTTCGGCCCGGGCCGCGTGATCGACGACGCCTCCGCGTCCGCGCCTGCGCCCGAGACGCCGACCATCGAGCTCCCGCCCGCCGAGAAGGCCCAGGGGCTCACCATCGAGGCGGGTCGGATCCCCGCGGAGGCTTCTGCGGCGACGCACGATCGCGAGGCCCAGCTCGAGCTCGTCAACGTCCTCGTCGCCCTGCTCGAGCAGGATCGCGGCGAGCTCCGCGGGCATTCGGCGCAGGTGACGCGCCTCGCGAAGACCGTCGGTCGCCTGATGGGCATGGACGCCGACGCGCTCCACGCCCTCGCCCTGGCGGCAAGCCTCCACGACATCGGCAAGGCGGGGACCTACCACCTCACCGCGATGAACGTCGCGCGCTACGAAGGTCACCGCGCCCGCGCCGAGAAGACGCGGCTCGCGCCGGTGAAGCTCTTCGAGGCGGCCAAGCTCCCCGACGAGACCAACCGCTTCCTCGCGCACCTCTACGAGCGCTACGACGGCTCGGGCTTCCCCGACGGCCTCTCGGGCGAGGCGATCCCGCTCGGCGCGCGGATCCTCGCCGTCGTCGAGACCTACCTCGACGTCACGCAGAACGAGAAGAACCCGTATCGGCGCAAGCTCTCGCCCACCGAGGGCTACGCGGCGTGCCGCGAGAACGCCGGGACCGTCTTCGATCCGGGCGTCCTCTCGGTGCTCGAGCGCGTGGTGCTCGGCGAAGAGGCCAAGAAGCGCCACGCCGAGCGGCGAGCCGTGCTCCTCGTCGATCCCAGCGCAGAGGACGCGACGCTCCTCGAGCTCCGCCTCGTCGAGCAGGGCTTCGACGTCACCGTCGTGCCCGACGCCGAGGGCGCGATTCGCAAGCTCGAGGAGCTCGAGTTCAACTTCGTCGTCACCGAGATCGAGCTGCCGCGCGCCGACGGGTTCACGCTCCTCGACGCGATCCGCGGCATGGGCGCGAAGGCGCCGGGCGTCATCGTCCACACGCGCCGCGGCGATCGCGAGACCATCGCGCGCGCCTTCGAGCGCGGGGCGATCGACCTCGTGGTCAAGCCCGCCTCGCCCGAGGTCGTGGCGGCCAAGGTCGAGCAGCTCTCGGTGCGCAAGTCCGCGGCGGCGCCGGCGCAGAAGCGCGGCGTCCACGGCTCGCTCCGCGAGATGAGCCTCCCGGAGGTCATCCAGATCTTCTCGAATGGCCGCAAGACCGGGCGGCTCCGCATCACCTCGGGCCAACAGCGTGGCGAGGTGCACTTCTCCGAGGGCATGGTCTTCGACGCGACCTTCGGGGCCATCCGCGGCGCCGACGCGGTCTACGCGATGCTGGCCCTCACCGACGGTGAGTTCGAGCTCGACGCGAGCTTCACGCCCACGGAGAACCTCATCGGCATGAGCGCCGAGGGGCTCCTGCTCGAGGGCATGAGGCGGCTCGACGAGGCCGGGCGCGACGCCTTCTGATCAGCCGAGGCGATCGAGGAGCAAGAGCCCGACGATCGCGAGCGAGAAGTAGAGGATGAGCCTCCCCACGAGCTGCTGCGGCGGACGCGGGTGGAAGACGGGCTGGCGGGCGAGGCTCGGTCCCACGCCGAGCAGGCTCACGCTCGCGAGGGTGAGGGCGATGGCGCTCCCGAGGAAGCGGGCTTCGACGGCGCCGGCCCCGAAGCTCGCGGCGTAGTGGGCGTCGTCGGTGATCGAGGCGCCGGCCACGCCGAAGGCGAGGAGGAGCCAGGCGGCCGGGAGCAGCACCCGCTGCGCCGGCCCCGTGGGGAGACGCCCTCGGGGGCCGCCGAGCGCCCGCGCGACCCCGAGGAAGTAGGCGACGGCCGTGACGGCCACGGCGAGCTCGCGGCTCACGCCCTCGCCGCCGCGCGGTGCCTCGAGGAATTCGACCCCGAGGGCCATCGCGAGGGGGGCGACGAGCAAGAGGAGCGGGGCGGCCAGCTTTGGCCGCCGGCCGGCGAGGAGGATCCCGAGCGCCCCCGCGAGCGCGGAGGGGGCCCCGACGAGGAGGTTCCTCGGGAGCGTCGAAGCCCCGAAGAAGACCGCGGGGAGCAGGAAGATCGTGGAGAAGAGCGCGGCGAAGAAGAGCGCGATCTCGACCTGATCACCCCAGTTTTCAGACCGGTGATTCTCCACTACAGTAGTCGGGTGCGACTTTGTCACCATTGCGGCGAGGCCTGCAACGATACGGATCGTTTTTGTTCCGTGTGTGGCACGCCGGCGCTCTCGCGAGCTGCGAGCGACGATCCGCTCATCGGCCGGATGATCGGTGGATCGTACCTCATCCAGGAGCTCGTCGGGGTGGGGGGCATGGGACGGGTCTACAAGGCCGAGCAGGCGAACCTCGGCCGGACCGTCGCGCTCAAGGTGATCCACCCTCACCTCCTCAGCGACGAGCAGACCGTCGCGCGCTTCTACACCGAGGCGAGGGCGGCGAGCCGCCTCAATCACCCGAACAGCGTGGGTGTGATCGACTTCGGTCGGACCGAGGACGGGATCCTCTACCTCGTGATGGAGCTGCTCAAGGGGCAGGATCTCGCGCAGCTCATGCACGCCGAGGGGCCGCTCCCCTTCGAGCGCATCCTCGACATCCTGATCCAGGTCCTCGAGGGGCTCGCCGAGGCGCACGCGCTCGACATCGTCCACCGCGATCTCAAGCCCGAGAACATCATCATTACGCGGTATCGCTCGGGGCGTGATCTCGTGAAGGTCGTCGACTTCGGGCTCGCGATGATCGTCGACGGAGGCCAGACGAACATCACCCGCCCTGGGCTCGTCTGCGGCACGCCCGACTACATGGCGCCCGAGCAAGGGCGCGGCGAGGACGTCGACGGACGCGGCGATCTCTACGCGCTCGGCGTCGTGCTCTACGAGCTGCTGACCGAGCGGCTCCCCTTCGTCGACGACACGCCCACCAAGGTGGTGCTCCGCCATCTCTACGATCCCGTCGTCGATCCGCGCGAGGTCGCGCCCCACCGCGGGATCCCCGAGTCGCTCGTCCAGATCGTCTTCCGCGCGCTCGAGAAGGATCGCGAGCGCCGCTTCCAGACGGCCGAGGAGATGAAGCTCGCCCTCACGGAGGAGCGGGATCGCCTGCGGTACAACTTCGCCGCGCAGATCTGCGGCGAGTGCGGCGCCGACAACCCCGCCGACGTCCGCTTCTGCGGGAATTGCGGCACGCAGCTCCAGAAGGTGGCCGTCCCGCGCAACAGCATCCGCGTGCAGCGCTCGCGGACGAGCCTGCCGCCTCCGTCCGCCTCGCGCACCTTCGTCGGCCGCGCGCGCGAGCTCGAAGAGCTCGCTTCGCTCATGGCGGGCCTCGACGCCGGCGCACGCTTCCTCGGCGTCGAGGGCGAGGTGGGCGTCGGCAAGACGAGGCTCCTCCACGAATTCGCCAGCCACCGCGCGGGCCAGGGCGACGTCGTCGCGCTCGTCGGGCCGCATCCGTCGGGGGCGCCCGTGGCCTTCCACGCCGTGCGCGAGCTCGTGGCGCAGCTCGCGGGCGTGTCCATCGATGCGCTCGGGTCCATCGCCATTCCCGAGGACGAGACGCTCGCGCGCGCGGGCCTCTCCGAGCTCGTCGAGCCGAGCGGTCTCCGCGGCGCCGAGCGCCGCTCGAGAGCCGGCGCCGTGGCCGTGCTCGTCGCGCGCCTCCTCGACGCGGCCATCGCAGAGCAGGGCGCCCGCCGCGCCTTCGTGGTCTTCGACGACAGCGATCGCTGCGACGGGCTCAGCCGCGAGACCATCACCGCCCTCCGCCCCCTCGTCGCGCACCTCCCGGTCCTCGTCGTGCCCGTCGCGGCGAGCGGCCCGCTCGTCCCGGTCGATCAGCGCATGCGCATCGAAGGGCTCGAGGTCGCCGAGGCCGAGAGCTTCAAGATCGCGAGCGGCATCCTCGCCGAGCTCGCCCCGAGCGCGCGTCGCGGGTTCTCGCCGCTCCTCCTCGAGCAGCTCGAGCGGCTCACCGAGAACGACCTCGAGGCCGACGCGGCGCCGCGCCGCCTCGGCGAGGCCGTGCTCCAGCGGCTCCAGGGCCTCCCCGCGAGCGCCATCCGCGCGCTCCAGGCGGCGTGCGTGCTCGGCACGCGCTATCCGGTCGCCGATCTCGAGGCGCTCCTCGACGAGCCGCTCCGCGACGAGACCGTGGGTGTGCTCGCGCGCGAGCAGCTCATGCACGTGGCGGGCGGGCAGTTCATCGTCACGCATCCGTACGTGGCCGAGCTGATCGAGGGCTCGATCCCCGCGCAGGCGCGCAAGGAGCTCCACGAGAAGGCCTTCAAGCTCCTCTCCTCGCAGGACGCGCCCATCGAGGTGATCGCGGAGCACGCCTATCGCGGCGCGGCGCCGCTCATCGCGATGCTGCAGCTCGAGCGCATGGGCGACACCGCGCGCCGGCGCGGCGACGACGCCGCGGCCGTCTTCGCGTACCGTCGAGCCCTCGAGGTGGCGCGGCGCGCGCTCTTCGAGTCGGCCGAGTTCATGATGGAGGCGGCGAGCATCTCGTTCAGCTACAAGCTCGGCGAGGCGCTCCTCGCGTCGGGCGATCTCACGGGGGCCGACGGTGTGCTCCGCGAGGCGCTCGACTCGCTCGGTCCCAACGACGTGCAGCGCGCCCGCTTCTTCCTCTCGCTCGGCCGCGTGGCCCTCGCCCGAGAGCGCCCTCGCGACGCGATGCGACACCTCGGCATGGCGCTCGAGCTCATCGCGTTCGAGGACTCGCTCCTCGAGGCGCGCGTCCAGGCCGAGATCGCGCGCGTCCGGCTCGAGGGCCGCGACTTCGTCCACGCGGCGAACGCGCTCCGACGCGCGGTGACGCTCCTCTCGGGCGACGCGCAGAACGTCGAGGAGCGGGTCCGGCTCATGGTGATGCTCGCGCGCACCGAGCTGGAGCTCGGAACGGATACGGCCGAGACCACCCTGCGCGAGGCGAAGGCCCTCGCGCATCAAGAGGGGCTGCTCACGGCGCTCGCCGAGATCGAGGGAATCCGCGGCCTGCTCGCGAAGCGCTCGGGGGTCGATCCGAGCCCCCACTTCGCCGTGGCCGTCGAGATGTTCAGCGAGGCGGGGGATACGAGAGGCCTCGAGCGATGGAAGGACGCGAAGGGCGCCGCGTGACGTCGAGGTTCCTCACCCTCGCCCTCGCGTGCGTGGCGTGGGCCGGGTGCAACGAGCTCGAGGACTACGGCACGGGGCCCACCGAGGCCTACGTGGGCCGCATCCTCGGCGTGGACGAGTCGGTCGACTGCGGCGGCGACGAGCCCTGCTCGTTCATCCGGCGCGGCTTCAGCCAGGGCACCGAGGTGGTCCTCACCTTCGACCCGAAGAAGGTGCAGTACGACCCCACGCGCCCCGCCGACTTTCCCGGCATGGTGACGAGCCGCGGCGAGCCCTGCGGCCCCACCTTCGAGAACGAGCCGCTCCTGCCGATCCCACCGCTCGACCACGACGCGCTCGGCCTGTACGAGCTGCCGGGCGGCGGCCGCGTGCGCAACTACATCTTCGCCATGAAGCCCACGACCGGCCCGCTCGCGGGGCGCGACGTCATGGCCTTCGTGAGCCTGATGCGCGAGGGCAAGGCCGAGCTCCGGATCATCGCGGGCGCAGGGCACGTCGATTGCTCGAACGACGATTGCGGGTCATTGCTCGGGGGCCAATGCGATTTCTTCGGTGTGTTCCCACTCACCCGCGTCTCGAACGAGTGACGTCCCCCGTCGGGAGGCGCGCCTCGTGAGGGTGCTCGGCATCGAGAGCTCCTGCGACGAGACGGGGGCCGCCGTCGTCGACGAGACCGGCCTCGTCCACGCGGACGTCGTCGCGAGCCAGATCAAGCTGCACGCGCCCTACGGCGGCGTGGTGCCCGAGCTCGCGGCGCGCGCGCACGTGAAGAACATCGGCCACGTGGTCCGCGCGACCCTCGAATCGCTCGAAGGCGGCCTCGCGTCCATCGACGCCATCGCCGTCACACAGGGACCCGGCCTCGTGGGCGCGCTCCTCGTCGGGACCTCGCTCGCCAAGGCCATGGCCTGGTCGCTCGACAAGCCCCTCGTCGGCGTGAACCACCTCGAAGGGCACCTCCTCGCCCCCTTCCTCCGGCGCCGCCCCGAAGACGCTCCCGGCCTCGCCTTTCCTTACGTGGCGCTCCTCGCGAGCGGCGGGCACACGGCGATCTACCGCGTCGATTCACCGACGGAGATCGAGCTCGTCGGCCAGACGCGCGACGACGCCGCGGGCGAGGCCTACGACAAGGCCGCGAAGCTCCTCGGGCTCGGCTATCCGGGCGGGCCCGTCATCGACCGCCTCGCCGCAAAGGGCGATCCCGCCGCGCACCCCTTCGCCGTGCCGATGCAGCGCAAGAAGGGCCTCGAGTTCTCGTTCGCCGGGCTCAAGACAGCGCTCGCGCGGAAGATCGAGCGCGAGGGCGTGCCCGCGGACGAGCGCACGCTCGCGGACGTCGCGGCGGGTTTCCAGGAGGCCGTGGTCCGCTCGCTCGTCGAGACCTCCATCCGCGCGTGCAAGGAGCTCGAGGTCCCGCGGCTCGTCCTCACCGGCGGCGTCGCGGCCAACTCGCGCCTCCGCGCGCTCGCGACGTCGCGCTGCGGCGAAGAGGGCATCGCCCTCGTGATCCCGCCGTTCTCGAGCTGCACCGACAACGCCGCGATGATCGCCTACGCTGGCGTCCTCGAGCTCTTGGAAGTCGGCCCCGACGACCTCACCATCGCGCCCTATTCGCGCGATCCGCAGCGGAAGCGTGGTCGTTTCGGCCCCGACGGAAGGCTCATCCCGCGCAAACCTCCTCGATGACCCGCGCGATCCGCGCGACGCCCTCGCGGAAGACGCGCGGATCGGTGATCAGGCTGAGCGCGACGAAGCAGCCCTCGTCGAGGTCGAAGAAATAGCCGGGCTGCACGAGCACGCCCGCGTCGAGGAAGCGGAGCGCCCACGCCTCGTCGGAGAGCACGGCGGGGAGCCTCAAGAGCACGGTGAAGCCGCCGCCGACCTCGAGCCGATCCCAGGCGGCGTCGGGCGCGCGCGCGGCGTCGAGGAGGCCGAGGTCCTCGAGGCAGCGCGCGCGGATCCTCGCTTGGATCGCGGGCGCCTCGCGGAGGAGGCGGGGGGCCGCGATCGCCGTCGGCGTCGAGAGCGAGAGCATCGCGTCGGCGATGTGCTCGAAGCGCGCGAGCGCCTCGCGCACGAGCGCGTCCTCGCCTTCGAAGATCGCCCAGCCGAGCTTCACCTGGGGCAGCGCGAGCGCCTTGCTGAAGCCGCCGAGGACCACCTGGAGGCCCGAGCCCGCCACGAGGTCCGGCGCGGGGCGCTCGAGCGCGAAGGGCTCGAAGACCTGATCGAGGATCACGGGGAGGCCGAGCGAGAGGAGGAAGCGGTGGTCGTCCTCGCTCAGGTGATGGCCGGTGGGGTTGTTGGGGCTGATGGCGCAGATCGCGCGGCATCCCTCGGCCGCGCGGGCGAGCGCCTCGCGATCGACGAAGAACTCTCCGTCGTAGCGGAGCGGGTAGGGCACGAGCGTGACGCCCGCGATGCGCGCGAGGTCCTCGAAGAGCGGGTAGCTCGGGCGCGGCACGAGCACGCGCTCGCCCGGATCGGCGAAGAGGCCGAAGAGCAGCACGTAGGCCTCGCTCGTGCTGGCGAGGAGGCAGACGCGCTCCACGGGGCGACGGACGAAAGCGGCGACGGCCTCCCGCGCGCGCGCCGGACCGAAGCTCTCGGGCTCGTATCGTTCGAGCGGGCCCTCGGCGTAGGCCGCCGCGAGGGCGGCGCGATCGGGGGAGAGCCCGAGGCGGGTCGGGTTCGACGAGGTGAGATCGAGGACGGCGCGCCCCTCTCGGGCGGCGGCCTCGAGCGCGCGCGTGAGGGCGTTCGGCGCGATGTCTCGCGTGCTTCGGCGGGCGAACACGGCCCGATGATGACGCGCGCGCGGCGACGGCGAAACTCGGCCTGCGCGATGGGCGATGATCGCGGCCGGGGTGGCGTTGCGCTCTTCGCCTCCTCGACCTACTAGGAGGGACTCGACGGGGCGATGAGTGGATCGAAGACCGAAGAGCCGACACCGCGGCGGCTGAAGGAGGCTCGGAAGCGGGGGGAGATCGGCAAGAGCCGAGAGCTCGTCGCGGCCGCGGGGCTCTTCGCGGGCGCGGGCGCCCTCGCCTTGGTGGGGCCGGCGATCACCTCCGGGCTCGCCTCGCTCCTCGAGCGCTCGCTCTTCGCCGCCGGACCGGCCGAGGCTATGGCCCACGCGAGCGCGCTCGGGCTGCCCCTGCTCGGCGTGCTCGCGGCCGTGATGCTCGCCTCGGCCGCCGCGGCCTTCGTCCAGGTCGGCCCGCTCTGGGCCGCCAAGGCCGTCTCCTTCGACGCCAAACGCCTCGACCCCATCAAGGGCGCAAAGCGTCTCGTGAGCCGCGATCGCTTCGTCGACCTCGCCCGTCACCTCTTGGTCGTGCTCGTCGCGGGCGCCATCGCCTTCGGCTACGCGAAGGACGTGGCGCCCGATCTCGCGCGGCTCTCGCGCGCTGGGGCCGTCGCCGGGCTCTGGGTCGTCGGCGAGGCGCTCTTCGGCCTCGCCCTGCGCGTCGGCGGCGCGCTCGCGCTCTTCGCCGTGATCGACCTCTTCGTGCAGAAGCGGCGGCATCGCCGCGCGCTCCGCATGACCAAAGAGGAGGTGAAGCGCGAGCACCGCGAATCCGAGGGCGATCCGCAGCACAAGCAGGCGCGGGCGCGCGCGCACCGCGAGGCCGTGAACCACGCCACGCTCGAGGAGGTGCGGCGCGCCACGGTCCTCGTCGTCAACCCCACGCATTACGCGGTGGCGCTGCGCTTCGACGTCGACTCGGATCAGGAGGCGCCCGAGGTCGTGGCCAAGGGCGTGGACGACCTCGCGAGGCGCATGATCCAGGTGGCGCGCGAGGCGGGCGTTCCGATCGTGCGCGACGTCCCCCTCGCGCGGGCGCTCCACGAGCTCGAGCTCGGCGAGGAGATCCCCGAGACGTTCTACCAAGCCGTCGCGGCCGTCCTCGAGGTGGCCGAGCGCGAACGAGAGGAGTCGTGAGCGAGGCGCGGCTCGTCGAGGTGGCCGTGGCGATCCCGCGGCAGCAGCTCTTCACCTACGCCGTCCCCGAGTCGCTCGGCGATCGGGTGCGGCGTGGCTCGCGCGTCCTCGTGCCCTTCGCGCGCCGCAAGGAGGTGGCGGTGGTGGTGCGCGATTCGAGCGGCGTACCCGATGGCGTGAACGTCCTCCCCATCCTCGGCCTCGTCGATGACGAGCCCGTCTTCGACGAGCCGCTCCTCGACTTCCTCGAAGAAGCCGCGCGCTACTACTTCCACCCGCTCGGTGAGGTCCTTCGCGCGGCGTCTCCTTCCATCCCCACCGACGCGGTGAGGCGCCTCCGACGCGCGGGATCGGTGCAGAAGGGCGAGCGCGTGCGCGGGCCGCGGCTCCCCTCCCGGGAGGAGCTCTACGTCGCGCGCACCTCTGCCGAGCCCAAGCGCAAGCTCGGGACGAAGCAGGCCGCGCTCCTCGCGGCTCTCGACGGCGAGCCCCGGCCGTTCGCGGAGCTCGCGAAGTCGCTCGGCGTGTCCAGGTCCACGCTCGAAGGGCTCGAGGAGCAGGGCCTCGTAAGGACGGAAGTGCGGCATCGGCCGCTCGATCCCTTCTTCCGCGAGACGGTCGCGCGCGACGTCCCGCCCGAGCTCACCGTCGAGCAGGAGGCGGCCGTCGCCGCGATCCGCCGCGCCCTCGACGGCGCGCCCGAGGCGTTCTTGCTCCGCGGCGTGACCGGCTCGGGCAAGACGGAGGTGTACCTCCGCGCCATGGAAGACGCGCTCTCGCGAGGGAGGGGCGCGCTCCTCCTGGTGCCCGAGATCTCGCTCACGCCGCAGCTCGTCTCGCGCTATCGCGCGCGCTTCGGCGACGATCTCGCGGTGCTCCACTCGGGGCTCGACAAGGCGCAGCGCGACGCCGCCTGGCGAGGGCTCCGCCGCGGCGAGCTGCGCGTGGCCATCGGCGCGCGCTCGGCGCTCTTCTCGCCCGTGGCCGATCTCGGCGTGATCATCGTCGACGAGGAGCACGACCCTTCGTTCAAGCAGGAAGAGGGCTTCCGCTATCACGCGCGCGACATGGCGCTCCTCCGCGCGCACCGCGCCGGCGCGGTCTGCATCCTCGGCAGCGCCACGCCGAGCCTCGAGTCGATGTACGGCGTCGAGCGGGGCCGCCTCCACCTCCTCCGGCTCACCGAGCGCGCGACCGGGGCGGCGCTCCCGCACGTCGAGGTCGTCGATCTCAAGACGCACCTCAAGGGGCCGACCGGGCACCCGCTGGTCTCCTTCCCCCTCGCGAGCGCGCTCCGCGAATGCCTCGCGCGCGGCGAGCAGGCCATCCTCTTCTTGAACCGGCGCGGGTACGCGCCCGCGCTCCGCTGCGAGGCGTGCGGCACGCCGGCCGAGTGTCCTTCGTGCAGCGTGGCGCTCACCGAGCACAAGGCGGAGAACCTCCTGCGCTGCCATCATTGCGACTACTTCACGCGGCCCCAGCGCGCGTGCGCGGCGTGCGGCGCGGGCGAGCTCGTCTCGCTCTCGCTCGGCACCGAGCGGCTCGAGGAGCACCTCGCCGAGGCCTTCGCGCCGGCCCGGATCGGCCGGCTCGATCGCGACGTCGCCGACGAGAAGGGCATCGAGCGCGTCCTCGATCAGTTCCGCCGACGCGAGATCGACGTCCTCGTGGGCACGCAGATGGTGACCAAGGGCCACGACGTCCCCAACGTGACCTTGGTCGGCGTGATCCTCGCCGATCAGAGCCTCGCCTTCCCCGACTTCCGCGCGGCCGAGCGCACCTTCCAGCTCCTCTCGCAGGTCGCGGGCCGCGCCGGCCGCGGCGATCGCCCCGGCAAGGTGGTGATCCAGACCTACCGGCCCGACGACTTCGTGGTCCAGTGCGCCTCGCGGCACGACGACGACGCGTTCTACGCGCGCGAGCTCGCCGAGCGCGAGGAGCTCCCCAACCCGCCCTTCGCGCATCTCGCGGTCGTGCGCATGGACTCGGCGAGCGAGCGCGAGGTCGAGGGACGCGCGGCCGCGCTCGCCTCGCTGCTCTCCACCCATCCGCTCGTCCGCGACGGACGCGTCGACGTGCTCGGCCCGGCGCCCGCCCTCCTCAAGAAGGTCCGCAACCGCTACCGCATGCGGATCACCCTCCGCGCGCGGGAGCGCGCGCCCCTGCGGAAGGTGCTCGCCGCGCTGCTCCCCAAGCTCGACGAGCTGCCGGCCACGACCCGCGCCTCGCTCGACGTGGACCCCGTCTCGGTGCTCTAGGCCTCTTGCGACCGAGGGGGGGGAGCGCTAAACCGTCTCCCAGCGCGCAAATTCCTCGCGTTTCGCCGTCCGGACATGGCCATTCGACCCATCCTCCACTATCCCGACCCGCGTCTCCGCATCCCCGGGGAGCGAGTCGAGACGTTCGACGAAGAGCTCGCCCAGCTCGTCGCCGACATGGCCGAGACCATGTACGCCGCGCCCGGCGTCGGGCTCGCCGCGCCGCAGATCGGCGTCTCCAAGCGGATCTTCGTGATCGACATCGCCACCGGCGAGGATCAGCCGAGCGACCTCCGCGTCTTCGTGAACCCGGAGATCCTCGAGCTCGGCGAGACGTGCGTGTCGACCGAGGGCTGCCTCTCGTTCCCCGGCTCGAGCGAAGAGGTGAAGCGCGGGAAGACCGTGAAGGTCCGCGCGCAGAACGAGAAGGGGGAGTTCTTCGAGCTCGAGGCCGACGGCCTCCTCGCCATCGCGATCCAGCACGAGAACGACCACCTCGACGGGAAGCTGCTCATCGATCGGGTGAGCCTGCTCCGCCGGCGGATCCTCCACCGCCAGATGGCGAAGCGCGCAGCGGCCGAGACCACCGTCTAGGATGCGCGCGGCGTTCTTCGGAAGCCCGGCGTTCGCCGTGCCCTGTCTCGACGCGCTCGCCGAGATCGCCGAGGTCGTGCGCGTCTATACCCAGCCCGATCGTCCGGCCGGACGCGGGATGAAGCTCACGCCGCCCGCCGTGAAGGTGCGCGCGCTCGAGCTCGGCATCCCGGTCTCGCAGCCCACCAAGGTGCGCACGCCCGAGTTCGCCGAAGAGCTCCGCGCGCTCGACCTCGACGTGATCCTCGTCGTGGCCTACGGGCGCATCCTGCCCAAGGCCGTGCTCGAGGCGCCGCGCTGCGGCTGCGTGAACGTGCACGCCTCGCTCCTCCCGCGTCATCGCGGCGCGGCGCCCATCCAATGGGCCATCGCCATGGGCGATCGCGAGACGGGCGTCTGCCTCATGAAGATGGACGAAGGCCTCGACACCGGCCCCGTCTTCGCGCGGCGGACGCTCGCCATCCGCGACGATCACGACGCCCACTCGCTCGCCGAAGAGCTCTCGAAGCTCGGGGCCGAGTTGGTGAGGACCGAGCTCCCCCGCGTCGTGCGCGGCGAGCTCGAGGCCGTGCCGCAGCCCGAAGAAGGCGCGACCTACGCGCGGCTCCTCGAGAAATCCGACGCGATCCTCGACTTCCGGCGGAGCGCGCGGGCGCTCTACGATCACGCGCGCGGCATGCGCCCGTGGCCCGGCGCCGAGACCACCCTCGACGGCGAGCGCCTCAAGATCCTCCGCTGCGTCGTGCTCGACGAGTCCACGGACGAGGCCCCCGGCGAGATCGTGCGCGCGAGCGCCGAGGGCATCGACGTCGCGACGGGCGAGGGCATCCTCCGGCTCCTCGAGGTGCAGCTCCCGGGCAAGAAGCCGATCACGGCCGCGCAGCTCGTCTCCTCGCGGAACGATCTCGTGGGACGGACGCTCGGCCTCGATGCGGATATAACGTCCGCATGAAGATCTACACGAAGACGGGGGATCGGGGCGAGACAGGCCTCTTCGGC
>JAAYBZ010000198.1 GCA_012744445.1 Myxococcales bacterium | reverse complement strand
GTCTTGGCCACGGCCTTCACCTTGGGTCGGCGGCGCGCGTCGTAGGCGGCGAGGCCCGTCGGCACGTCGGGCGCGCGCGAAAGCTCCTGGACGAGCACGGCGGCGTCGACGAGGGCGGAGTTCGCGCCCTGGCCGAGGTTGGGCGGCATGGCGTGGGCCGCGTCCCCGACGAGCGCCACGTGGCCCTTCACGAAGCGCGCGCAGTCCACTTGGATCACGTCGTTCATGAGGAGCTCGTCCCAGGACTCGACGCGCTCGAGGAGCGGCGCGCACCGCGGATAGGCCTCGATCCACGCCTCGCGGAAGAGCCCGACGTCGCGCGCGGCCACGGCCGCCTTCACGCGGCGCGCCCCGAGCGAGGCGTACCAATACGTCCCGTCCGGCACGGGGAAGCTCCCGAAGAGGCCCGCGGACGTCCACGCCTCTTCGCCGAGCGCGAGCCCCGCCGGCGCGAGCCCTCGCACGTAGGCGATGCCCGACTTCCGGACCTTGGCGGCGAAGCCCGCCGCCTCGCGCACGGCCGAGCGCACTCCGTCGGCGCCGATCACGAGATCGGCCTCGAGCTCGTGGTGCCCCTCGGGCGTCTGGAAGCGCACGGCGCTGCTCGCGGTCCCGATCTCGAGGCCCGTGAAGCGCGCGGCGTAGCGCGCCGTGATCCGCGGCTCGGCGAGGAGCGCGCGCGTGAGGAGGGTGTGCAGGTCCGAGCGGCGCGCCATGCGGAGGAGCGGCGGCTCGCCCGGGCGCGGTCCCTTCGGCAGGTAGAGCAGCCGCCCGCGGGCGTCGGTGATGCGCACGCCGCCGAGCTCCGCGCTCGCGCGCGCGAGATCGGCGCCCAGCCCGAGCGACTCGAGCACGGCGAGGCCGTTCTCCGCGAGCCCGATCCCGGCGCCGCCCATCGGCGGCTCGGGCGCGCGCTCGACCAAGCACACCTCCGCGCCCGCCCGCGCGAGCAAGAGCGCGGTGCTCGCGCCGCCGATCGCACCGCCCACCACGACCACACGCAAACCTTCGATCTTCATGCGCGCCACGCTACGAGACCGCGCCCTCCGCCGCCCTGGCCTCGGCCGCCAACTTTCTGGCTCGCGCCGCCATTGCTACGGTCGCCGCGTGAACGACTCCAGCGTGCTCTCTGCCCTCACCCTCTCGGTGCTCGAGGCCGCCGAGGCCGTGGGCTTTTCGCGCGACGAGCTCGTCGCCGCGGCCAAGCTCGACGAGAGCTGGCTCGCGGACCCCGACGCGCGCGTGCCGCTCCCTGCGCACTTCGCGCTCTGGCAGGCGATCAGCGCACGCCCCGTAGGGCTCGAGCTCGGCGCGCGGCTCGGCCTCACCGGCCTCCGCGTGGTGGGCTACGCGCTCTCGCACACCGACTCGGTGGGCTCGGCGCTCGCCTTCCTCGATCGGCAGCGGGCGCTCATCCACCCCGACGCCGTGCCCCGCATGGAGCGCTTCGAGGTGGAGGGGGAGGCGCGCTTCAAATACGTGCAGCTCGTGCCGCCGCCCTTCGCGCGGCTGGTGGAGCCGGTGGACGCGCAGGCCGCCGCCGCCGTCGCGATGATCCGCGCGATCGCGGGGAGCGACGTGGATCCGGTGGCGGTGCGGCTCCCGCGCCGGCGGCCCGAAGGCGCGGAGAAGACGCCGCACGAGCGCTTCCACCGCTGCGCGATCACGTGGAGCGCGCCCCTGCTCGAGGTGGAGTTCCGCGCGGCGATCCTGGCCCGACCGCTCCCGCGCGCCGACGAGCGGCTCTTCGGCTACCTCGCGCGGCGCGCCGAGGCGCTCCGTCTCTCGATCGATCACGCCGAGCGGACCTCGGAGCGCGTGGCGCGCGAGATCCACGAGGGGCTCGTGCACGGCGAGCCGTCACTCGGGCAGATCGGGAAGCGGCTCGGGGTCTCCGAGCGCACGCTGCACCGGCGGCTCCGGGACGAGGGGACGGGCTTCCAAGCGCTGCTCGACGAGGTGCGACGCGAGCGCGCGTTCCTGCTCCTCGAGGATCCGCGGCTGAGCGCCTCCGAGATCGCGGGGTTGCTCGGCTACGCGGACGCGTCCGCGTTCTTCCGCGCCTTCAAGCGCTGGACCGGGGAGACGCCGCACGCGTACCGCAAGCGCGCCGAGCGCTGAGCGGGCAACGTTGACACTTCCGTGTGGGTCCAGACGGCGCGATGAAAAGGACTACTCGTAGTCGAAACCGGATTGGGGACTCTCGAAGTCCTTCGGCTCGACCGATTCGAGGTCGAACTTCGCCGCGATCCGTTTGACGTCGGGATCAAGCGTCACGATCGCGTTCACACGATGGCGCCACGCCGTAGCGACGATCATGACGTCGAACTTCAGCGCACCCTTCGACTTCGCGGGCTCTCTCTTGAACTCGTTCAGCCGGGCCACCGGGCAGTACTTGCCGATGGCCAGGGCGGCCATTTCGTCGAATGCGCCGACGACGATCCCAGGCGCCCTCATGGGGGAGAGCCCGCATCGCGTCGAACGATCTCGGCCAACGCGGGGGCGGGAAGGAGGACTCTCCTCCCATGGGCGACCGCGACGCGCAGGAGCTCTTCGCAAAGTTTCCCCTGGTGATCGGTACGCTGGCCAAGTGCCCGAATCATCACGCCGGTGTCGAGCGCGATCGCATCAGGAATTCGGTTCGGGTCAATCATCCCTGCTCAGCTCGCGCTCCACGTCATGAACGTCGTCCCAGTAGCCGTCGGTCGCCGCGCGAAACCACGCCTGCCAAGCGGAGACGGGATCGACGGTAGAGTCCATCGACAAGAAGGAGATCACCGAGCCGGCCTTGATCTTCCCGTCGTTCGCGCGTGATACCCTCGCTTCGATGTCGACATCCTCGAAGAGGTGGTGGGCGATGTCGCGGGCCACGGCCTCGGTCGCGTCGAGCGTGAATGGCGAAGACTCGGAGGGCGACTCGAGCA
The DNA here is from genome assembly GCA_012744445.1 of Myxococcales bacterium. Classification (GTDB taxonomy): domain Bacteria; phylum Myxococcota_A; class Polyangia; order Polyangiales; family Houyiibacteriaceae; genus JAAYBZ01. The sequence continues at coordinate 177 of JAAYBZ010000198.1, read as the reverse complement.
TGATCTTGGGCTTGGTCTTTCCGCCCACCCGCAGCACCCGCGCGCGAATCGTCGTTTCCTCGATCGAAGACACGTCGAGCTTCCCCTCCTCCGGGACGTCGATATCCTGTCCCCAACGCCCCACATAGACCTTGCTGATGGCGCCGGGGCCAAGGGCCCGGAGCGCCGTCCGAAATC
>JAAYBZ010000197.1 GCA_012744445.1 Myxococcales bacterium | reverse complement strand
TCGGCGTAGCCTCCCGCGATCCCGCCGGCCTCGCGGAAGTCGATGGCGGCATCGGGCGTGAAGACCTCGTCGAGGAGCGCGTGATCGCCCGTGTCGATGGCGGTCGCGTAGCGGACGAGGACCTCGTAACGAGCGAGCGCCTCGGTCGGATGGAGCATCCCGAGAGGATGCCTCGGACGCACACCCGCCAAAAGCCCGGATGAGCCGAGGAATGGTCTCGGCCGCCCGGTTCGCGTATCAAGGAGGCCGTGGATGCCTTGAACGAGATGCTCCATGGCTTCGGGCTCGGCCGCTGGGCCGCGGTCATCGCGGCCGGCCTCATGGTGCTCGTGCTGCGCGGCGTGCTCCCGCCCGAGCACCGACGGCAAGCCACCGCGCCGTTCGTCCTCCTCGTCCTCCACGTCGTCACGCGGCTCCTCGCGATCTTCGTCCCCGAAGACGATCCCACGCTGAGGCGGGTCCTCGAGATCGGCTCGATGGCCTTCCTCCTCTTCTCGTTCGCGCGGAGCGGCTTCCTCATCACCATCCACGCGGTGGTGATGCGCCGGCTTACGCGGCCGATGCCGAAGATCTTCAAGGACCTCCTGCAGGTCCTGGTCTACGTCGCCGTCGTCCTCGCCGTGCTCAGCCACGCGGGGGTGGAGCCCGGCTCCCTCCTCACCACCTCGGCGCTCCTCACGGCCGTCATCGGTCTCTCGCTCCAGGGCACGCTGGGCAATATGTTCGCGGGCCTCGCCATCCAGGCGCAGCGCCCCTTCGACCCCGGCGATTGGATCCAATACGGCGACGAGCCCGATCAGATCGGCCGCGTCGTCGAGATGAACTGGCGCGCCGTCACGGTGCAGACGCTCGACCGCGTGGAGATGATCATCCCCAACTCCAAGCTCGCCGAGTCGGCGCTCCGTAACTTCTCGCGGCCGAGCCCCGTCGTGCGCCGCGAGGCCAAGGTCTACGCGCCCATCGACGTCCCGCCCCATCGCCTCCGCGAGCTCCTCGCCGCCGCCGCGCGCGACGTCCCGGGCGTGGCCCACGAGCCGCCGCCCAACGTGATGCTCCACGAGTTCAGCGAGCGGGGCGCGCTCTACCGCGTCGTCTGGTTCATCACCGACTTCGACCGCCGCGAGGTCATCGCCTCCGCGGTCCGCGAGCGCATCTGGTACGCCATGCACCGCGCGGGCATCGCCATCCCGCCGCCCCAGCGCGAGGTGGTGGTCGAGGAGGTGAGCCCCGCCATCCTCGCGGAGCAGAGCGCCGAGCACGTCGCCGCGCGCGAACGCGCCCTCCGGGGCGTGAGCCTCTTCTCACACCTCCCGAGCGACGCCATGCGCCGCCTCGCCGAGGAGGCCGAGGAGCGCCTCTACGCGCCGGGCGAGGCCATCATCCGCGAGGGAGAGCACGGCCACGAGCTCTTCATCGTCGAACGAGGCGAGGTGCGCGTCGAGGTGCAGCGCGCCGGGATGAGCCTCGTGGAGCTCGCGCGCCTCGGCCCCGGCGCCTTCTTCGGCGAGATGTCGCTCATGACGGGCGAGCCCCGCCGCGCGACCGTGCGCGCCGTGCACGAGTGCGAGGTGATCGTGCTGCACAAGCACTCGCTCGCGCCCATCCTCACGGCCACCCCCGAGCTCGCGGAGCTCATCAGCCGCAAGCTCGCCGAGCGCGAAGCCGAGCTCGGCGAGCGGGTGGCCGAGAAGGCCCGGCGGAGTCAGCAGGTGAGCGTGGAGGAGCGTTCCTCCGTGCTCCTCCAGCGCATCCGCAATTTCTTCCACCTCTGACCGCGCGAGCCCGAGAGCGCGCGCGGTCGGGCGCCGCGCTCGAACGCGATGGCGCGCTCAGCGCGGCGCGAAGGCGAGGCCGTGGACGTCGAAGACCGAGCCCAGGTCGGTGCCGAGGATGCCGTGGAACTCGACGTCGTCCCGCCCGATGCTGAAGCGGAGGATCGGCGAGACGGGGCTGCCGCCCCAGGAGGTCGCGACGCCCCAGTACTCGCCGGTGACCGGGTTGCGATCCCCGCGGATCATGAGGTCGCCCGCGGAGCCCGCGTTCCCCATCGCCTCGGCGAGGTCCTGCCCTTCGTAGACGCGCTCGAACACGTCGGCCCCCTCGGCGAGCGCAAAGACCTCACCCCATCGATTGACGACCCAGATCGTGTCGTCCTCGTCGACCCACATGCCAGACCCCGCCACGGCGAACGCCCCGTCGACCACGCCGGCGATCTCCACGGTCTCCTTGTCGATCGAGTACATGGCCTTCGAGCCCTTAGAACGGCGTGTGGAGCACCGAGATCTCCACGGCGGCGGGCGCCGAATCGTCGAGCGCGAAGGTGAACGAATCACGCCCGAGGAAGTGCGCATGGGGAACGTAGGTGAGCTCGGGCGGCTCGCCGGCGAGCGTGCCGTGCGCGGGCGGCTCGACGATCCGGAAGGTCTTACTGTTTTCACCCTGGAGGGTGATGGAGAGCGTCTCGCCTCCTGGACCTCGAGCGCTTGCGCGAACGGAACGGGGATCTTCCCGTCGTCGCCGCAACCGACGAGCCCCGTGAAGAGCGAAGCGACGAGCGCCCACGTGGACACGTGCACGGAATGGAATCGCATGG
>JAAYBZ010000196.1 GCA_012744445.1 Myxococcales bacterium | reverse complement strand
CTCCCATGGAGCGCCGAACCGAGCGCCTCGCTGCGCCCATCGCGCGCGCAGCATGATCCGGAACTCGCGTGCACGAACGCCCCGATTCCCGTGCGCGCGAGTGTCTTGACTCTTGGGGGACACTACACGAGATCGGCCGCGTCTTCTTCGACGATCCGTCGCGGATGTTCCGAGATCTGCTGGGGGATGCGGCGGAACGAGCGCTCGCCCCCTGAGCCGCGATCACGGGCATAGCGCGTTCACGATGCCGACGGCGTCGAGATCGAAGACGCCTGCCGGGCCGTCGAGGTCCGCGCGATCTTCGATGCGCACGTAGCGCGCCCGCTCGACGCCGATGTCCGCGAGATCGAACGCGTCGCCTCCCGCGACCGCGGGATCGAGCGGGTCGACGCCGTTGTCTGGGTGCGAGCGCACCTCGCCGACGCCGGCGCAGAAACCGTAGTCGGGCCCCTCCTGCGGCGCCACGCACGGGAAGGAGACCCAAGCCTCGAGGTCGTCGCTCACGGCGACGGTGGCGAGCTCCGCAAAGCCGGGGAGCGGGTTCTCGAAGACGATGAAGTCCGGTCCCGGGCCATCGACGATCGCGTTGCCCTCGAACTCCACGATGACCCATCCCCCGTTGCCGAGCGAAACGACGGAGCGGACGTCGCCCGCGCGAGGAGGACCGAAGAGAGCCTCGGGGAAGCCGTCCTCCTGGTTGTGATCTTGCCCCGGCCCGAACGCGTGATCGACGACGCGCGTGACGAAGCGCGCGCCCGGACCCGCGCAGACTTCGCCGTCGGTGGAGGCATCGGAGGACGCGTCCTCGACGACCTCACCGTCGCGCGCGCAATCGAAGCAAGCTTCGATCGCGGAGCTCTCGTAACAGCCCGCGATGGCGAGGCCGAACGCGAGCCCGATGCGAAGAAAGCGCTTCGTGATCATCGGACCGCCGCGACCAAGGGGACCTCACGGGCGGCATCGTCGAACGCGCCGCGATCGGTGGCCTCGTCGACGAGAGCCGACCTCGCCCGCCGATGCGCGAAGCGGAGCTCCTTCGAGGGGATGGCTAGGCGCCGTGCCGAGCCCTCCGCGAGCTTCAGCGCCGGGTCGGGCCTCACGCTCCCCGCGGAGGCACCCTCTTCGATCGATCGCGCGGCACCGGTTCCAACGTTCTCTTGCAGCATCTCTCGCCTCCGGTCGGAGACTTCGAGCAGCGGACGGAGCATCGGCGCGGAAGCAGGCGGCGCCACCGCACGGATCCAAGCGCCCTCCCTCGAGGCTTCCTGGTCGATACCGGCTCCGGATGTCTCCCCGGACCGGGCGCTGGCAGGTCTTCGGGCTCACGAGCGTTCCGGCCTCTCGCCGGGTTCCTAGCGCCCACCGCTTCCCATCCCGAAAGACAGTGCGCCGCGTGGGCTTCGTTCTCGCTGACCGCTGCGGGGCAGCCCCGGAATCTCACCGGGTTCCCTCTTCGCTCCGGACGCGTGCCCGGAGCACCAGCACGCTCCAACGTATTGCGGGCGATCCCCGTCGCGTCAACCGAGTCGTCGTGGGCCCGTCGATGGCGGAGGTCTTCCTCTCGTTTGACATCCCGCGGTGCGTCGCGAATAGTCCCGGCGCGCATGGGTCGGAGCGTGAGCCGCATCGGCGGCACGCTCCGGTAGAGCACGCCGGGGAGACATCCGGCGGCCCGAAGGGAAGCCAGTGAGAATCTGGCGCGGACCCGCCACGGTGAGCGCGCGTTTTCGGACGCGCCGAGCCCGACACCTGCCCAGTCGCTCCAACTCTTGACCGCATCGGGGATGGCGGAGGAGACGGCGACGGGGTGATCCGCCTTTCGCGTCTTCGAGCTTCTCCCGAGCGGAGAAAGCCGAGACCCGATGAACACCCACCTCCACCTGAAGAGCATGCGCGCGCTCGCGGTGCTGCTCGTCGTCGCCGGATGCGACGACACGCCGCCGAGCGACGAAGGCGACGGACCTCCGCTCCTCGAGATCGTGCCGGAGCCAGCCGGCGCGACCTGCGCGCACGGCGGCCACCGCGTCTCGAGCGGGCTCGACGCGAACCGAAACGGCGTCCTCGACGACGACGAGGTGGCCGAGACGATCTACGCGTGCCATGGCGCCCCAGGCGAGCCGGGCCTTCTCTCTCTCGTGCGCGTCACGCGCATCGCGGCGGGCGAGCACTGCGAATCCGGAGGGATCCGCATCGAGATCGGCCTCGACGCGAACCGAAACGGCGTCCTCGACGACGACGAGGTCGACGAAGGCGCCACCCGCTACCTCTGCGATCTCGTCCCCGCGCCTTGCAGCGAGCGCCACGACCTCGCGATCGCCGGCGACTACGTCGACCGAGACGGCACGGGCCATTGGCTACGCCAGACCTCGACGGCGACCACGTACGCGATCGTCCCCGGAGGTCCGCCCGACCTCGATGATCCTCCCGAGCTCTTCGAAATCGCGCGCGCGTGCGGCGACATGGACCGCCTCGTGCTCCGCGCCGCCGACGGCGCGATCCATCGGCTCGACTACCGCGCGGGCCAGGAAGGGACGCTCGCGATCTGCCGCCGCTCCGCGGCCGACGCGCAGGCGGCGATCGACGCCACATTCGCGAGCTTCGACGATCTCGAGACCGGATGCGACGGCGAGCCGATCGTCGAGCTCACGCTCGGAGGTGCGCGATGAGCCGCGCCCTGCTCCGAGGGCTCACGCTCTCGATCCTCGCGTGGACGCTGCCCGTCTCGGCGCAGCCCACGTACGCGACGCAGCCCGGCTGGGAGCTCGTGCTCCCCGAGGATCCCGACGGTTACAGCTTCCTCACCGCCGCGACCGCGTTTCCCGCCGCGACCTCCCGCTTCGTCGACGGATACTGGCTCGCGGGTCGGCTCCTCGCCGCGCACGGCAAGAAGCTCTTCTTGCAAGAGACGTTCGGGCTCAGCGACTTCGCGGTGGTCGCGACGCTCGACGCGAACATGGACCCGAGCTTCGTGAAGGTCTCGCCCGATGGGGAGTGGATCGCGATCGGCGTGGGTCACGGGCAACCGCTCCACGTCGCGCCCGCCTCGCTCCTGAGCACGGCGACCCCGCCGAACCTCTCGACCCATCCGGCCGTCTCGAGCTTCTCGGCGAACTACTACGACGCCGTCTTCCGCGACTCGCGCCATCTGTTCATCAACGGCGGCTGGGGCTCGGGCAGCGGGATATACGTCCTCGACACGCAGGCGGGTCCCGGCGCCGCCATCCTCCCGCTCTTCGACGACATCCCGGGGGCATCGGCAGGGCTCGCCTTCGATCACGACGGCAATCTCATCACGGGGGTCGGCTGGGGCGCGACGCGCACTGGCGAGCTGAGGATCGTCCCCGCCGCGCTCATCGACGCGGCGCTCGCCGGCGAGACTGCGATCTCGTACGAGGACGACGGCCTCCTCCTCGCCCACCACGTCCTCAGCGCGGCTCATCTCGCCGTCGACGCCGAGGGAAACCTCTTCGTGGGCGGCGGCGACGTCTTCGGGAGCACCGGCGAATTCGGCTACGCGGCGCTGATCTCGTCGGAGGTCCTCGGCCGCGTGCTCGATGGCGGGCCACCGCTCGACCCCGACGACGATCACGAGCTCGTCCGCATCGCGCCGGATCCCTGCGCCAACGACGACACCGTCTCGATCGTCTACGTCGACGCCGTCGAGATGGCGATCGTCAGCGCGAACCTCGCCTCGCTGCCGCCGAACTGCGCCGCGACGGATTGGTCGTACGGGCCGACGCCCGTGGTCGCGCACTTCCCTCCCGACGCGCCCGACGACGACGGCGACGGCATCCCGAACGGGATGGATCCCGATCACTCGCCTCGGCAGTTCCTCGACCAGGCGTATTTCTCGCGCTTCGTCGATGCGTTCGGCGCGACCTCCGATGATCCCGGCTTCGATCCGGCGCTCGACCTCGACGACGACGGCGCGATCGGCTGGGGCGACTACGCGCTCGTCCGCGATCACTGGGGCGCACCGCGATGGCGGTGAGCTCTTCGGTTACTCGAACCCATCCACCCGAAAGAAGAGACGCATGATGATCAGAACGACGACCACGATGGCGCTCTGCGCCCTGATGCTCGCCGCGTGCGGCGACGAAGACGCGCAGCCGAAGGACGAGGAGAACGCGAGGCCCCCGCTCGTCGACGTCGCCGACGAGCCGCCCGGCGAGAATTGCGAGCATGGCGGCCGCCGCGTCGCGACCGGCCTCGACGTCGACGGAGACGGCCACCTCGCGGCGGACGAGATCACCGCCGTCGCCTACGTCTGCGACGGTGCGCCCGGGCTCGACTCCCTGATTCGCCTCACCCCCATCCATCGTGAGGGAAGCTGCGAAGCAGGCGGTCTGCGCATCGAGGTGGGCCTCGACGTCGATCGCAACGGAGAGCTCGATGACGACGAGGTCGACCCCGCGCGCACGCAGTACCTTTGCGAGCCCGACCCGGGCTGGACGGAGCTGAGCTCCCTCCCGGGCGTGCAGACCGTTTATAGCTTCGCGCTGGCGGCCAACACGACCGATGGATCGCCGCGTCTCGGCTTCATGTTCACCGATCCCGACTATCGCCAGACGCTCATCGACGAGAGCGTCCTCTGGGAAGGCCAGGGGCCCTACAACGGCCCCAACACCTACGTGACCTACCGACTCGACGGCGCGGGCGACTGGTCGGCGTACGAGGGGCGAGGGACGCCGCAGTTCTATCGCTACTCCGAGCTCCTCGTCTTGCGCGACGACACCTACTACACGACGAACTACGCGTTCGGTAGCAACAGCCTCATCTCCGTCATCAAGAACGGCGGCGAAGGGACCTGGGTGAACACGGCGGCCTTCGCCGGACGCAAGGCTCACAGCCTCTCGTTCATCGAAGGCGATCTCGACCACGTGTACTTCATCGCGGCGCGAGCGATCGGAGGCGGGCTGAACGAGCTCGCCTTCGAACGCCTGCCGGTGGATGGCTTCGGCCTCGCCAATCGATGGGAGCGCATCGCGGCGCTCGAGAGCTCCGCGAGCGACGTCTGGTCACCGAAGTTGACGAACGCGGGCGACGTGCTCGTCGCGTCCTACATCCTCGGCGATCGCGCGTCCTTCCGCGCGACGAACGACCTCGCCGGCATCGAAGCGGCCGTGGACGGCGAGGCTGGCTTCGACTTCGCCGAGATCGCCTCCTGCGAGGCGGCGATTCTCGCCGACGCGGCCTGGGACGGCGACTACCTCTACGTCGCCTGCGTCGACGACGAAGGCGCGCTCGAGCTCCGTCGGGCGGAGCTCGTCGATCTCGACCCGCCTCTCGCTTGGGAGCAGGTCGAGACGGCGATCGAGGGCGCGATCGAAGCCATCGACCTCGAGGCGAGCGCGACGCACGGCGTCTCCATCGCCATCCGAGCCGGCGGTCGCCTGCGCGTCTACACCCGGCTCGACGACGCGCCTTCGTTCGACGAGCCGCTCCCAGGTCACTTCGACCACGTGCACGCGGCCGACGCGATCTTCCTCTCCGTCTGCGACTTCGAGGGCGACCGCGTGCTCCGCACGTTCCGCCGCTGATTGCGGCACGGGAAGCAGGCTCCCCGACGACGCCGCGAGCCGGGCGCTCGCGGCGTCGTCGATGGGAGCCGTAGCCTCGAAGGCAGCGCGTCCGAGGGGGTCGGGACGTCGTTCAGGCAGCGATGCCCATCGACGTGGACCTCGACTTCCCGCGCCCGCGGCGAAGTCTTCCATCGTGGGTGAGACGCGGGCGCTCGGCGCCGAGTGTCAGAGGCGCGCCCGCATGCGCTCGCACACGCCCTGAACCTCACCCCTGCTGGCTGACACCCCGGATAGCGGACGTGAACGCGATGAAGCCCTGCGAGCCGGATGAGGTGCTCGCAGGGCTTCGCAGGTGGTGCCGGTCCCAGGGCCAGTCGGGACAGGCGCTAGACGGCGTTCTGGTGGGTACGGCTCGCGTGGATTCGGAGCCTCGGAGGGTCGGCCCAGGGCACCAGCGGATTTCTGCTACCCATTTGCTACCGTGGCCCCCACAACGAAAACGCGCACCCGGCGACGATGCCTAAGTGCGCGTAATCATTATGGTTGCGGGGGCCGGATTTGAACCGACGACCTTCGGGTTATGAGCCCGACGAGCTACCAGACTGCTCCACCCCGCGGCAGAGTCGAGGCCATATCTAGCGCACCGCGGGGGATCGTCAAGGCTTCTTCGCGCGAGGCGTCGATTTCTTCTTGGGCGCGCGCGGCGCCGTGGGACGGGGGCGCGGAGTCGCGGGGCGCGCGGGGGGCGCCTCGTCCGCGAGATCATCGTCCTCGTCGACGCCGAGGCCGAGGAGGGCTGCCTTGCGCTGCTCCTCGAGCGCGTTGGCCTTCGCGCGCTTGTGCGGGTTCAGGTAGTGCTTCTTGAGCTTCTCGAGCTCCTTGGGCTCGAGCGGGCGGAACTGGCCCGGGCGGAGCCCCTCGGCCGTGATGCCGGCGAACTCGAGGCGCACGAGGCGGAAGACCTGGTGCCCGAGCGCCTCCGCCATGCGGTGGATCTGGCGGTTCTTGCCCTCGGAGATGGTGATGTTGAGCCAGGTGACCTGGTCCTCGACGCGCTCCACGAAGACGTTCGCGGGCTTGGTGACGTATCCGTCGTCGAGCGTGACGCCCTTGCGGAGCGCCTGGAGGGTCTCTTCGCTCACGTTGCCCGTGAACTTGGCCACGTAGGTCTTGGGGACCTTCGAGCGCGGACGCGAGAGGGCCTCCGCCATCTCGCCGTCGTTCGTCGCGAGGATCACGCCGCTCGTGTGGTAGTCGAGGCGCCCCACGGGGAAGACGCGCTCGGGGATCTTGTCGAGGATCTCCTTGATGCTCGGCCGGCCTTCGGGGTCGTGCATCGTGGTCACCATGCCGCGCGGCTTGTGGACCACGTAATAGGCCGGCTTCTCCGAGACGACGCGCCGCCCGTTGACCTCGATGCGATCGCGGTGATCGTCGACCTTGGTGCCGAGCTCGGTGACGATCACGCCGTTGACGCGGACGCGGCCTTGGGCGATCAGCTCCTCGGCCTTGCGCCGCGACGCGACGCCGGCCTGAGCGAGGTATTTCTGTAGACGTACCAGCGCCATGATGCGCGCCATGTGCCCCAGGCCGAGGCCGAGGGCAAGGCGTTCTTCGGCGGCTCAGTCCGCGGCGGGCGGCTCGGGGATGAGCGTGCCGTTCTGGCAGTGGTCCATCAACCCGGGGTTCTTCTCGGGATCCCACTGGTCGAAGAAGCTGTACTTCGACGCCGAGCTCAAGCACCCGAAGATGCGCCGGACGCCTTCGCCGTTCGCGGTCCACTCCTCGACGAGCTCGCAGTGGTCGTCCGGCGTCCAGGCCGGCCCGTGGACGCTGGCCACGTTGGCGCGCACCGCCTTGAAGGGGATGCCGACGCTGATGGCGTCGCAGGTCTCGCCCTGGAAGTCGCGGCTCGGATCCGACATGAGGTCGGCGGCGCCGAGGAGCGTGCCGCGGAAGGCCTGCACCAGCGAGGTGTCGCAGACCCCGATCTCGCCCGTGACGTCGAGGATGGCCTCGGCCAGGAAGCGGCCGGCGAGGACGGCCTCCTCGATGCGCTCGTGATCGTCGCTGAGCTTCGCCACGATGTAGCCGTCGGTCAGCCGCGCGGGGAGGCTGCGGTAGAGCGACATGAGCACCATCGGATGCGAGGCGGGGATGCGCGCCACGACGACGTTGTCCGCGACGTACGCGTTGGCGTCGTAGACGCGCGGACGACGGGGCTCGTCGCCCACGGGCGGCAGCATCACCGTGTCGTCGGTGTTCAGGTAGAAGTAGTCGTTGCCGTCGTAGCAGGGCGGAAGGGCCGGCTCGCCGTCGACCTGGATGTCGAAGCCGCGCTCGCCGCCCCAGGAGATGCGCTCGGGATCGGGCTCCACGCCGTCGGGCGTGGGGACGGCGCCGACCGCCGGGGTGATCCACACCGTCACCTGCGCGTCGTTGGGCGTGCCGTTCCAGTTCTCGAGGCCGGCGACGTAGGTGCCGATGCCGTGGTAGTGTGAGCCGGTCATCTCGCAGATCGCCGTGGGGAGCGGGACGGCGAGGTAGGGCGAGACGCCGCGGCCGTATTGGTTGTCGAGGCCGCCCTCGCCGTCGGTCGCGGGATTGGCGCCGTTCACGTACGGCTCGCACGGGCGGACGTAGTCCGGCGCCTGCGTGTTCACGCCGTCGAGGTTGAGGCCCACCTCCCGCCAGCGATCGCCGCGCTGGATCATCTCCACGTCGTAGCCGGCGAAGTACGCCTTCACGTCGTCGTCGGGCGACGAGGTGTCGGCCGGGGGCCGATCCGGCACGGTCTTCGTGAGCGTCGGCGGCTCCTGCTCACCGGGCTGCTCCACGTCGTTGAAGACGAAGCAACCCCCGAGCGAAAGCAAAAGGAAAGGAACGAAGAAACGGGTCGTGCTCATCCTGCCTCCCGCCGCATGATCGCGAACACGGGCCGATTATGCAGCCGTCCGGCGAGGAACCCAACCCTCCGTGCAAGCTTTCGGAAATACGGGGGAAACTTGCACTCGAGTCCATGCTGCCCGCGTTCGTTTTGCCCGCCGGTCGCGGCGGGTGCATAGCTCCCCGCACGTGTCGATGAATCCCGAAACGCTCGCGGTCTCCGAGATCTTCGAGAGCGTCCAAGGCGAGGGGCCGAGCGCCGGGACCCCCTCGGTCTTCCTGCGCCTCTCGCTCTGCAACCTGCGCTGCTCGTTCTGCGACACGCCGTACACCTGGGATTTCAAGCGCTTCGACCGCGCGCGCGAGGTCCGCGAGATGACCATCGACGAGGTCCGGGACGTGATCACGGGCTTCCGCGCCGGGAACCTCGTCCTCACCGGCGGCGAGCCGCTCCTCCAGGCCGAGGGGATCGCGCGCCTGCTCGAGCGGCTCCCCGCGATGCGCACCGAGGTGGAGACGGCGGGGACCCTCCTCCCGGGCGCGGCGCTCGACGCGCGGATCGACCAGTGGAACGTCTCGCCCAAGCTCGCGAGCTCGGAGAACCCCCTCCACCGGCGCATCCGGACCGAGGTCCTTACGCACTTCGCGGCGTCCCCGCGGGCCACCTTCAAGTTCGTGGTGTGTGGCGAGGCCGACCTCGCCGAGATCGACGCGCTCGTCGAGCGCTTCGGCATCGATCGACGCCGCGTGATCCTCATGCCCGAGGGCCGTGACGCCGCGACGCTCGCCGCGCGCGGCCGGGTCCTCGTCCCGCACTGCATCGCGCGCGGTTATCGCTATGGGCACCGCCTCCACGTGGTGCTGTTCGGCGACGAGCGCGGGACCTGATCACGGCAGGGGATCTTCGACGTATCCCTCGGGCGCGACGGCGCGGTAGAGCGCCTCGACGACGGCGGGGAGGGCGTCGCGCGCGATGGAGACGAACGCCCCCCCGCGGAGGCCGATGCGCGGGGGCTCGGGCCGATCGTCCACGTAGAGCCCGCCGTAGGTCTCGACGTAACCGAGGCGGTAGTCGTGGAGCGCCCAGCGGAAGAAGAAGCGCGCCGCCCAATGGCGCGGCACCTCGGCGCTCGAACCGGCGACGCGCATGCGCACGAAGCCGGGCTCGCTCGCCTCGAGGCGGATGCCGCCGGTCTCGAAGGGCAGGGGGAGCCGTTCGCCCAGGGGCAGCGGCGGGAATGGCGCGGGCGGCACCTCCGCCCAGCTCGCGGGCGGCGGCTCGGCGGGGCGCGCGTCCGAGGTGAAGAGCAGCGCGCGCGCGATGCCATGGCCGCTCATGGACGCGCTTTCGGGGATGAAGACGAGATCGGTGGGGTGATGGGGGGCCTCGCCTTCGAGCACGACCACGTAGCCGCCACGCGCGGGCGCGATTCGCTCGGGCGCGACGAGGAGCTCGAGGCGTGAATCGCCCACGCGCCCGACGACCCCCGAGGGCTCGCGCGTGAGGTCGAGGTGCGCGCGCGGGACGCTCGGATCGCCCTTGCCCTTGGCCTCGAGGCCTTGGCCGATCCGGAGCGGTCGATCGTCGCGCGGCGGCGTATCGACCGCGGCGCAGTAGACGAGCGTGAGCCCGCATTGGCGCATCCCGGGCGGCACGGGCGGCGGGGCGTAGGGCGGGCGGAGCCGGCCGGGCCAGTGGAGGTGGCCGTAGGGATGGAGCACGAGCTCGAGCGTGCGCTGCACGAAGCGCGACTCGTCCTCGCCGCTCGCCGCGTCCTGGATGAAGACGCGCGGCTCGAAGGCGTCGAGCATCGCGTTCCCCGTGGGGAGCGTCACGACCCATTCGTCGGAGAGGTTCTCGTGCGCGAAGTAGAGCGGCTCGCTCGCCGTGGGGCATTCGAGGCGGTCGTCGCCGATGCGCGCCACCACCATGAGGTGGTGCTCGAAGCGCCCGGGGCGCGCGCAGAGCGCGCGGAGGTTGGTGCGGAGGAGCGGCGAGGGGAGGGCCTCACGCGCGGGATCCGGGAGCTTCCACGTCGTCGTGCACGGATGGCGGCTCACGCGAACCTCGCTTCGATCCAGGGGATCAGGTGATCCATGAGCTCCTCGAGCGCGGGCGAGCGCTTCTGCCCGAAGTCGGGCTCGAAGTAGTGCCGCCCCGACTCGATCTCGAAGAAGGATTTGTCGGCGGCGCCGGACGCCCGGAAGACCGGGACGGCGTCGGTCTCGCGGTAGATCTCCTTGTCGCGTCCGGCGTGGACGACGAGGGTGGGGACCGTCACCTCGGGCAGGGTCTTCTCCAGATCCGCGTTGGAGCGGAGGCCCGACCAGGTGCTGAGCCACGCGCGCGGCGTGCAGATGCGGCCGAAGCCGAGGAGCTTGTGGTTCATGAGGTCCGGCCGGGGGCTCAGGAGCGACCCGTACTCGCGGCTCGAGGGATCGAGCGAGTCGTCCACGTACTGCGGGTTGGCCATGGTGCGGTAGACGACCATCACCTCCTCGAGGTGGCGCGCGCGGAGGAGCGCTCGCCGCTCGCGCTCGGGGCGCGAGGTGAAGTCGGGCGCCTCGGTGACGGCGATGGCCTCACGGACGCGTGCCACCTTCTCGAGCGCGATGGCGTCGATGCGGGCCACGCGCTCGCGCTGGGCCTCTCGGTATCGCGCGAGGAACTCCTTCGAGTAGCGCGACCACGCGGGCGGCTCGCGGAAGCCGTTCTCGGGCGCGTACATGTCGAGCGAGTCGTCGGTCTTCCGCGGGTCGAGCTCGTCGACCACGGAGGGATCGATGCAGCTCAGCATCACGTGACCCTCGCCGCGGTGGGCGGCGAGGAGGACGAGCCCGTCGGCCGGGACGAGATCCACCTTGGGAAGGCGCGTGGGGAAGCCGTCGGGCGAGCGCGCGATGCGCTCCTCGGGGCGCTTCTCGGCCTGCTGTTGGAAGAGCGCGGCGAGCGAGCCTCCGCCCGAATTCCCGATCAGGATCACCTTCTCTACGCCGCGGCGTTCTCTGAGGAATCGGACGCAGGCGGCGAGGTCGAGCACGATCTCTTCGTGGACGGTGTCGACGTCGTTGTTGGGGTTCCGCGTGAGCGCGCCGAGGCAGCCGATGCCCCGCGAAAGGAGGCGCGGGAAGGTGTAGTGACGCGTGAAGTCGACGCGCGGGTGCATCGCGATCACGGCGATCCGTGGCTTCGGCGTCTTCCGCGGCGTCCAGTAGAGCGCGTGGAATTCCCGGAAGTCGGGCGCTTTGAGGAGGAGCGGCTCGACGTCCGCGTCGACCTTCTCGCGGAAATGATACGGCGCCCCGTTCCAGTACGTATTCGCGATCAGCGTCACCCCGTGAGGGTCTTTCACTCCCGCGAGGGGATCAAGACTGAAGAGGTGGGCAACTTCCGCCGTATCCACAAGGGATGAAGCCCGAGGGAGTTCCGGTCGCTCCGAAGGCACATCCCTACGTCGAATTCTGCCGGCGCCACCACGCGGCGCCCATCGTCTTCTCCCTTCTCCTCGTCGCCTTCGGCGTGTTCTCTGGGCGGCGGGTGGGGCTCGATCCGTCCACCTCTTCGCTGCTCCCGGCCGACACGCCCACGCTGGCCGCGCTCGACGAGCTCGAGCGCCGCGTACCGAGCGCCTCGCGCGCGACCTTCCTCGTGGCCTCGAGCGATCCGGCGTTCAACGTCGCGGCCACGGCGCGCATCCGAGACGAGGTCGCGCGTTGGGACGAGACACGGTGGGCGCTCGATCGCCGCGATCCGCAGGCGCTCATGGAGCGGCGCCTCCAGCTCGTCCCCGCCGACGAGCTCGCCGCGCTCGCCGACGACGTCGAGGCGATCATCGACTGGGAGGAGTGCGAGCGGCTCCCCGGCTGCATCAACCTCGAGTCCAAACCGGAGATCCCCACGCGCGAGGAGCTCGACGCGCGTTTCATGGCCATCCCCGAGATCGCCTCGCTCGTGCGTTATCTCGGCCGGACCTCGGTCTTCGAGGAGCCCGAGGGCGCGAGGCACGAGGCCGTCCCCGACGGCGCGCTCTGCGCGCGCGACGGAACGGTCTGCGCCGTGGAGGCCGCGTTCGAAGGTTCGCCCTCGAACCTCGCCTACGCCACCACGATCCTCGAGCGCGGGGAGGCGCTCCTCGCCGCGCTTCGCCGCG
>JAAYBZ010000195.1 GCA_012744445.1 Myxococcales bacterium | reverse complement strand
TCCAGACGATGTTGCCGGCGAGGAGCGCCTCGAGCATCGCGCTCGAGTGGCGGATCTTCACCTTGAGCGCCTTGCCCGCCTTCTCGTCGCGGACGTCGCCGCCCACGTAGCCCGTGTTCATGAGCCACATGTCGACGCCGCTCATCGTGGAGGCGAGCTCGGCGAAGCGCTTGGCCTGGAGACCGTGCGAGGCCGGGAAGAAGGGCTGCGTGAAGGGCGAGCGGGTCTTGCCGCGCTCCTTGCCCGCGGCGCTCGTCTTGCTCGTCTCGCCGAGCATGAAGAAGCCCGCGGCCTGCTCCGGCGAGGTGAAGCGGACGATGCCCGGGGTGGCCGCGTCCTTGCCCTCGTCACGGTTGAGGATGCCCATGCTGCCGATGGGCGGGATCGACCGGAGGTCGGCCGCGCCGGGGATCGACGACATCGGGATGATCGAGCGGCCGTTCTGCGTCCAGACGACGAAGTCCCAGCCGTCCTTGGGCACGCCGTTCTCGTCGACCACGTCCTCGAAGCGGACCTCGCCGTCGACGTACTTCTGGATGTTCTCCGGGCTCGAGCCGGTGGCGACGAGGAGGTCGCGCACGCGCGCCACCTCGGCCGGCGTGAGCTTGGTCTTGAAGAAGTCCGGCTGGCCGTTCTCGTCGATGTAGACGTTCTCGATCCAGGCGTCGGCGCTCGTGGTGCCCTTGTAGATGATGGGCTCGCTCTCGAGGCTCAGGCCCTCGGTCTTGGCGAAGCAGCCGTTCTCCGTGACCGAGATCTCGCCGTGCGGCCAGAGACCGACCATGTCGTCCTGGATGGGCTCGGTGAGGTCGCCCTGCTTGGAGAACGTGGTCGTGGTCTTGCCGGTGCCCGAGAGACCCATGACCGTCATGGTGATCTTCTTGCCGTTCGGCATGGTCACGGCCTTGGCGCCGGCGTGGAGGACGAGGCCGCCCTCCTGGTACACGTAGTGGTTGAGCATGCGGAGCACGCCCTTCTTGGACTCGCCGAAGTAGTCGGCGCCCATCACGTACGTGACCCAGTTCTCGAGGTCGACGAGGATGGCCTGACGGCCGGGCATGTCGTCGAGGAAGAGGTCCGGCGTGTAGACGAGGCGGAAGATCGGCTGGAACGGCCCCTTCGCCTCGCCCTCGACCTCCTCACGCGAGAAGGCGAGGATCTGCTGCATGCCCGCGATGTTGGCGCCCTCGAGCGTGTAGAGCCACGTCGTGCCGTAGGCCTTCTTGCCCAGCCCGACGTAGCCGTCGATCGCGATGAGCTTTCCCTTCTCGCGGATGTAGGCCTCCTGCCGCGCGATGAGCTCGCGGGCCTTCGCCGGATCGATGACCTGAGAGCTCCAGGCGCTCGGGTCGTCCGAGATCACGTAGGTGTACTGCGCGACCCGGCTCTTGTTGCGAGAGACCTTGTTGATGGAGCCCACCGCCGTGCGCTCACACGCGGGTGTGTGCGCGAGCGCGAGCTCGCGGAGCTCGGCCTGGCTGGGGTTCTCGAGATAAGCAACGTCGTACGGTCTGGGGTTCTGCTTGGTGACCATGAATTGCCTCGAATCCGGCCTTGTCTCTCGGAGCGATAGCGCCTTTTTCACACGGCCGACGCGGCCCGGAGCCGTCCGCGCTCCGTCACGCTGCCCCCCCTGTATACGGCAGAACCCGATCGATCAAACCGAGTGTCGTAAAAATGTGTAATTGCAACCAAGTTGCGTAAATTTTCCGGCCTCGTGACGCCTCTCCGCCAAGTATTTTTCGGCAACGTTCGCCCTGCCCTTCCCCGGGCGCTATCCTCCCGCCCGCCGTGACCCAGAAGGCGCTGCCCGTCCATACCCCGGAGACCCGGTCGATCGACCCCTCGTCGACCGACTGGCGGGAGCAGGCGCGCCACGCGATCCGCGATCTGGCCGGGCTCGAGCGGGCCATCCGGCTCACGGACGAGGAGCGCCGCGGGGTCGAGCGCGCGCTCTCCGGCGGCTTCCCGCTCAGCATCACGCCCTACTATCTGAGCCTGATCGACCCCGACGACCCGAGCTGCCCGATCCGGCGTCAGGTGGTGCCGACCGCGCACGAAGGCGTCGAGGTCCCGGGTGATCTCGTCGACCCGCTCGGCGAGGTGGAGCACGAGGTCGCGCCCGAGCTCATCCGCCGCTACCCCGACCGCGTCCTCCTCCTCGCCACCGATCGTTGCGCCGTCTACTGCCGCTTCTGCACCCGCTCACGCATGGTGGGCGACGGCGGCGGCGCGCGCTCGCTCGACGTCCTCGAGCCGGCCTTCCGCTACATCGAGGAGAACACCGACCTCCACGAGGTCATCGTCTCGGGCGGCGACCCGATGGTCATGTCGACCTCGCGCCTCGTCGCGATCTTCGAGCGGCTCGCCCAGATCCCGCACATCGGCAACGTGCGCCTCGCGACGCGCGCGCCCGTGACGATCCCCCAGCGCGTCACCGACGAGCTCTGCGAGGCGCTCGAGCGCGCGCATCCGTCCATCTGGGTGATGACGCACTTCAACCATCCCAAGGAGATCACGGAGGCCTCGCGCGAGGCCTGCGCCCGGCTGGTCGACCACGGCTTCCCCGTGATGAACCAGACGGTGCTCCTCCGGGGCGTCAACGACGACCCCGCCGTCCTCGAGCAGCTCTTCCGGGGCCTCGTGCGAATGCGCGTTCGCCCCTATTATTTGCTGCAGGCGGATCCCGTTCGTGGTACGGGGCATTTGCGCACGCCCTTACAACGGGGCATGGAGATTCTCGCCCGGCTCCAAGGTCGGCTCAGTGGCATCGCGTTGCCCAAGCTGGTCGTGGACACCCCCGGTGGCCGGGGCAAGGTGGTCGTAGGTCCGGACGTCATCGTCGACAAGAGCGGTGGCCGAACGACCCTCCGCACCTTCCGGGGAGAGCTAGTGGATTATCTCGACCCACCGGAGGGCAGGTAGGTCAACATCGCGATCCACCGGATGGATCGATGGCGAGCGCCGGGGTGAGTGCCCGCGGCGAGCCCGAGAGACGAGGTATCGAAGATGGAACGAGCGCTCACGCTCTATCAGACGACGATTGGCAAGAAGGCCGTCGTGGCGCTCACCGGGGTGATCCTGGTGGGCTTCGTCGTCGGCCACATGCTCGGGAACATGAACGCGTACGCCGGCGAGGAGGCCTTCAACGGCTACGCCGCCGCGCTGCGCGAGGTGCCGGCGCTCCTCTGGGGTGCGCGCCTCCTGCTGCTCATCGCGTTCCCGCTCCACATCTACACCGCGATCTCGCTCGCGCGCCTGAACCGCTCCGCGCGGCCCCAGCGCTACGCGCGCAAGGTCGATCTCGTCACGAGCCAACCGGCCAAGTGGATGCCCTACACGGGTCTCATCCTCCTCGCCTACCTCCTCTTCCACCTCGCGCACCTCACCTTCGGTTGGGCGGGCCCGTTCAACCCCGAGAACCCCTTCGATACCTTCGTCCGAGGGTTTCAGGACCCCGCCATCAGCGCCGCGTACATCGTCGGTAACCTCGCGCTCGGCTTGCACCTCTTCCACGGCGTGTGGTCGATGTTCCAGTCGCTCGGCGCGAGCCACCCGAAATACGACCGGTTCCGCACCGATCTCGCCGTGTTCCTCTCGGCGATCATCACCGTCGGCAACCTGAGCTTTCCCATCGCCGTCATGTTCGGCTTCATCCAATGAGCGAGGCAACGACCGTGGAACTCCGTTCGAACGAACCGACAGGCCCCATCGAGCAGCGGTGGACCAAGCACAAGGCCGAGAGCAAGCTCGTCGCCCCCGCCAATCGCCGTAAGTACGAGATCATCGTGGTCGGCTCCGGCCTCGCCGGCGGCGCCGCCGCGGCCACGCTCGGCGAGCTCGGCTACAAGGTGAAGTGCTTCTGCTTCCAGGACAGCCCGCGGCGCGCCCACTCGATCGCCGCGCAGGGCGGCATCAACGCGGCCAAGAACTACCAGAACGACGGCGACAGCGTCTTCCGCCTCTTCTACGACACCGTGAAGGGCGGCGACTTCCGCGCGCGCGAGTCGAACGTCTACCGCCTCGCCGAGCTCTCGGTGAACATCATCGATCAGTGCGTCGCGCAGGGCGTGCCCTTCGCGCGTGAGTACGGCGGCCACCTCGCCAACCGCTCGTTCGGCGGCGCGCAGGTCAGCCGCACGTTCTACGCGCGCGGCCAGACGGGTCAGCAGCTCCTCCTCGGCGCCTACTCGGCGCTCCAGCGCCAGGTCGCGGCGGGCACCGTCAAGATGTACCCGCGCACCGAGATGCTCGAGCTCATCGTCGTCGACGGCGAGGCGCGCGGCATCGTGACGCGCAACCTCATCACCGGCGAGGTCGAGGCGCACACGGCCCACGTCGTCGTCCTCGCGACCGGCGGCTACGGCAACGTCTTCTACCTCTCGACCAACGCCAAGGGCTCCAACTGCACGGCGGCGTGGCGCGCGCACCGCAAGGGCGCGCCCTTCGCGAACCCCTGCTTCACGCAGATCCACCCGACCTGCATCCCGCAGAGCGGCGCCTATCAGTCGAAGCTCACGCTCATGAGCGAGTCGCTCCGCAACGACGGCCGCGTCTGGGTCCCCCGCAAGAAGGAGGACTGCGACAAGGATCCGAACAGCATCCCGGAGAAGGACCGCTACTACTTCCTCGAGGAGCGCTATCCGGCGTTCGGCAACCTCGTCCCGCGCGACGTCGCGAGCCGCAACGCCATGTACGTCTGCAACGACGGCCTCGGCGTGGGTCCGATGGTCGAGGGGCAGCGCCGCGGCGTCTACCTCGACTTCGCGGACGCCATCAAGCGCCTCGGCGAGCAGACCGTGCGTGAGCGCTACGGCAACCTCTTCGAGATGTATCAGCGCATCACGGGCGACAGCCCCTACAACACGCCGATGCGCATCTACCCGGCCATCCACTACACGATGGGTGGCCTCTGGGTCGACTACAACCTCATGAGCACCATCGACGGCCTCTTCGTCGGTGGCGAGGCCAACTTCTCCGACCACGGCGCGAACCGCCTGGGCGCCTCGGCGCTCATGCAGGGCCTCGCCGACGGCTACTTCATCCTCCCGTTCACGATCGGCAACTACCTCGGCACGAAGCGCAGCTTCAAGCCGGTGGACGGCGATCACCCGGCGGTGAAGGACGCGGTGGCCGAGGTGAAGTCGCGCCTCGAGCGCCTCAGCAACGCGCCGGATCCCAAGCACGCGCCCGAGTACTTCCACCGCAAGCTCGGCGCCCTGCTCTGGGACAAGTGCGGCATGGCGCGCAACAAGGCCGGCCTCGAGGAGGCGCTCCGCGAGATCCCCAAGCTCCGCGAGCAGTTCTACCGCGAGGTCAAGATCACCGGCACCGGCGAGGGCTTCAACCAGGCCCTCGAGCGTGCTGGCCGCGTCGCCGACTTCTTCGAGCTCGGCGAGCTCATGTGCCTCGACGCGCTCCACCGCGAGGAGAGCTGCGGCGGCCACTTCCGCGAGGAGTACCAGGAAGACGGCGAGGCCGCGCGTGACGACGAGAAGTTCAGCTACGTCGCGGCGTGGCAGTGGACGGGCGACAGCTCCAAGCCGCAGCTCCTCAAGGAGCCGCTCACGTTCGAGTACGTCAAACCCGCCAAGCGCAGCTACAAGTGAGGATTGCGAGCGATGAGTGACAAGACCTTCAAGATGACGCTGCACGTCTGGCGGCAGAACGGTCCGAAAGACACCGGTCGCTTCGAGCGCTACGAGTGCCCCGAGGTGAACCCGCACATGTCCTTCCTCGAGATGCTCGACGATCTCAACGAGCGCCTGATCGAGGAAGGCAAGGAGCCGATCTCGTTCGACCACGACTGCCGCGAGGGCATCTGCGGCGCGTGCGGCATGGTGATCAACGGCGTCCCGCACGGGCCGCAGCGCCTCACCACGACCTGCCAGCTCCACATGCGCCAGTTCGAGAAGGGGCCGTACGAGGTCTGGATCGAGCCGTTCCGCGCGGCGGCCTTTCCGGTCATCAAGGACCTGGCGGTCGATCGCGGCGCCTTCGACCGCATCATCTCGGCCGGCGGCTACATCTCGGTGCGCACGGGCTCGGCCCCCGAGGCCAACGACCAGCTCATCCCCAAAAAGATCGCCGATCGCGCGATGGACGCGGCGGAGTGCATCGGCTGCGGCGCGTGCGTCGCGGCCTGCCCGAACGCCTCGGCCAGCCTCTTCACCTCGGCCAAGATCACGCACCTCGGCCTGCTCCCGCAGGGTCAGCCCGAGCGGCAGGATCGCGTCCGTAAGATGGTGGCGCAGCACGACGCCGAGGGTTTCGGCGGGTGCACCAACCACCGCGAGTGCGAGGCCGCGTGCCCGAAGGGCATTAGCGTCGACTTCATCGCGCAGATGAACCGCGACCTCCTCAAAGCCATGATCACCGCGAAGGACGACGTCCCCTCGCGCGACTGATCACGCCTCCATCCGAGCGAGACGAGGCCGCCTCCGGGCGGCCTCTTTCGTTTCGTGCACGCGCGTTCGCGTTTGAGTTCCGCGCGCGGGCGCCCGATAATCGCGCGCCATGGCTTCTCCGGCACGATTCGTCTTCCCCCTCCTCCTTGCTTCGCTCCTATTCTCCGGCTGCGGCGACGACGGCGAGACCGCCACGATGCCCATCGCCGACTTCGGCGCGAACCTCGGAGAGGACGGTCGCTTCTTCGATCTCCCCTTCCCCAGCGACGTCCGCCTGAACGAGCGCGGCGCGCCCGATCTCCGAGGCTATCCGCGCGTCTCGCTGCTCGCGTCGCTCGTCGAGATCGGCGAGGACCGCCCGGGCTTCCCCACCATCCCGGTGGGCTATTTCCGCTTCGACGGCCCGCTCCCGAGCCTCGATCCCGAGGAGATCGTCCCGGCCACGACGAGCTCGCCGCTCTGGCTCGTCGACGTCGATCCCGACTCCCCCGAGCGCGGCAGCCTGGTGCCGATCGTCGCGACCACGTTCGCGCGTGACAAATTCGTGGGCGACCACCTCCTCGCCGTCGGCCCGCGCCCTGGCTTCGTGCTCCACCCGGAGCGCACCTACGCCTTCGTCGTCCTCCGCAGCCTCGGCGACGCCGCGGGCAAGCGGCTCGGACAGGCCCCCTCGATCGCGGCCCTCGCGAGCGGGAAGGCCCCCTCGGGCGCGCGCGGCGAGGCGGCGCTCCCGCTCTACGAGAAGCTCTTCGAGACCGTCGACGCGCTCGGCGTGAGCCGCGACGAGATCGCGGTCGCCACGGTCTTCACCACCGGCGACGTCGTCCGCGAGCTGCGCGAGCTCTCCGAGGCCATCGTCGAAGCGCGCGACGTCGTCATCGACGGCATCGCGCTCGACGAGACCGACGGCGATCACCCGCGCTATTGCGAGCTGCACGCCACGATGTCCCTCCCGCAGTTCCAGGCCGGCGAGCCTCCCTTCGACACCGAGGGGCTCTTCGTCTTCGGTGAAGACGGCCTCCCCATCGAGCAGCGCGTCGAGACGGTGCCGCTCGTCATCTCGCTGCCCAAGACGCCGATGCCCGAGGGCGGCTACCCGCTCATGGTCTACTTCCACGGCAGCGGCGGCGTCGCGGCGCAGGTCGTCGATCGCGGCCCGCGTTCGCCCGAGGGTGAAGAGGCCGTGGGCGAAGGCCCCGCGCACGTCATCGCCGCGCACGGCTTCGCCGCCGTCGGCGCCGCCCTCCCGCTCAGCCCCGATCGCCTCCCGGGGGCGAGCGAGCAGGAGTACCTCAACTTCTCGAACCTCGCGGCCTTCCGCGACACCTTCCGTCAGGGCGCGATCGAGCAGCGCCTCATGATCGAGGCGCTCCGGACACTCCGCATCGATCCTTCCGCGCTCGGCGACTGCGCGGGAGGCGCGCTCCCCGAGGGAGTCGACGAGTACTTCTTCGATCCCTCGGCCTTCGTCGGCATGGGCCAGTCGATGGGTGGCATGTACACGAACATCATCGGCGCCATCGAGCCCTCGCTCCGCGCGCTCGTGCCGACGGGTGCCGGCGGTCATTGGAGCTACTTCATCCTCGAGACGAGCCTCCTGCCGAACATCCGCGGGGCGCTCGCGGTCCTGCTCGGCCTGAAGGGGGAGAACCTCTCCTTCCTCCACCCCTCGCTCCACTTGCTCGCGCTCGCGTGGGAGCCGGTCGAGCCGATCGTCTACATGCCGCGTCTCTCGCGGCGGCCGCTCCCCGGTATCCCCGCGCGCCCGATCTACGAGCCCGTCGGCGAGGGCGACAGCTACTTCCCCACGCCCGTCTTCGACGCCGTGGCGCTCGCCTACGGCCATCCCATGGTGGGCGACGAGATCTGGCCCACCATGCAGGACGCCCTCGCGCTCGCCGGCCTCGACGGGATCCTCGAGTACCCCGTCCACGAGAACCTCACCTCGGAGAACGGCGAGGCCTACACGGCCGCCGTCATCCAGTACGAAGGCGATGGGTTCTCCGATCCGCACGGCATCTACATGCAGCTCGAGGCGGTGCGGTATCAGTGGGGGTGCTTCCTCTACACCGCGATCTTCGGCGAGCGCGGCGCGGTGATCCCCGCGCCGGGAAGCCTCGATCCGATGACGCCGTGCCCCGAATGAGGGCCTCGTCTCGCACGGGAGGCTTTCGCCACACGCCCTCGCTACGTTAGAAACGAGAGGTGTCATTCGCCGCCCTACCCGCCTTGAAGAGAGGCGACGTCGTGCGCGTGATCGCGCCGTCGAGCCCTTTCGACGTGGAGGCGTTCGAGCGCGGCGTCGACCTGCTCGGCGCGCACTACGAGGTGCGCTTCGATCGCGGGATCTTCGCGCGTGAGGGCTACCTCGCGGGCTCCGACGCGCGGCGGCTCGAGGAGCTCTCGCGCGCGCTCGACGAGGAGGACACCAAGGCGATCCTCTGCGCGCGCGGCGGGTACGGCGCGATGCGCCTCCTCCCTCACCTCGATCCCGCCCGCGTTCGCCGCGCCGAAAAGCTCCTCGTGGGCTTCAGCGACGTGACGGCGCTCCACGCGCTCTTCCTCCGCGCGGGCCTCCGCACCCTCCACGGACCGATGGTCGCACGGCTCGGGCGTGACGGTGAGCCCGCCCTCACGCCGCTCTTCGACGCGATGGAAGGCGCGCCGCCGCCGGAGCTCCGCGGTCGAGGCGACGCGCCCCGCGTCGAAGGCCCGCTGCTCGGAGGAAACCTCGCCCTCGTCGCGAGCCTCGTGGGCACGGGACAGCTCCCGTCGTTCGAAGGCGCGATCCTCCTCCTCGAAGACGTGGGCGAGCGTCCCTATCGCCTCGATCGCATGCTCGTGCAGCTCGAGCTCGCAGGCGTCTTCGACCGAGTGGTGGGCCTCGCCCTCGGCGGCTTCGACGACTGCCATCCGGGCCCCGACGGCGTCACGGCCGAGGACGTGCTCGAAGATCTCGTGGCGCGAACCGGGCTCCCGTGCGTCGCGGATCTCCCCTTCGGCCACGGCGACGTAAACCTCCCGATCCCGCTCGGGGTGCGGGCGCGCCTCGAGGGCGATAGGCTCCTCCTCCTCGAAGGAGCCGTGCGATGAGCGCCCTCGCCCAAGCCCTCGCCACCGACGACGTGCCCGTCGAGCTCGTCGCGCTCCTCGTCGCGGCCGAGCTCATGCCCAGCCTCGACGTCGAACGAGAGCTGCGCAAGCTCGACGCGCTCGCCGCCGAGCTCGACCTCGAACGTGCGCCGCGTGCACCCGAAGATGCCGCGCGCCTCCTCTCCGATGGGCTCGCACGGCGCCTCCGTTTCCACGGCGATCGCGAGGACTACTACGCGCCGGCCAACAGCCTCCTCCCGATCGTGATCGAGCGACGCGTCGGGCTCCCGATCTCGCTCGCCGTCGTCTACATCGCGCTCGCCCGTCGGCTCGGCATCGAGGCCAAGGGCATCGGCTTCCCCGGGCACTTCCTCGTCCGCGTCGGGGACGACGAGCGGCACGCGTTCATCGATCCCTTCGAGGGGAAGGTCGTCGACGAGGCCGGGCTCGCCGCGATCCTCGAGCGCATCCGCGGCGTGCCCGCGCCGGTCCTCCCCGAGCATCTCCGCGTCGCCACGCCGCGCGAGATCGCCGTGCGGATGCTCACGAACCTCGACGTGGCCTACCGCCGCATCGGGCAGCTCGGGCGCGCCTTCGTCGCCTGCGATCGCCGTGTGGAGCTCACCGAGCTCCCCGAGCACCTCCGGGATCGCGGGCTCCTCGCGCTCCGCCTCGGCTCCGACTCCATCGCCGTGAGCGATCTGCACGACTACCTGGCCGCGCGCCCGGCAGCGAAGGATCGGGCGAGCGTCCGCGCCGCCGCCGAGCTCGCCGCGCGCCGCATGCAGGGCGCGGGCCCGCGCAACTGAGTCAGCCCTCGGCCACCGCGTCGGCGTCGGGCTGGGGCACCTGCGTCATGCGCGTATCGTTCGCCGGCTCGTGGATCTCCGGGAGCGTGCCGAACCAGCTGAAGAAGGTCCGGAGGTGCTCCTTCTGCGCGGGCGGGAGGTAGTCGAAGTTCCGCCCGCGGTCGCTGATCTCCCAGAACTCGGGCGAGTCGACGCGGAGGAGCTCGTTGCGGATCGAGACGAGGCGCTCCACCCGCTCGTCGGCCATGTCGTGGAAGACGAGGCGCGCGTGCCGCTCGTCGCCCGCCATGAGGAAGTGGGTCGCGAGCTTCACCTGCGCCTTGCGCACGCCGCGGAGGCTCACCTCCTGCACGGCGGTCTCACCCTCCTTGTCGACCTGGAGGAAGATGGAGAGGAGCGCGTCGAGGGCGGGGCTCTTGCGATCGAAGGCGTACTCGTTGAGCGCGCAGAGGTCGTAGGCGACCGTCTCGAGGACGAAGGCGAGGCCCGCGTTGAAGGAGACGATGCCGTAGTACTTGAAGTAGTTCGCGATCTCGATGGAGCGCGCGCCCTCGTCGTACGGCAGCACCTTCTCGGCGAGCAGTCGATATTGGTTGAGGACGTTGTAGGCCGTCCGCACGTCCTTGGCGTTGATCGTGGCGCGCAGATACGTGTTGAAGAACTTCACCGTAAGCGCGTAGAGCTCGTCGTTGCCCGACTCGAGCGCCCGCTCCGCGATGAGGCGCGTGTTGATCGCGACGAGGTAACAGATGTCGCGCTCCTTGTTCAGCGCCTCGTTGTAGAGGGTCTGGTACTTGCGGAGGATCTTCATCTCGAACCAGATGCGCCGGCGCGTGACGAGCGCGAGCACCTCGGGCGACATCGAGACGAAGTCGGGGTTGTGCGAGAGCTCTCCCTCCACGCGGAAGAACGCCTCGGGGAGCTGCGGCCGGAGCGCCTGGTAGTCCATCACCATGCCCCGGAGCGCGTCGACGCTCGCCATGGAGACGGCCTTGTCCTTGTGCTCCATGGCGTTCATCCCGACGTCGGCGAGCTGCTCGACGCCGCGGATCGCCTCCTGCTGGCGGAACTCCATCGAGCGCGACTCCGCGATGACGTCGATGGCGTGCTGGCGGATGCGCTCGACGATCTGGAGCGGGTTGAGGAAGTCGAAGACGAAGGCGAAGTACGGGAGCAAGAGGAGGAGGCTCAGGCAGAGCATCCCCGACGAGACCAGCGCCGCGACGCGCGGCGCGAAGCCCGAGGCTGCGTCTCCCTCGAGATCGAAGGTGTAGCCCACGAGCACCGACATCAGCGCGGTGACGACGAAGAACCCCATGACGACGAGGTTCGTGGGCTCACGGACGAAGAGCTCGGTGATGCGGTGCGTGTAGCGGTTCGCCGCGAGCTCCACGATGATGGCGACGACCGTGATGGCGATCCCGAGGACGGCGGCCACGACCTCGGCGGAGTTGCCGAGCATCTCCTGCGCCGTGACCGGATTGGGGTGGAGCAGCCGATCCCAGAGGCCCGCGAGCTGCCCCTCGGTGTCGATCCACAGCACGAGCACCGCGAGGGTGAGGAACGCACCGAGCAAGATCGAGAATGGGAGAAGCCAAGTGCGCGCGACGCGGCGGAGCGTGACGGGATCCATGTCGGCGCGATCCTACACGGAGCGAGGCGCGCTGCCGAGCCAAAGCCGAGCCCCGTCCGCGTGCAGAGCTTGCACAGGGTCGCGCCGCTGACTACCTTCGTCGGCCCGTCTTCGCGGGCGCGCCCCATGAGCGAGATGATGCAATCGCAGAGCACCGAACCCGTCTCGGCCGCCCCCGCTCGTGAAGCGCTCGCCTGGGCCGTCCGACTGTCCGAGAACCCGGACACGGCCGGGCCGCGCCCCGAGAAGCCCACGGCGGCGTCGTGGGGCGCCCTCAGCGTCGCGGAGCTCCGCGCAGGCCTCGACGAGCTCCTGGTGAAGCGCAACGTCGAGGACGCGCTCCAGGCGCTCCAGGAGCTCGGCGCGTTCGCCGTCTGGCTCCCGGAGCTCGAGGCCATGGTCGGCTTCGGCGACGGCGAGTGGCGCCACAAGGACGTCTGGAAGCACACCAAGCAGGTGGTGAAGCAGAGCGTCCCGCGCCTCGAGGTGCGTTGGGGCGCCCTCCTGCACGACATCGGCAAGCCCCGCACGCGCAAGATCACCGACGACGGCCAGGTGACCTTCTACGGCCACAGCGAGGTCGGCGCGGCGATGTTCCGCAAGAAGGTCCGCAAGCGCCTCGGCTTCGAGGGGCCGCTCGCCGATCGCATCCACTTCCTCATCCTGCACCACCTCCGCGCGAGCCAGTACGAGGCCTCGTGGACGGACGCGGCCGTGCGCCGCTTCTACAAGCAGATGGGCGACGGCCTGCGCGATCTCCTCGATCTCAGCCGCGCCGACATCACCACCAAGCGGCCCGAGAAACGCAGGCGCGGCGTCGCGCAGATCAGCGCGCTCGCCAAGCGCATCAAGGCGCTCGAGGCCGTCGACTCCAAGGTCGCGCCGCTCCCCAAAGGGCTCGGTCAGCACCTCATGGACGCGCTCGGCCTCCCGCCCGGCAAGGAGCTCGGCAACATCCGCAAGAACCTCGAGCGCGAGGCCGACGAAGGCCTCATCGAGGCCGGACGCGAGGCCGAGTACTACGTCGAGCTCGTGAAGAGCGACCCGGACCGCTATCGCGCCGTCTGATCCTCAGTCGAACCGGGGCTTCCGCTTATCGAAGAAGGCGCGGATCGCCTCGAGGTTCTCGGGGCTGCCGAGCTGCACGCGGAAGGCCTCCACCTCGCGCGCGCGGGCGGCGGCGATGGCGTCGCGCTCGCCGTCGCGGAGGAGCCTCTTGGTGAGGCGGAGCGAGTTGGGCGGCCCCTCAGCGATGCGTCGCGCGACCTCGCGCGCGTGCGCGACGACCTGGTCGGCCGGGAGCACGGCGACGCCGAGCCCGGCGGCGACGGCCTCCTCCGGCGACATCACGCGGCCGGTGAAGAGGAACTCGGCCGTCTTGGCGTAGCCGAGGCGTGCGACGAGGAGCGCGCTGCTCCCGGCCTCGGGCACGACGCCGAGCGGCACGAAGGGGCAGCGGAACTTGGCGTCGTCGCCGATGAGGTTCACGTCGGTGTGGAGCAACATCGTGGTGCCGAGCCCCACGGCCGATCCACGCACGGCGGTGACCACGGGCACGTCGAGCGCGACGAGCGCGTCGAGGAGGCGCTCGAAGCCGATCACGCCGCCCTCTTGCTTGGGCGCGGCCATCTCCGAGAGATCCTGGCCCGCGCAGAAGTGCTCACCGGCGCCGCGCAGGAACACCACGCGGGTCTGGGGATCGTTCTGCGCGCGCTCGAGCGCCTCGGCGAGCGCGTGGTAGGTGGCTTCGTCGAAGGCGTTCCGCACCTTGGGCCGATCGATCACGATCTCCCGGACGTTCGCCTCGAGGGTCTCGGAGATGGAGCTCATGCGGCGAGCATACGCGAGGGGCGGCGCGAACGCTCAACGTCCCATCGCGCGGAGCACGCCGAGGATGCCCTCGCCGTAGAGCGCGACCTTCTTCTTGCCGAGCCCGGGCACCTCGAGGAGCTCGTCCTCGCTCGACGGCTGCATCGACGCGATCGCGTGGAGCGTCTTGTCGTTGAAGATCACGAAGGCGGGCTTGCGCGCCTCCTTCGCCAGCTCGAGCCGGTACTCGCGGAGGGCCTCGACGAGCGCGCCGTCGACCGAGGACGAGCGCGCGTCGCGAGCGCCCCGCTTCGTCGGGCGTTTGGGCAGGTCGCGTGGGACGAAGGCCCGCTTGGGATCGCAGTTGTCGCAGAGCCCGCAGGGCTCGCCGCCGTCGGAGCGATCGCCGAAGTGCCGGACGAGCGCGTGCATGCGGCAGCCGCGCCCGCGCGCGTAGTCGAGCACGTGATCGATCTGGGCGCGTCGATGGGCGCGCTGCGTCTCGTAGGTGCGCCGGAAGCCCGGATCCCCGCGGACGAGCCCAGCGTCCGTCATCTTGGCGCCGCCGTGGAGCACGAGCTTCTCCACGGCCTTGTCGACCACCTCGGGATCGAGGCCGAACCGCCGCGCGAGCCCCTCCGGCCGCGCGGGCTCGTCGGTGAGCGCGTCGAAGACGCGGAGGAGCGCGCTCACGTTGGGGTAGTCGCGCTCGAAGAAGAACTCGTGCGTGCGGAGATCGGAGTAGCCGTAGAGGAGGAGCGCCTCGCTCATCGCGCCGTCACGGCCCGCGCGCCCGATCTCCTGGTAATAGCCCTCGAGCGTCGAGGGGAGCGCCATGTGGACGACGGTCCGCACGTCGGATTTGTCGACGCCCATGCCGAAGGCGATGGTCGCGACGATCACGTCGACCGAGCCGCGGAGGAAGGCGTCCTGCACCCAGCCTCGGCGGTCGGCCGAGAGCCCGGCGTGATAGGCCGGCGCGCCGAGGAGGCCGGCGATCTTCTCCGTCTCCTTGCGCGTGGGCGCGTAGACGATGGCCGGACGGCGCGATCGATCCGCGAGGAGATCGACGACGTGCCGCGCGCGCTCGGTCGGCGTCGCCTCGAAGACCGAGACGGCGAGGTTCTTCCGTCGGAAGCCGAGGATGAAGCGGCGCGGCTCGCGGAGGCCGAGCTGCGTCGCGATGTCGTCCTGCACGAGCGGCGTGGCCGTGGCCGTGAGCGCGACCTTGGGCACGCCGGAGAAGGGCTCGAGCCGCTCGCGGAGCGCGCGGTAGTCGGGCCGGAAGTCGTGGCCCCACTGAGAGATGCAGTGCGCCTCGTCGACCGCGATGAGCGCGGGCGGCCGCCGCGCGAGGAGCGAGACGAAGCCCGGCACGCCGAGGCGCTCGGGCGCGACGAAGAGGAAGTCGAGCTCGCCCGCGAGGTACGCCGTGCACACGGCCCGTGACGTCGCGCGATCGCGCCCCGAGTGGATGCGCTCGGCGCGGAGGCCGAGCGCGACGAGCTTCTCCACCTGATCTTCGATGAGGGCGATGAGCGGGCTGATGACCAGGGTGGTCCCGCCACGCGCGAGCCCGGGGAGCTGGTAACAGAGCGACTTCCCCGCGCCCGTCGGCATGACGACGAGCGTGTCGCGCCCCGACGCGACGCTCTCGCAGATCTCGCGCTGGTGCGGGCGGAAGCCAGGGTGCTTGAAGCGCCGGGCGAGGATCTCGTCGATGGCGCTCGTCCCCACGGAGACGGTGGCGTCGACGCGCGGAGGCGCGCTCACACGCGCCGCGCTCTCGGAGGAGGCCGGACGTTGCATGGGCTCTTCATCGGCCTTGCGCGCTGGTGTTTCGTCGCGCCTCCGAGGTGACGTGCCCTTCTTCGCGGTCTCCGCCGCGGCGCGCGCCGCCGCCGCCCGCTTGGGATCGGGGACGTGCACGGGCTTCTCGAGACGCGGCCGCGCGCGCGGCTCGACGCGCACGCCGGGCGCGCCCACGACCTCGCAGACGTACTTCTCGATGTCGGTCATGAAGGGCTCGAGCGCTTCTTCGCCACGCTCGATGCGCTTGAGCCGCCGCTCCCACTCGCCCGTGAGCGCCGGGCTCTTCACGGATTCGTCGACGAGATCGATGAGCCGCTCGCCTCGCGGCGTCGCGCGGAGCGTCTTCCCCTCGCGCACGAGGTAACCGCGTTGGATCAGGGTCTCGAGGATGGCGGCGCGGGTCGCCGGCGTGCCGAGCCCGCGCTCGCGCATCGCCGCGCTGAGCTCGTCGTCGTCGAGCGCCTCGCCCGCGTTCTCCATGGCCGAGAGCAGCGTGGCTTCGTCGTAGGGCTTCTTGGGCTTGGTCTGCTTGGACTCGACCGCGCCTCGCACGTACCGCGCTTCTTTGCCCTTCTCGAGGCCGGGCGGGAGATCGGCCTTCTCGCGCTTCTTGGACGGCCGCTCGATCCGCGAGAAGCCCTCGTCCTCGACCGAGACGCCGCGCGCACGGTATCGGTCGATCTCGTCGTCGCACCGCACCTCGACGAGCACGCGCGTGACGGCCTCGACGCGATCGGGTTGATACGCGGCGAGGAGGCGCCGGACGACGAGGTCTTCGACCTTGGCTTCGTCGCTCCCCGGCGGCGGCGCCTTGCCTCGTCCGGTGGGGATGATCGCGTGGTGGTCGGTAACCTTCGCGTCGTCGACGAAGCGTTTGCCCAGCGGACGCTCGCCCGTCCCGGGCGCGAGGAGCCCCTCGAACGGCCCGCGGACGGCGGCGACGATCCCCGGCAGCGTGGCGGCCACGTCGCTCGAGAGGTGGCGGCTGTCGGTGCGCGGGTAGGAGATGCGCTTGTACTTCTCGTAGAGCGCCTGCGCGGCGTCGAGGGTGCGCTGCGCCGAGAAGCCGTAGACGCGGTTGGCCTGCCGCTGGAGCTCGGAGAGGTCGTAGAGGAGCGGCGGCGGCGTGCGCGAGAGCTTCCGCTCCACCTTGGCGAGCCTGGCCTCGCCTCGCCTCGCGCGATCGAGGATCGCCTCGGCGGCGTCTCGATCGTCGGGGAGGCGTGTCGGCGGCCAATCCTCCTTGCGGAGCCGCAAAGGCACCTCGTAGCGCGCCGTGAAATCGCCCGTGCCCGCGTCGAAGACGACGGCCACCTCGAGATAGGGCTCGGGCACGAAGTCGCGGATCTCGCGATCGCGCTGGACGACGAGCGAGAGCGTGGGCGTCTGCACGCGGCCCACGCTGAACATCTCGTTCTCACGGAGGCTGTAGAGACGGGAGAAGTTCATCCCCACGAGCCAGTCCGCGCGGCTCCGTCCGCGCGCGGCGTCCGCGAGCCCGTCGAAGCGGCTCGAGGGGTGGAGTTCGCGGAAGCCCTTGGCGATGGCCTCCTCGGTGAGCGAGGAGATGAAGAGGCGCTCGAAGGGGCGCGTGAAGCCCACCTTCTCGATGAGGTCGCGGAAGATGAGCTCACCCTCACGCCCGGCGTCCGTGGCGCAGACGACGCGCGTGTGTCGCTCGTCGAGCAGGAGGCGCGCGACGATCTCGAATTGCTCGGCCGCGTTCTCACGTACGACCAGCGGGAAACGCGCGGGCAGGATCGGGAGCGACTCGATCGTCCACCTCCGCCACCGCGGATCGATCTCTCCGGGGTTGGCGATCTCCACGAGGTGCCCGATCGCCCACGTCACCCGATAGCCCCCGCCCTCGAAATAGCCCTTCTTGCGCGCGTGTGCGCCCACCACGAGGGCGATGTCGCGCGCGACGGAAGGTTTCTCGGTGACGACGAGGGTGGTCATCGGTCGCAGGTCTCGTCCCGTGGATCGCATACCGAGCCCTGATGTCGAGCCCAGGAGGCCGCGGTTGCGCGCCTTCCGATGCGGCCCTCCCCTGCTATGGTTGCCCGGAGATGAGCGGAATTCGTATCTTTTCCGTCGGCGACATCCCCGTCTTCGTGAGCCCCTTCTTCTTGTTGCTCCTGCTCTTTTTCGGGATGGCGCAACCGGATGCGACGATCGGGATCCTCTTCGGCGTGACGGTCACCGTGAGCCTGCTCGCGCACGAGCTCGGGCATGCGCTCATGGCCAAGCGCTTCCGGCTCCAGCCGCAGATCCTCCTCCACGGCTTCGGCGGCTTCACCTCGCACCACCCCGCCGAGCGCGATCGGGACGACGCGCTCATCGTCGCCGCGGGGCCGCTCTCGGGCATCACCCTCGGCGCGCTCGCCTTCGGCGCGCGCCTCGCCGTCGTCGATGTGATGGATCCGGGCCGAGGGCAGGAGCTCCTCTACACCTTCCTCACCCTGATGGTGCAGGTGAACGTCATCTGGACGATCATCAACCTCTTGCCCATCTGGCCGCTCGACGGAGGTCAGCTCACCCGGCTCCTCGCGCTCCGGCTCATGCGCCCGCCGATGGCGGACAAGATCGTCCACGGTCTTTCGGTCGCGCTCCTCGTCGTCGCCGGGTACTTCGCGCTCACGGCGAAGATGATCTTCCTCACGATCATCGTGTTGATGCTCCTCTTCGACAACGTGCAGGTGCTCCGCGGCGAGCGCTCCTCCGGACCCGTGCGCAAGGGGACCAAGCGCGCGCGCGAGCTCCTCAAGGAGGCCGAGGCGGCGTTCCGCGAGGGGCGCTTCGCGGAGGCGGCGCGCATCGGCCACCACGTCCGCGACGAGCAGGTCGTCCCTCGGGAGATCCTCCCCCGCCTCTGGACGGTGCTCGGGGTCTCCGAGGCCCGCGTGGGTCGCTACGAGGGCGCGCTCGCCTACCTCGATCGCGCCCCGCTCACCCCCGAGGTCGTGGAAGCCAAGATCGAGGTCTTCCACATGCTCGACCGCGACGAGGAGCTCGACGAGCTCCTGCGTTCGCCCGCGTTCGAGATCCTCTCGCCGGAGCGCCGCGCGGAGATCCTCGCGGTGGTCCGGCCCGGCTGGCTCCGCGACGAGGGCTGAGCCCACGACAAAATTAAATGGCCCGTGTTCCCAAAGGAACACGGGCCTGGGCGAACACCAAGGAGTGCTTCTCAGAGGCGGCTCGCGCCACCTCCGAAACTCATTTGATCTCGGCCTGCGAAGCGCGGCGGATGTACGCGGGGATCTCGAGGAGCGCCTCGTCGTCCATCGCGCTCGCGCCGAAGGCGCGGGCGCCGCTCGCCTGCGCGGGCGGCACGATGGAGCGGCGCTCCTCCGCCGATGCCATGGCGCCCGGACGCACCGACGGCGTGCTCTGGGCGCGGAGGTGCGTGTTCGAGACGTGACCCGTGCCGTAGCCGAGGTTGGAGCGCACAGCGCGGGCCGTCGCGTTCACCGACTTCTCCTGCTCACGGATGGCCTGATCGAAGCCCGTGGCGATGACGGTGATCTTCACCACGTCGCTCATGTCCGGATCGGTGACGAGGCCGAAGTAGACGTCGGCGTCTTCGTGCGCCGCGGCGCTGATGAAGTTCGCCGCCTCGCTGACCTCGCGGAGCTTGATGTCGGGACCGCCGGTGACGTTGATGAGGATGGCCGTGGCGCCGTCGATCGAGATGTCGTCGAGGAGCGGCGAGTTCACGGCGTACTGCGCGGCCTCGATGGCGCGGCGCTCGCCCTTGCCGTAGCCGGTGCCCATGAGCGCGCGGCCCTGACGGCTCAGGACGGACTTCGCGTCGGCGAAGTCGACGTTGATCTGGCCGTGGTTGTTGATGAGGTCGCTGATGCCCTGGATCGCCTGGAGCAGGACGTCGTCGGCGCGCTGGAACGCGTCGAGGAAGGTGATGTCGTCGTCGTCGAGCGAGAGGAGCTTCTCGTTGGGGATCGTGATGATGCTGTCGACCGACTGCATCAGGGCATCGACGCCAGCGAGCGCGGTGCGCATGCGGCGCGGGCCCTCGAACTTGAAGGGCTTGGTCACGACGCCCACGGTGAGCGCGCCGAGATCACGCGCGACCTGCGCGACGATCGGCGCCGCGCCCGTGCCGGTGCCGCCGCCCATGCCGGCGGTGACGAAGACCATGTCGGCGCCCTCGAGCACCTCGTTGAGGCGCTGCACGTCTTCGAGCGCGGCCTTCTGACCGACCTCGGGGTTGCCGCCCGCGCCGAGCCCCTTCGTGAACTTGGGCCCGAGCTGGACCTTCGTCGGCGCGAGGCTGTTGTCGAGCGCCTGCGCGTCGGTGTTCGCGACGATGAACTCCACGTCCTGGAGCCCCGCCGTGATCATGGTGTTCACGGCGTTGCCGCCGCTCCCGCCCACGCCGACGACCTTGATCTTGGCAGCGCCCTCGACGCCGTCCGCGAAGTCGAATGAAATCGCCATCTCTTCCTCCTTGGTGGGAGCCTCGCCCCCTCGTTTCGTCATTTCGAAGCGGGGTTCGCCCTTCCCGCTTCAAAACCTTTCGTCGTCGATCAGA
The DNA here is from genome assembly GCA_012744445.1 of Myxococcales bacterium. Taxonomy (GTDB): domain Bacteria; phylum Myxococcota_A; class Polyangia; order Polyangiales; family Houyiibacteriaceae; genus JAAYBZ01. Next base: position 8,199 of record JAAYBZ010000195.1, on the reverse strand, counting down.
ACACCTCTCGGAACCACGCCGAGATCCGCCCGCCGAAGCCGCCGCTCGCCGCGGCGACCTGCCTCGGCGCCGACTCGACCGGCTGGGCCGCCTGCGCGCGATAGGCCTCGGCGCCGTAGAGCACGAGCCCGACCGCCGTCGCGTAGGCGGGGCTCCGCACCACGTCGAGGAGACCGCCCACGCGTCCGGGCACCCCGCGACGCACGGGGAGGCCGAGCACGCTCTCGGCGAGCTCCGCCATGCCCTCGAGCTGCGTCGAGCCGCCCGCGAGCACGATGCCCGAGGCGAGCATGTCGCCGTAGCCGCTCTCCTCGATCACGTGGCGGCAGGCCTCGAAGATCTCTTCCACGCGCGGCTCGATGATCCCGCAGAGCACCTGGCGCTCGAGCACGCGATCGGGACGACCGCCGACGCTCGGGAGCTGCACCGTCTCGTCCGACTCGATCATCGCGACCGAGGCGCAGCCGTACTTGATCTTGGCGCGCTCGGCGTCGGCGATGGGCGTGCGGAGGCCCTGCGCGATGTCGTTGGTGAGGTTGAGCCCGCCGATGGGGATCGACGCCGTGTGGACGACGGCGCCGTCGGAGTAGAGGATCACGTCGGTCGTGCCGCCGCCGATGTCGATGAGGCCGACGCCGATCTCCTTCTCGTCCTCGGTGAGGATCGCGAGGGAGCTCGCGAGCGGCTCGAGGACGAGCTCGGCGACGTGGAGGTTGCAGCGCTCCGCGCACTTCACGATGTTGGCGATGCACGACGAGCCCGCGGTGACCATGTGCACGCGGGCCTCGAGGCGGACGCCGCTCATGCCGAGCGGCTCCTTGATGCCGTCCTGATCGTCGACGCGATATTCCTGCGGAAGGACGTGGAGCACCTGACGGTCCGCGGGGAGCGGCACGGCGCGCGCCTGCTCGAGCACGCGGCGGATGTCGTCCTGCGAGACCTCGCGCTCCTGGATCACGGCCACGCCGTCGCGGTTCTGGCCGCGGATGTGGCTCCCGGCGATGCCGCAGAAGACGCTGTTGATGCGGACGCCCGCCATCGACTCGGCCTGCTCGACGGCGGCGCGGATCGCCTGGACGGTGGCTTCGATGTTGACCACGACCCCGCGCTTGAGGCCCTTCGCGGGCACCGAGCCGACCCCGATGATGTCGAGTCCGTCCTCGGTCTGCTCGGCCACGATCGCGGTGACCTTCGTCGTCCCGAGATCGAGCCCTGCAATGATGTCGCCTACAGCCATTCCTGCGCTCCGTGGATTGCCCAGCACGCGGCATAACCGAGTCGGATCGCGCCTGACAAAAAAACGGCACGCCTCCTCCGCCGAGGGGAGCAAGAAGCCTGGAATTCCGACACCAGGACCGAAATTCGGGGGCCTCGGGGCGAATTCGCGGGCCGCCTCTTGTACGATCCGTCGCGAACGAGACCGCACCATGATCGACACCTCGCTGCTACGGAAGATCGAGCTCTTCGCGAGCCTCGAGCCCCTCCACCTCGCGCACCTCGCCTCCATCGGAAGAGAGCTCGCGCTCCCCAAGGACGAGATCATCTTCGAGGAGGGCGACGTCGGCACCGATCTCTACGTCGTGGCCGACGGAAGCGTGCGCATCTCCAAGATCGTGCCGGGCATCGGCGAAGAGGCCCTCGCGATCCTCCGCGCCGGGAGCTACTTCGGCGAGATGGAGTTCGCGGACCGCTCGATCCCGCGCGCCGCCCGCGCCCTCGCGCACGAGCGCACGCTCCTCTACTGCTTCAGCTACACCGAGCTCGACGATCTGCTCGGCACCGATCGCGACCTCGCGCTCGCCATCAAGACGGCGATGCTGCGCACCCTGGTGCGGAGGCTCCGCGCGACGAACGACAAGGTCACCGCGATGTTCGCGATGGCCCAGTTCGGCTGACGCTCAGCGGATCTCGACCGTGACGCGGTCGGGGCGCCGCTCGTTGTCGGCGAAGACCCGCGCGGCCTCGAGGCCCGCCTGCTCGAGCCGCTCGAAGACGCGGCGGATGCGGGTGAGCTTTCCTTCGAGATCGCCCTTGCCGAGCCGCACCTCCGTGCCGTCTTCACCGAACCGGAGCGTGAAGGCGCCGTCGGTGTGCACGTGCACCTCGGAGAGGAGCGAGGCCCATCGAGGCTCGATCGCCTCGACGTCGCGGAGGAGCGCCGCCACCTCCGTGAGTAGCGCCGCGCGCTGCTCGCGGCTCGACCGGATGGCGGCCTCGTCCGCCACCGTGATCACGGGGAGGTCGAAGGTCTCGCCCGCGCCGAGCTCCTTGAACACCACCCCCTCGCGGGAGACGAGGTAGAGCGAGTCGAGCGCGAGGAGGGCCCGCGGCGCGTGCTCGCGGATCTCGATCTCGAACCGGCTCGGGAGCTTGCGGCGAACGCTCGCGCGGGCGATCCACGGATGGGCGACGAGCTTCGCCTCCACCTCCTCGGGCGGCCAGCGGAAGACGTTCTCCCCGAGCGTGATCCCGCTCGCCTCCACGACCTCCTGCTCGGTGAGCCGCGAATGTCCGGTGACGGCGATGGCCTCGAGCGCGAACGCCGGCGAGGTGCGGACGAAGCCCTCGAGCGCGTGCCCGAGGAAGCCGGCGCAGGCGACGATGGCCGCGACGACGGCGAGCTTGAGCGTCACGGTCACGACGCGGGCGAACGACGCCTTGAAGCGCGAGAAGCGCGCGCCGCGTTCGACCGGCGCCGTCACCTCGGGCTCGGGCTTGCGCGCGATGCGCTCGTTCTTGGGCGGCCCCTCGCTCGCCTCGATGTGCTTCTTCCGCTTCAACCTTCGGCTCGCAAGCGCTCGATCAGCTCTCGGCCCGTCTTGGTGATGTCGCCCGCCCCGAGCGTGATGACCACGTCGCCTTCGCGGAGACGAGGGACGATCGCGTCGACGAGCGCGGTGCGCGCGGGGACGTACGTCACATCGCGGTGACCGTGGGCGCGGATGGCCTCGGCGAGCCGATCCGCGGTGAACCCCTCGATCGGCTCCTCGCCCGCCGAGTACACGTCGGTGACGAAGACGACGTCGGCGCGGTTGAACGCGCGCACGAGGTCGTCGAAGCAGTCGCGCGTCCGCGTGAACCGATGCGGCTGGAAGGCCACGACCACCCGGCCCTCGTAGGCCTGCTGCGCCGCCTCGAGCGTAACCTCGATCTCGGTGGGGTGGTGGCCGTAGTCGTCGACGACCGTGACGCCGCCGTGCTCGCCCACGACCGTGAAGCGCCGCTGCACGCCGCTGAACTCGCGGAGCGCCGCCGAGGTGATCGAGGGATCGACGCGGAGCTCGTCGGCCACGGCGATGGTGGCGAGCGCGTTCAAGACGTTGTGCATGCCGGGCATCCGCACGCACATCCGGCCGAGCGACTCCCCGCGGCGGAGCACCTCGAACGAGACGCTGAGCCCCTCCACGCGGGCGTTCTTCGCGCGATAGTCGGCGTGCGCGGCGAAGCCGTAGGTCACCACGCGCCGGTCGATCCGCGGGAGGATGTCCTGGATGTTCGGGTGGTCGATACAGGCGACGACCAAGCCGTAGAACGGCACCTGGTTCGCGAAGACCACGAACGCGTCCTTCACGGCCTCGACCGAGCCGTAGTGGTCGAGGTGCTCGGGGTCGATGTTGGTGAGGACGGCGATGGCCGGGTGGAGCCGGAGGAACGAGCCGTCGGACTCGTCGGCCTCGGCGACGAGGAACTCGCCCTTGCCGCTCGCGGCGCCGGAGCCGATGGCGTTGAGCCTGCCCCCGATGATCACCGTGGGGTCGAGGCCCGCCTCCCGGAGCACCGTGGCGACGAGGGAGGTGGTCGTGGTCTTGCCGTGCGAGCCCGCGATGGCGATGCCGTCCTTGAGCCGCATCAGCTCACCGAGCATCTCGGCGCGCCGGATGACCGGGATGCCGCGCTCACGTGCCGCGGTGATCTCCGGGTTCTCGGCCTTCACGGCCGAGCTGTAGACCACGACGTCGGCTTCCTCGACGTTGCGCGCGGCGTGCCCGAAGGCGATGTGGGCGCCCTTCGACGTGAGGTAGCGCGTGGTGTCGCTCTCGCGGAGGTCGGAGCCGGTGACCCGGAAGCCGAGGTCGAGGAGCACCTCGGCGATGCCACTCATGCCTACACCGCCGATCCCGATGAAGTGAATGGAGCGGATGCGTCCGCGAAACATGGCCGCGTCCTACCACGGACCGCGGCGCGAGGCTCAATTCGTGATCGGCGCCCGCCGGGGCCTCAACGGCCCGCCTTGGCCGGCCCCTGGAGCAGCCCCTTGATGGCGCGGACGAGCGGCTCGGCGTCGGGGGTCTTCTCCACGTAATCGGTGGCGCCGGACTCGACGACGTAACGCGCGAGCTCGATGGCCGGCCTGTCGGAGTGGAGGAGGATGTGCACGGGCTCGGTCTGGTGGCGCCGCACGAGCTGCACGAGCTTGTCGCCGCGGAGCGCGGGCATGGTCACGTCCACGACCACCACGGCGGGCCGCTCGGTCGCGATGAGGCGGTTCACCCCGAGCGGCGACGTGGAGGTGACGACGCGGTAGCCCTCGGCCTCGAGGGCCTCGCGCGCGATGTCGAGACAGATCTCGCTGTCGTCGACGATGAGCACCGTCGCCTGGGCCCCCGGGTTCGGTGACGTCTTGTTCATGCAGTCCTCCTCCGTGACTTGGATCGTGCGAGCGCCGCGAGCTCGTGGCCATAGGCGCGAAGGTCCTCCGGCAAGCCCGCGAGCTCGTCGCTCGGGGCCCCGCTCGATGCCGCGCGGGCGAAGTACCGCTCCGCTTCGGCGCGCTGTCCTGCGCGCTCGTGGGTGATGCCGAGGTAAACGGCGGCCGGCCAGAGACCTGGACGTAAGAAGAGCGCCGCGCGCAAATGGGTGAGCGCGCCCTCCAGATCGCCCGTGGAGAGCGCCCCGACGCCACGGACGAAGCGCTCGACGGAGTCGAGGCCATCGGACTCGACCGGCCGTGGGGGAGCTGGGGGCGTCGGTCTCGGCGCCGCGCGTCTCGGCACGGGCTTGGGCGTGGGAGGAGGCTCTCGCTTCGCCGGCGCCTTGCGGTGGGTGTCGTCGCGTTCGATGACGAGCCGCTCGCCCACGCGGAGCGCGCGGCATCCCGGCGGCGTCGCGTGCAGCATGTCGCTCGCGCCGAGCATCAGGCGGCCTTGCTTGGAGAGCGAGCCCGCCAGCCGCGTGACCACGTCGGCCGCCGTGGGCTGAGGGAAGTAGAAGAGCACGTTGCGGCAGAGGATCAGATCCCAACCGGCCCCGTTCGCGCTCGGCGGCGGCACGTCCATCAGGTTGTGCCGCGCAAAGCTCACCTGCCCGCGGACGTCCTCGGGCACCTCGAGCCTTCCGTCGTCGCGCTCGACGAGCCGCGCCTTGAGATCCGCGGGCAGCTCGCGCGCGGCCCACGTGCCGTAGATGGCGCGCTCCGCCGTCGCGAGGGCCCCGCCGTGGATGTCGGTGGCGAGGACGCGCACGGGCACGCGCGTGCGAAGCGCGAGGAGCGCCACGGTGTAGGCGTCCTCGCCCGTGGCGCACGCCGGCACCCAGACGTCGAGCGTGCGCCCCACACCGCGCTCGCGCATCCACGCCTCGACGAGGCGCCACTGATCCGGATCGCGGTGGAACCACGAGTGCGGGACGGTCACGGCGCGGAGGAGGCGATCGATCTCGTCGGGATCACCCTCGACGAGGCGATCGAGGACGACGCCGGGATCGTCGAGCGAGAGCTCCTTCGCGCGCGACTCGAGGAAGCGGTCGATGGAGCGCCTGGCCCCTCCGCGATCGAGCGAGAGGCCATATTCGCGGCGGAGCCGCGCCTCGAGCGCGTCGCGGCGGTTCAAGACCACACCTCGTCCTTGCGCGCGCCGCCCGCGCCCCCGGCGAGCGCGAGCATGGTCTGCGTGATGTCCGAAGGGCGCATGGCCTCGGAGGCCGCGCCGGATTCGAGCGCCGCCTTGGGCATCCCGAAGACGGCACTCGTCTCGCGATCCTGCGCGATGGTCCGCGCGCCTCGCGCCCGCATCGCGGCGAGACCGTCGACTCCGTCGCGCCCCATCCCGCTCAGGATGACGCCGAGCGCGCGGGCCCCGAGCGTATCGGCGAGGCTGCGGAAGAGCACCGTCGCCGAAGGTCGATGTCCATCGACCGGCTCGCCCGTGGCCGCGTCGAAGCGACCGTCGGCGCGCAGGACGAGGTGGGCGTCGGTCTCGGCGAGCAGCACCTCGCCCGGGCCCGCGAAGACCGGGCCGCTCACCACGCGCGGCCGGAGCGCCGTGCGCGACTCGAGGAAGGTGGCAAACGAAGCCGCGAAGCCCGCGGGGAGGTGCTGGACGAGCGCGATGGGCACCGGAAACGACGCGGGGAGCGACGAGAGCACCGCGGCCACGGCCGAGGGACCACCCGCCGAGGCCGCGATGCCCACGGCGGTGATGCGTCCGACCGAAGGCGACGCGGCGGCGATCGGCGGCGCCATCGCCCGCGGGGCCTCGGGGCGCCGCGCGAGGTGGCGCACGACCGGCACGCGCGCGAGCTCCGTCACGCGACGCCGGAGCGCCGCCGCCGCGTGGGGATCGTTTGCGTCGGGTTTCCTCGCCACGTCGAGGGCGCCGCGCCGGACGGCCTCGAAGACGCCCTCTCGGCTCGCGCCCGCCGGATCGGCCGTGACCACGAGGATGGGTGTCGGCGCCTCGGACATGATGCGCTCGACGAGTGTGAGGCCGTCCATGCCCGGCATCCGGAGATCGAGGAGCACGAGGTCCGGCCGGAGACGCTTCACCGCCTCGAGGCCGCGCTCGCCTTCGTTCGCCACCCCCACCACGGCCGCGTCGCCCTCGTGCTCGACGATGAGGCGGAGGAGCTCGCTGCAGATCGGCGAGTCGTCCACGACCACCACGCGGATGGGGCTCGCCGCGCTCATCGACGCACCTCGACGAATTTCGCGATCGTCTCGAGGAGCATGGACCCTTCGAAGCCCGTCTTCACCACGTAGGCGTTGGCGCCGGCTTCGCTCGCGCGGCGCCGATCCTCGACCGAGCCGCGTGTCGAGACGACGATGATGGGGATCTGCAGGCCGCGGCGTCGGATCCCTTCGACCAGGCCGAAGCCGTCGACGCGGGGCATCTCCAGATCCGTCACCACGAGATCGGGCGCGCGCACGTCGACTCGTTCGAGCGCGTCGCGGCCGTCGACGGCGGTCTCGACCTCGAGGCCCGCGTCTCGGAGGAGCTCGGCGAGGAGGTCTCGGATGATGGGGGAGTCGTCGGCGACCAGCACCCTCGGCGCGATCCGCGACTCGCCCGGCACGAGCCGCGGCCGCTGCGTGACGCCGCTCCGGCGGATCACCTCGTTCACGTGGAGGAGGAGCACGAGGCGTCCGTCGTCGAGCATCGCCGAGCCCGCGAGGAAGCTCGCCTCGTCGAGCACCGGGTCGAGCGCGTGACGGATGAGCTCGCGCTCGCCGAGGACGCTGGGGACGCGCCAGGCGAAGCGCTCCTCGCCCTCGTCGACGAAGAGGAGGCGATCGTGCGGTGTGGCCTGCATCTCCTCGCCGAGATCGGCGGCGAGATCGCGGAGCTTCACCCACGCCTCGCCACTCCGCACGACACGCCCGCCGGCGACCTCGTCCTCGCGGGTCTCGGCGGCGCTGGCGATGCTCGAGACGCGTCGCGCGGGGATGCCGTAGAGCACGCCGCTCACGTCGACCACGATGAACCGCTCGCGCGTCACGGTGGCTGGCACGACGAGCTCGAAACGCGTCCCGGCGCCCTCGAAGCTGTCGACGCGCACCGTGCCGCCGAGCGCGTCGACACGGCGCCGGACGACGTCGAGCCCCACGCCCCGGCCCGAGATCTCGCTGATGCCCCGGCTCGTCGAGAACCCCGGCTCGAAGATGAGCGCGTGCACGCGCTCGTCGGAGAGCGCCGCGGCGGCGTCGGCCGAGAGCAGGCCGCGCTCCACCGCGGCCGCGCGGATGCCCTCCACCGAGAGCCCGCGTCCGTCGTCCTCGATGGCGATGGTCACCGACGCGCCGGACGACTCGGCCGAGAGCCGCACGGTCGCCTCCGCGGGCTTGTCCCCTCGCTCCTCGGGCGGCTCGACGCCGTGATCGATCGCATTGCGCAAGAGGTGGAGCAGCGGCTCGGAGAGCCCCTCGAGGACCGGCCGCTCGAGCTGGGCGCCGCTCGCCTCGAGCACGAAGCGCACGCGCTTTCC
>JAAYBZ010000194.1 GCA_012744445.1 Myxococcales bacterium | reverse complement strand
GCGGGCACCATCGCCGTGCTCGTCGTCGATCATCGCGGCGCGCCCGTCGCCGGGCAGAAGGTCCGCGTGGGCATCATGCGGGCGGAGGGCGGCCGGAGCGAGCTCGAGGCCCTCACCGACGAGGCCGGCGAGGCGCGCTTCGAGGGGCTCCCCACGGGCGTCGAGCAGAGCTACCGCCCCTCCATCGAGTTCGACGGCGCCCGCGCCGCCACCAACCCCTTCCGGCTCGAGCCCGATCGCGGCATGCGCGTCGAGCTCCGACGCCTCCAGGTCACGCGCGATCCGCGCTACCTCCTCCAGACCCTCGCGAGCACCCAGCTCGAGTTCCGCCAGCCGGGCCGCGTGCGCGTCACGCAGGGCGCTCGGCTCCTCAACCCCACGACGCACGCCTACGTCTTCCCCGAGGGCGGGCACGCCGTGACGCTCCCCGAGGGCGCGGTCGCCTTCCAGACCCGCGCCAGCATGGGCGACCAGCGGATCATCCCCAGCGAGGGCGGCTTCCGCGTGGAGGGCTCCGTCCCGCCGGGCAGCGTCGAGCTTGTCTGGGCCTACGACCTCCCCCTCTCCGGCGATACCTTCGAGCTCCGCATGCCCATGGCCTTCCGCAACACGATGTCGCATCGGGTCATCGTGGAGCAGGTGCAGGGCATGGACGTGGCGGTCGAGGGGATGGGCGGCGCCTTCACGCACACGCTCGGCGGGAAGCGGCAGCTCATCGTGGAGCGGCAGATGCGGGCGACCGATCCGCCGCTCGAGACGCTCGCCATCCGGCTCACGGGCATCCCGTCGGAGGGGCCGCTCCGCACGGCCGCGGCCTGGATCTCGGCGCTCCTCGCGCTCCTCGGCGTCGCGGCGCTCTTCGTGGCAAAGGGGCGCGCGCCCCAGGGATCGCCCATCAAGGAGGCGGCGATCGCGCGCCTCGTCGAGGAGATCCGCGCGCTCGACCGCGAGCGTGAGGCCGGCGAGATCGGCCCGGAGTACCACGCACGAACGCGCGGGGAGAAGATGGCCGAGCTCGCCGAGCTCATCGACTAGGCTCCCGCGCGTGGGCCTGCCTGAGGGTGCCTTCGGCGATTGAAGGCGTCACAGGGAGGCCGTATCGTCCCCCCGACCCGAGCGCTCGCCCACAACTTGGGAAGGACGCGGCCGAAGAGTGCCGCCGCTAGGAATCAACGCCCCCCGGCCGCTTGGGGGAGAGCAGAGGAAGTCATGGCCGAAGGTCTCAACAAAGTCATTCTCATCGGAAACCTCGGAGCCGATCCCGAGCTCCGCTACACGCAGGGCAATCAGCCGGTGCTCTCCATGCGGCTCGCCACCACCGAGAGCTTCGTGAACCGGGCGGGGGAGCGTCAGGAGCGGACCGACTGGCACAACGTCACGCTCTGGGGCAAGCGCGCCGAGGCCCTCTCCAAGTTCCTCACCAAGGGCCGCACCATCTGCGTCGAGGGCCGCATCCAGTACCGCAGCTACGAGGATCGCGACGGCAACAAGCGCACCGCGACGGATATCGTGGCCTCCAACGTCATCCTGATGGGTGGTGGTGGCGGCGGCGGCGGACGCCGCGGTGACGTGGGCGGACACGGCGGCGACTTCGGCGGCGGCGACTTCGGCGGCGGCGATTTCGGCGGCAGCGACTTCGACGACGACGTGCCGTTCTGAGCGGCGCGACGCCCGAGCCGCCCCCCGTCCAAACGAAGAGCCGGGTCAGGGTCGCCCCTGCCCGGCTCTCTTCGTGTCGCGTGATGCCCGGGTCAGTCCGGGATCTGGACGCCCTTCACGCGATAGAACTCGTTCATGGTGTTCCCGCAGCTGTGCACCTCCCAGCGGCCCTCGGAGATGGCGCGCTGCGCGCGAGATTGGTCCACGGGGTGATAACGGCTCCCCCAGTGGTGCGCGTCGCAGACCTCGAGCTCGCCCGAGATCAGCTTGCGCGCGAGCTCGATGCGCGCGAGCCAGGCGGGCTTGTAGTGCGTATCCCAGTCGGGATAGTGCTTCGGCCAGCCGCGCGGCTCTTCGCCCGACGGCGTGAGGAACGCGATCCAGCGGCGGCGCGGGCGGTCCTGGTCGAAAGCCTTGCCGCTGTAGAGAAGCGCCATGCGATGGACGGACACACCACGCAGCTTCGCGCGATTGATGAGGACGCTGATGATCCCACGCGCGTCGTCCTCGCTCTCGGGCTTCAGGCCCGCCTCGTTCACCGTCACCAGCGCTGCGGCCCACGCGTCCTTGTCGGTTTGGGAGATGGGCGCGGAGCCCATGCTGACCGCGCCCAGGACGGCGAGGCTCGAAGCGATGAGTGAGGTACGAAGCTTGGCTTTCACGATCGTCTCCATCGGTTTTCCCCCCTCAGAGCTCCCGATCTCGAACGGCAAGTATTCATGCCCCTCAAGGGCGACCGAAACCTAGGCGTTCGGATTGGAGCCTGCAAGCATGGGAAACTTACGTGGGGGGGCTCGAAGCAATTCCCGAACGAGGGACATCCCCGAGCTTGGAGGCCGACCGAGACTCAGCCGAGAGGCGTGTCGTTCGCGAGCGAGAAGCTCTCCTCGAGGTCGAGGTCGCCAATGAATTCAAATCGTTCCGAGGCGAAACGGCGGGCGGCCGCGCGGGAGCGGAGGTCCCCTTCGGTCCTCCGGGCGTGGTCCGCGTGGGCCGCGAGGAGGCCGAGCTCGAGGGACCTCCCCAAAGTGAGAGAAAAGTGACGCGCCCCACACTCCGTGTGGAGCGGACGCTGGCTCGCGGCCTCCCGGAGCCACCCGAAGGCATGCTCGATGGCCTGGCGGGCGCGCCGCACGAGCTCGCACAACGCGGCGTCCTCGACGCCCGCGGTGCGTCGATCGAAGAACGCGAGGAGATGACCCGCCACCTCGGGCTCGCGGGTGATCGCCTTGATGACCTCGAGCGAGAGGACGTTGGTGGTGCCCTCCCAGATGGGCAGGACCTGGGCGTCGCGGAGGAGGACCGGCAGGCCCGTGTCCTCGACGTAGCCCGCTCCGCCGAAGGACTCGAGGACCTCGGAGACGACGGCCACGACCTGCTTGCCCGTCACGAGCTTGGCGAGCGGCGTGAGCACACGGAGGAGCGCCTCTTCTTCGGCGCTCGCCTCGCCGTGCTCGGTGCGGCCGATGAGCGCGACCACCTCGAAGACGAGACAGAGCGCCGCCTCGTACTCGGCCTGGAGCCCGGCGAGCGTCTCGGCGTGCAGGGGCTTCTTTGCGAGGGGGGCGCCAAAGGCCTCCCGCCGCTGCGCGTAGTCACGGGCGAGCGCGATGCCGCGGCGCATGAACGAGGCCGCCGTCACCGCGTTCCAGGTACGCGTGATGTTGAGCATCGGCGCGATGTTGCGGATGCCGTCGGTCGTGCCGATGACGGCCGTCGCGGGCGCGCCGCGGAGCATGAGCTCGGCCGTGGGCACCTTCCGCGTCCCGAGCTTGTCCTTGAGGCGGTTCACCTCGATGTTCCGGAGGCGCCCCTGCTCGTCGCGGAGCTCGAGGTAGAAGAGCGCGAGCCCACGACCTCCCGGCCCGTTCCCCTCGGGGCGGGCGAGGGTGAGCGTCATCTGCGACGTCGTCGCCGACGTGAACCACTTGCGCCCGTAGAGGCGGAACCGGTCGCCGTCCTCGTGGACCGCGATGGTCTCGGACTTGCCCACGTCGGAGCCGCCCGTGGACTCGGTCATCCACTGGCCGCTTGTCCAGAACGTTGCGGGGTCGCGCGAGGTGAGGCGCGGGACGGCGCGTTCGATGAGCGCCTGGTTCTTGGAGGTGAGCAGCGTCTTGGCCGCTCCGTCGGTCATCGCGAGCGGGCAGCCGTAGACGTCCGTCGCCGGCGCGAAGAGGTGGACCAGCGCGAACTGATGGACGCGGGAGACGGCGCCGAAGCGCTCCTCGTATCCCGCGGCCACCACGCCGTATTCGGCGGCGAGCCGCTCGGCGCGCTTCCAGAGCGGCGTGACCTCGATGCGATCGATCCTCTCCCCCCAGGGGCTCCACTGCACGAGCTCGGGCTCGAGGAGGCGTTCCTCGAGCTGCTGCGCGTAGAGCTCACCGCCCGCGAGCTCGCCGAGCTCCCGGAGCTCGTCCCTCACCGAAGCGAGGACGTCGGGCGGGAGGAGCCTGCCGAGCAAGCTCCGGAAGACCCGATCGTCGTCGAATTGATTCCCGAGACGGGGAGGGGGCTGGTTGAAGGGAGAGAAATCGATCGTTCGGCTCATCGATCGCCCGTGAAGTCGAAGTCTTCGCAGGACGCGGAGAGCTTCCGGCAGGAGACGGGGAGGTCGTCGAGATCGCTCTCGGAGAAGATCTCGAAGAAATCTTCGAGAAGATCCTCCGACTTGTCCAGGTCGCCGCCCAGATTCGCGCAGGTGACCTGGTCGATGACGCGCTCGGCGCGGTTGGTGAGGCGGTCGAAGCAATCCTCGAAGTCACCCACGGTCACGTCCCCGGTGCAGCGCCCGATGCCCACCCCCTCGGCCTCCTCGAACCCCTCGCAGATCCCCTCGGGCGCGAAGCCGCCCGTCTCGACCTCGCCAGAAGCGAGGCACTCGTCGCGGCGCGTCTCGCACTTGCCGAGCTTCGCGTTCTCCCAGGCGACGCCCTGAGCCGTGCAGATCATCTGCTCGAGCCGCCGGGGATTCATGATCTCCGTGAGGCGGTCGCTGATCGCGTTGCAGATCTTCCCGGCCTCCGACGGGGTGACCTCGGAGAGCGGGCGGTTGGGAGGAACGCCCGTGTCGGGCTTGGTGGAGTCGTCCCCACAGGCGACGAGGGCGAGCAAAGAGACGGCAAGGGTGGTACGACGCATGGGTCACCTTCTGGCCGCGAGGCGGCGCAAGTTCTAGGTCTGAGCACAGGATACGAGCCCATGCATCGCCCCGCACATCGACAGCGCCCCAAGGGCGAAAACCCATCCATCGAGGGCTCCTCGGGGGCGCCGTGAGCAAGGAGCGGGTAGACGTCCTGCTGGTGTCCCGCGGCCTCGCCGAGAGCCGCGAGCGGGCGCGCGCCCTGATCCTCGCCGGCCGGGTCTACCGCGGTGAGCAGCGCGTCGAGAAGGCCGGAGAGAAGCTGCCCGTCGACGCCCCCCTCGAGGTCCGGGGGGAGCTCCACCCCTACGTCAGCCGCGGGGGCGTGAAGCTCGAGGGCGCGCTCGACGCCTTCGGGCTCGACGTGGCGGGGCTCGTCGCGGCGGATTTCGGGGCCAGCACGGGCGGCTTCACCGACTGCCTCCTCCAGCGAGGTGCGGCCAAGGTCTACGCCATCGACGTCGGCTACGGTCAGCTCCACCCCAAGCTCCGGAACGACCCCCGCGTCGTGGTCATGGAGCGCACCAACGCGCGTCACCTCACGGCCGAGAGCCTCCCGGAGCGGGTCGATCTGGTGGTCATCGACGCGAGCTTCATCGGCCTCGAGAAGCTCCTCCCGGCGGCGCGCGACGTCCTCAAGCCCGGCGGCGAGATCCTCGGCATGGTGAAGCCGCAATTCCAGGTGGGCCCGGAGCGGCTCGGCAAGGGCGGCGTGGTCCGCGACGAGGCGATCCGCGCCGAGGCCATCGACGACGTCGCGAGGGACGCGCGGGGCCTCGGGCTCGAGGAGATCGCGCGGGCCGACGCCCCGATCACCGGCCCCAAGGGCAACCTCGAGTGCTTCTTGCGGCTGCGCCCGAGCGGGGCCTGACCCCGATCGGGCGCTCTTGGTTCCGGGAGAAGGGCTCGAACCTTCATTAGCGGATCCAAAGTCCGCCGTCCTACCATTAGACGATCCCGGATCGGCGAGGAACCTCGCGCGGCGCTTCACATAACACAGAAGCGAGCGGCGTGCCGCTCTCGATACTACCCCGAAGCGCGCTCGGCGAGCCGCGCGAGGGCGTCGAAGAGGACGCGGGCCTTGAGGCGGGTCTCCTCGAGCTCGGCGAGGGGCTGGCTCCCGGCGACGATGCCGCCGCCCGCGTGGTAGTGGAGCTCGCCGCCCGCGACGAGCGCCGTGCGGATCGCCACGGCGAAGTGGAAGGAGCCGTCGTGCCGCACGTGCCCGACCGCGCCGCAGTACACCCCGCGCCGGCAAGACTCGAGCTCGTCGATGCGCTGCATCGCGCGGCGCTTGGGCGTGCCCGTCACGCTCCCCGGCGGGAAGGTGGCCTCGAAGATCGCGCGGAGCGTGGCGTCCTCCCGCGGCTCGGCGCGGACGACGCTCACGAGGTGCTGGAGCCGCGCGAAGTCTTCGACCAGGAAGGGCGCCTCCACGTGGACCGAGCCCACCTTCGCCACGCGCCCGAGGTCGTTGCGCATGAGGTCCACGATCATCGAGTGCTCGGCGTGCTCCTTGGGATCGGCGCGGAGGGCCGCGGCCGTGGCGGCGTCGTCGCCCGAGCGCGCGCGGGTGCCCTTGATGGGGCGCGTGCGGAGCGCGCGCTCCCGGCGGTCGAAGTGGAGGAAGGTCTCCATCGTCCTCGCGAGGATCGCGCCGCGGTCGAGCGCCTGGAAGAAGCCGAGCGGCACGGGGCTCACCTCGCGCATCGCGAGGTAGAGCGGGAGCGGCTCGCCGGAGAAGCGCGCCGTCCATCGGCGCGTGAGGTTGAGCTGGTAGACGTCCCCCGCCGAGATGTGCTCGAGCGCGCGCGCGATCGCCTCGAGGTGCGCCTCGGGATCGTCCTCCGCGAGCGCGTCGACGCGTGGTGCCTCGAGCGGGCGCGGGCTCGCGCGGAGCGCTGCCTCGAGCCGTTCGACGGCCTCGCGCGAGACGCCGAGGATCTCGACCTCGCCGCGCCGCTCGTCGACGCGCACGACGGCGTCGTAACGGGCAAAGCGCGCGAGCGGGAGCGCGCCCGGCAGCGTCCGCCCCGGAAAGGCCGCGTCGTAGGCCACGTAGCCCACGTCGCGAGGGAAGGGCGCGTCGTCGCCGCTCGGCGCGCCGAGGGCCTCGAGCACGTCGAGCGGCGCCGCGGGATCGGCCTCGAAGATCGCCACCGGATCGCACGCGACGTACGAGTGGTCGCCGTGCGGCGAGCGGCCGTCGCCGTCGAGGATGGTGAGCCCCGGGCGCGACGCGAGCGCGAGCGCAACCGTCTCGAGCGTGCCGTGGCCGAGGGCTCTCCTTTGCATGGCGTCCCCTTAGCAGGGCCCTCGCCGCCTCTCCACGCGCCTCGGGCTTCGGGATTCGCTTGAGCCCGAGGCCAGGGAAGGGCTACACAGAGTCGGGGTTCCCGCGCCCCCGCCCCGCCGATGAAATTGGGTAAGTACGAGACGATCGAAGAGATCGGCCACGGAGGGATGGCGACGGTCTACCGCGCGCGGGACACCCACCTCGATCGCCTCGTGGCGCTCAAGGTCCTGCACCCCCATCTGCGCGGCGAGGGCGAGGCTCGTTCGCGCTTCGCCCGCGAGGCCAAGAGCGTCGCCCGGCTCGAGCACCCCAACATCGTCCGCGTCTTCGACTTCGCCGGGGAGGAGAGCGAGCACGCCTTCCTCGCCGTCGAGCTCCTCACCGGACCCACGCTCGGCGACTTCCGACGCGGCCTCGACGCCCTCCCGGCCGAGGTCGCGGTCGTGATGACCCTCTCCATCGCCCGCGCCCTCGCCGCCGCGCACGCCGAGGGGATCATCCACCGCGACGTGAAGCCGGAGAACGTGCTCCTCCACCGCGACGAGCTCGTGAAGCTCACGGACTTCGGCATCGCGCACGTCGCGGACGCGCAGAAGTTCACGGCGACCGGCCAGATCCTCGGGAGCCCCGGGCATATGGCCCCCGAGCAGATCGAGCACGGCGACTGCGACGAGCGGAGCGACCTCTTCTCGCTCGGCACCGTCCTCTACTTCCTCCTCACCGGGCACGTCCCCTTCGAGGGGAAGAACCCGCATCAGGTCCTCCGCCGCGTGGTCGAGGCCAAGTTCGTCGACCCGCGGACGTGGGTCGCGGCGATCCCGCCCCCGCTCGTGCGCCTCCTCGCCCGGTTGCTCGCGCGCGAGCCCGACGCCCGCTTCCCCAACGCGGCCGCGCTCATCGAGGCGCTCGAGGAAACCCTCGAATGGAGCGGCGTCTCCGAGCCCGAGGCGCTGCTCGCGCGCTTCCTCCGCGATCCGGCGGCCACGAAGGAAGCCCTCGAGACCGAGCTCCTCGCCCATGGCCTCGCCGAGGCGGAGCGCGAGCTCGACGCCGGCCGACGCGCCGCCGCGTACGAGCGCCTCGAGTACCTCCTCGCGCTCCGCGAGGGGCACCCGGAGGCCATGGCCCTGCTCGCGCGGGCGCAACGGCGCGATCGCGTCCTCCGCTCGCTCCGCACGGCCGCGCAGGTCTTGCTCCCCTGTCTCCTCGTGGGCTTCGCGGTCGTGCTCCTCGCCAGCGAGGACGACGCGCCCTTCGTCCCCGTCGCCGAGACCGCCGCCGAGGCCCCCTCGGACGAACCCATCGAGCCCGTCGCCACCGCGATCGAGTCCGTCCCGCACGAGGCGATCGCGCCCGAGGAGACCTCGCCTGCGCCCGAGACGGACGCCTCGCGTACGTCGGCGGCCGCACGGCCCCGCGGCCCGCGCGAGGTGGTCTTCTCGCCCATTCCGCAGAACGTGAAGATCGGCGTCGACGGCGGCGAGCCCAAGCCCTTCGGGCCCAGCTTTCGCGCCG
>JAAYBZ010000193.1 GCA_012744445.1 Myxococcales bacterium | reverse complement strand
GGTGGTTGGTGGGCTCGTCGAGGATGGCGAGGTCGGGCTTGCCGACGAGGATCTGCGCGATGGCGACGCGCCGCTGCTCACCCCCGCTCATCGTGCCCACGGCGCGGCTCGGATCGGCGATGCCGAGCTGCCGGAGCGTCGTCCTCGCCTCGTGCTCGCGATCCCAGCCGCCGAGGCGCTCGATCTCGGCCGCGGCCGCGCTCTGCGCCGCGAGGCGCTCGGGGCTCTCACCATCCTTCTCGAGCTCGCGCGCGATGGCCTCGAAGCGCGCCATCGCGGCCCGCCACTCGCCGAGGCCCGAGAGCGCGATCTCGAGCGCCGTCGACTCCGGCGGAAAGCGTGGCTCCTGCGAGAGGTAGGCCACCTTCGCGTCGCGCCGCACCGAGATCTCGCCCGCGTCGGCCGACTCCACCCCGGCGAGGATCTTGGCGAGCGTGCTCTTGCCGGCGCCGTTGCGGCCGACGAGCGCGACGCGCTCTCCCCGGTGGATGGAGAGATCGAGCCCTTGGAACAAGGGCGAGGCGCCGTACGCCTTGGAGAGGCCCTTCGCGGTGAGGACGGGCATGGGCGCCTACTTTGACCACGCCGCGTAAGGAGCGCCACTCTCGCGCGCGATCGTCCCTCGGCCGTGATTCCAAGCGGGAGACGTTCACGATACCATCGCCACCCGTTCTTCTTACGAGGAGTTGCCGATGGTTCTACGTATGCGCGCGCAGCCGTTCGCTGCGCTCACGATCCTGCTGGGCCTCGCGGCGTGTGGATCCGACTCCAAACCGGAGTCGGTGGACAACACCTGCGATCCCATCGTCCCCGAGTTCTGCGCCTTCCCCTTCCCCAACGATTTCTTCACACGCGAAGACGCGACCTCGCCCACCGGCCTCCGCCTCGATCTGAAGAGTGGCTTCTTCATGCAGACCGATCCCACGGTCTTCAACGTGGCCGACGGATGGTCGACGGGGCAGACGATCCTCTTCCAGCTCCCGAACGGCACGGACCGCGGCTTCCCGACACCCACCGACGAGGGCATCGCCAGCTCGATCACCACCTCGAGCAAGACCGTGATCCTCGACACGGAGACGGGCGAGCTCGTCCCGCACTTCGCCGAGGAGGACAAGAACTCCCTCCACATCGGGACGCGGGCGCTCACGATCCGTCCGGTGGTGCCGCTCGAGCACGCGCGCCGCTACATCGTCGCCGTGCGCGGCGTCGTCGACGAGGGCGACGCGCTCGTCCCCGCGAGCGAGGCCTTCGTCGCGCTCCGTGACGGCGTCGACTCCACCGACCCCGCCGTCCGCTCGCGTCGCAAGAAGTTCAATGGGATCTTCGCCGCCCTCGAGCAGGCCGGCATCCCGCGCGAAGACCTCCAGCTCGCCTGGGACTTCACCACGGGCAGCGTCGAGAACGTCACCGGCTGGCTCCTCCACATGCGCGACGAGGGCCTCCGCCTCGTGCGCGAGGCCGGGCACCCCTACACGATCACCGAGGTCCGCACGGCCAATTGCGCGCCCTTCGAGGGGCGTGACTTCAGCTGCATCGAGAACGACGACGCCAACGTGCGCTTCTACATCGTCGGCACCTTCCGCGCGCCCAACTACATGAGCGAGCAAAAGCCCGGCGGTCGCCTCCTCTTCGACGAGGCCGGGCTCCCGCAGGTCAACGCCGAGAACCCCTGGCACGACCAGGTCTTCCACATGATCATCCCGGCCTCGGCCACGCCCGAGGAGCCCAAGCCCCTCCTCCAATACGGCCACGGCCTCTTCGGCGCCGCGAGCCAGATCAGCGCGCCCCACTTCCGCGCGTTCATGAACGAGTTCGGCTACGTCTTCTTCGGCACCGCGCTCGACGGCATGGCCGAGCCCGACTCGGTCTGGGCGGGCGCCACGCTCGCGGGGAGCTCCAACATCGGCAACCTCTCGCCGATGTTCGAGCGGCTGCACCAGGGGATGATGCAGCAGATCATCCTCATGGACACCGTCATCGAGGGCTTCTCCAAGGACGAAGACTTCGGCGCCTACCTCGATCCGAGCGTCCGCCACTACCACGGCATCAGCCAGGGCGGGATCATGGGCGCGGTCTACGCGGCGATCAGCCCGCACATCGAGCGCGCCGCGCTCGGCGTCATGGGCCAGCCCTACTCGCTCCTCCTCTTCCGCAGCGTCGACTTCACGCCCTTCTTCGGCTTCATGCAGATCCGCATCTCCGACCCGCGCGGTTGGCAGATGGGCATCTCGCTCGCGCAGATGCTCTGGGATCGCGTCGAGCCCAACGGCTACACCGTGCACCTCCGCCCGGGGCAGCGCCTCCGCCCCGACGTCACGGTGAAGAACGTGCTCATGCGCGGCGCGCTCGGCGACCACCAGGTCAACCAGCTCGGCGCGCACATCATGGCGCGCGCGTTGGGCGCCAAGGCGCTCGACACCGGCGTGCGCCCGAACGGGATCTTCGGCATCGAGACCGTCGGCTCGACGAGCGAGACGGAGAACTTCCTCGCCGAGTACGACTTCGGGAACCCGATCGACCCGCCGTGCAACCTCCCGCCCGCGTACAAGGGCAAGGGCATCTGCGACGACCCGCACGGCAAGCTCCGCAAGACGCGCGCGGCCGAGATGCAGCTCGCGCACTACCTCCTCACCGGCGAGGGCCAGAACTTCTGCCCCGACGGCGAGGAGATCGCCGAGAGCGGCGACTGCATCTTCCCCACCGCGGGCACGCCCGCGCCGGACTTCTCCGCCAACTGCGGCATGACCGACGACGGCATGTTCGAGGAGAACGACGACCTCTCCCTCCACGTCTGCGGCCTGCTCTGAGAGCCGTCACGACGTGGGGCGGAGCCTCATGAGGTAGATCGTCGCGCCCCCTCGGGTGAGGCCGCTCCGCTCGATCGAGAGCCTTCGATCGACGAAAGCGTCGGCCTCCCCGAGCAGGGCCTCCAGATCGGCGGCGCGCTTCGCGCCCTTTGTGCCCGCGCCGTGGACGAAGATCACGGCGCGCACCGTGCGCGCGTCGTCGAGCTCCGCGAGGAGGCGCGTGAGGGCCGCGCGCGTGAGGTCGCGCGCGAGCTCGAGGCGTACGAGCCGGTGCTCCACGGCGCGCTCGGCGCCGATCGCGCGCGCGAGGGCCTCGAAGTCCTCGGGGTCGAGCGGGAGGAGGCGTTCGAAGATCAGCGCGCGCAGCGCCTCGAGCCGCCGCTGCTTCTCGAGGAGCACGTCCTCGGAGATGGGCTCGACGAGGAGCGAGAGGCCGAGCAGCTCCTCGAGGCGCTCGAAGAGCGCGAGCTCGACCGGGTTCGCGAGTCGATCGCTCGGCCGCGTGCGCGCGCGCTCGTCGGCCCGCCGCGCCTCCTGCTCGGCGATGGCGGCCGCGCGCTCCTGCCGCGATTCGGCCGCGGCCGTGAGCGGCGCGAGCGCGAGGGCGAGGGCGATCGCCCGCTTCATCGGTAGGTGAAGCGAAGCTCGTAGTCGCAGATGCGGAAGACGTCGCCCTCGTCGATCTGCTTGGTCCCCACGCGCTGACCGGCGAAGTCGATGCCGTTCGTGCTGCCGAGGTCCTTCATGTAGTAGTGGCCGTTCTGGTAGACGACGAGCGCGTGACGGCGGCTGATGTTGCCGTCCTTGATGGTGAAGTCGCTCGTCTTCGAGCCGCGGCCGATGACGAACTCTTCCTTGTCGACCGGGTACTTCTGGCCGTTGAAGACGATGTAGAGCGGCGGGCGCGTGCTCGCCGGAGCGGGCGCCGGCGCGGCCATCGAGGGCGGCGGCATCGAGGGGAGCGGCGGCGGCGTGAGGCCCGGGCTCGAGAGCGGCGGCGCGACGGGCACGCTCGCGGCGCGCCCTTCGACGGCGGGCAGCGACGGCGAGCTGATGCCCGGCGGCGTCCCCATCGCGGGCGGCGCGTCGAAGCTCGGCATCGCGGGCGCGGCCGGGATCGCCGCGCTCAGCGAGGGCGAGGAGGAGCGCGGCGGCACCGTCGGCGTGTCGTTGGAGACGGGCGCCGGCGGCGCAGCCGAGAGGCTCGGGCCGAGGCTCACGCGCGAGGTGCGCACGCCGCGGCTCCGCGCGTATTGACGCATCGCCTCGTTGATCAGGTAGTCCACCGAGCAGTCGAGCTCCGCGCTCATCCGCTCGAAGATCTCCCAGAGGTATTCGCGACACTGGAAGGCACGAAGGGTCTTCTTGTTCTGATCGCTCGCCATCGTTCACCCATCAAGAGCCGCTCGGCTCGTCCGAATTGCCGGAGAGTCTCGCCCCGAGCTTCGCGGAGGCCGCGTTCGCGACGTCCCCCACCGTCTTCTGCTCGGGCTCGAGGCGATCCCAGCCCTTGCCCGAGACCGCCACCTTGGACGCCGCGAGCTGCTCGAGCAGCTCACGGTCGGCCGCCTCGCCCGCGTCGGCGAGCACGCGCGCGACGATGACCGCGCGGGGCCATGTCCCGCGGAGCGCGGCCCGCATCGCCTGCAGCGGCACCGGATCCATCCCGGCGATCACCGTCGCGTACCCGAAGAGCTCCTCCGGCTCGAACTCCACGCCGGCCCGCGCGGGCAGCTTGGCGAGGAATTCGTCGACGACGGCGGGACCGCCGAGCCCGAGCACGAGCTCGCCCGCCCGCCATCGGAGGCGCTTCGCGAGGTCTTGGTTCGCGGCCGACTGCACGAGCGGCCAGAGCTTGGCGATGGCGTCGGTCGACTTGGTGTCGGCCACGCGATCGAAGGCGAGGTCGCGGACCTCGAGCGCGTCCTCGGGGTCGAGGGCGATCGCGAGGAGCGCGTCGACCTGCGCCGGGGTGGTCTTGCCCTCGAGCGCGATCAGCGCCGTCTTGCGGCGATCGTTGGTCACCTCGACGACGACCTCGGGCGCGTCCGCCGCGGGCTTGGCCCCCGCGATCTCGAGGAGGCGCGACGCCACGACGGCCTCCCCGGCGAGCGGCTTCATGGCGGCGAGGGCGCCCTGGTTGAGGAATTTCTCGCGGTTCAGCGAGGCCATCGCGGCGAGGCGCGCCTCGTCCATGGGCTCGGCCCCGGCGGGCTGCTGCGCGGTGATCTCCTGCTTCATCCAGGCGACGAAGTCGTCGCCCTCCATCTCGCGCTCGATCGCGACGAGGCGCTCGCCGGCCTTCTGCTTGGTCTCGGCCGAGCCGAGCGACGCGACGAGCTCGCCGAGCTTCACGAGCGCCTCGGGCGGCATCTTCGCGCTCATGGCGTCGACGAGGCGGACGACCGCCGGATCGCCGAGCTTCTGCGCCACCTGCTCGGCGCTCGCGTCGCCGGCGAGGCTGCGCCCCGGGAAGTCGGCCACGTAGAAGCCCACGACGTGCTCGACGAGCTTGTCCTTCACGGCTCCGTCGGCGTAGCCCACGAGGCGGAACGCCGCGTCCTTGCCGCGGATCTGCGAGGCCGTGGCGGGCTCGCCCTCCTTGCCCGCGATCATGGCGCCCACGCGCGGCTCGAGGTCGCGCAGGATGGCCGCCACCGCCTCCGGCTCGGACGCCGAGAGCTGGTCGAGGGCGAGGCCGAGCTCGTGCAGGCCCGCCACGTCGGTCCGGTCGAGCTCGATCAGGGCGAACGCGGCCTCGGCCCGGAGCTCGATCGGATAGCGCTCGCTGGTGAGCACCTTCACGATCTTCTCGGGGCCCTTCTGGGTCTGCTTCCAATGCGCGATGTCCTCGCTCCCGATCGCGCACCCGGAGAGCGCCCCGAGCGTCAGGGAGCCGATGAGCAGGAAGGCGCGAATTCTGGAGGGGAGTCGAAGAGAACGCATCGGATGGAAGGCGAGCACGATATCACGGAGGCGCCGTTTTTTGATGAGAAGTGCACCCCTCGGGCGCCCCCAGGCCCTCTCCCGGCCGGCCGAAATGTTGACCCCGCGCGCCGATCGAGGTTAGCCTCGATATGGGATATTATCTCACGTGAGCGCTTCTTCTACTACATCCCCTGGGACGATGAACGCCCCGCGCGGAGGTCGGCGCCACGAGGTGCTCGCCATCCTCACGGCGACGCTCGCGGGCCTGCTCCTGCTCGCGCTCGGCTCCTACGAGCCCGGCCAGGGCGGGAACCTCGCCGGATCCATCGGGAAGGAGATCTCGCGGATCCTCGTCTCCGCCTTCGGCGCCGCGAGCTTCTTCCTCCCCTTCGAGCTCTTCCTCGCCACGCGCAGGCTCTTCCTCGGCCGGCCCAACCTCCTCGGCGCGGCGACCGTGGCCTCCACGCTCGTCCTCGTCTTCTGCGCCTGCGCGATGACGCAGCTCGTGGCGCCCGAGGCGATCATCTTCGCGGAGCACGCGGCGAGCGGGATCATCGGGCAGGTGCTCGGCGAGGTGCTCCGCGCGCTCCTCGGCACGCCCGGCGCGTTCCTCGTGGCCGTGGCCGTCGTGCTCGTCACGCTCGTGCTCCGCACGCCCCTCAGCGTCGCCGAGATCCTCGAGCGCGTGACCTCGGCCTTCCGCTACCTCGGCGCGCACTCGATGGCCTTCCTGCGCGCGATCGTCGAGGCCTGGGAGCAGGCGCGCGAGCTCGATCGCGCCGAGCTCGAGGGCAAGAAGAAGCCCACCGCCCCCAAGATCGTGACCACCTCCACGGGGGATCTCGCGGCGCCCGCGCTCGTGGAGAAGCCCGCGCCGCCCGCGGTCGTCGTCGTGGACGACGAGCCCGAGGACTTCGACGACCTCGACGAGCCCGAGGACCTCGACGAGCCCGCGCCCGCGCCGCGAGCGGCCGCGCGCTCCCGCGAGCGTGAGGCCGGCCCCACGATCGTCGCGCCCAAGCAGACGCAGCTCAAGGTCGAGTCCCCCGCGCCCGCCGAGAGCGGCCCCTTCGAGCTCCCCTCCACCACGCTCCTCGCCGAGGGCGACGCGCACACCATCCAGATCGACGCCGAGACGCTCCGCGAGAACGCCGTCCGACTCACCAAGACCCTCGCCGACTACGGCGTGAAGGGCCGCGTCGACGAGATCCACCCCGGGCCCGTCGTCACGATGTACGAGTTCGAGCCGCAGAGCGGCACGAAGGTCTCCAAGGTCGCGGGCCTCGCCGACGACATCGCGATGGCGCTCGCCGCGCAGAAGGTCCGCATCGTCGCGCCCATCCCCGGCAAGTCGCGCGTGGGCTTCGAGCTCCCGAACGATCGCCGCGCCACCGTCTACCTCCGCACCGTGCTCGAGGACGCGCGCTGGCAGAACCACAAGGGCGCGCTCCCCATCGCGCTCGGCCAGGACATCAGCGGCCAGCCGGTCTACGCCGACCTCGCGAAGATGCCGCACCTCCTCGTCGCGGGCGCGACGGGCGCCGGCAAGAGCGTGGGCCTCAACGTCATGCTCACGAGCCTCCTCTACAAGCGCACGCCCGAAGAGGTGAGGCTCCTCATGATCGACCCGAAGGTCGTCGAGCTGAAGGTCTACGACGACATCCCGCACATGCTCCTGCCGGTCGTCACCGACATGAACAAGGCCTCGCTCGCCTTGCGCTGGGCGGTCGACGAGATGGAGCGGCGCTATCAGCTCTTCGCCGACGGCGGGACGCGCGACATCACGAGCTACAACCGCAAGGTCGAGAAGGTCCTCGCGGGCGAGCTCCCCCTCGAGAAGCTCGGCCGCAGCACCGACGAGTCCGCCGCGCTCCCGCAGAAGCTCCCGTACATCGTCGTCGTCGTCGACGAATTCGCCGACCTCATGATGGTCGCCGCGAAGGACGCCGAGGCCTCCATCGCCCGCCTCGCGCAGAAGGCGCGCGCCGCCGGCATCCACGTGATCCTCGCCACGCAGCGTCCCTCGGTCGACGTCATCACCGGCGTCATCAAGGCCAACTTCCCCTGCCGCATGGCGTTCAAGGTGAGCCAGCGCGAGGACTCCAAGACCATCCTCGGCCGCCAGGGCGCCGAGCACCTCCTCGGCATGGGCGACATGCTCTTCCTCCCGCCCGGCTCGAGCGATCTCATCCGCGTGCACTCGGCCTTCATCTCCGAAGACGAGGTGCACGCCGTCTGCGATCACCTCCGCGCGCAGGGCGAGCCCGAGTACGACGAGAACATCACGCGCCCGCGCGACGACGACGAGGGCGGCTTCGACGGCCCGAGCTCCGACGATCCGCTCTACGACAAGGCCGTGCGCGTGGTGGCCGACGCGGGCTATTGCTCGATCAGCCACATCCAGCGCCAGCTCTCCGTCGGCTACAACAAGGCCGCCAAGCTCGTCGAGCGCATGGAGAAGGAGGGCGTCGTCGGGCCGCCGAGCGGCAAGGCCGGCGGGCGCCGCGAGGTGCTCATCTCCTCGCTCTGAGATTCGCCGGAGCGGCGCGCGGCCTGCTAAGAGCGTCTCGTGACCCCGAGAGCACGCCTCCTCGAGCTCGATCGCCGGCACCTCTGGCGCCCCTACACCTCGAGCGTCGATCACGAGACCCGCGACCCGCTCGTCGTCGTCCGCGCCGAGGGCCCCTACCTCGTCGACGACACCGGGCGGCGCATCCTCGACGGGAGCGGCTCGTGGTGGTGCAACAACCTCGGCCACGGCCACCCGCGGATCCGCGCGGCGCTCGAGCGGCAGGCCGCCTCGCTCCTGCACTGCTCCTTCGGCAACGCGACGCACGAGCCCGCCGTGCTCCTCGCCGAGGAGCTCGTCGCGACCGCGCCCGAAGGCCTCACGCGCGTCTTCTTCAGCGACAACGGCTCCACCGCCGTCGAGGTCGCGGCGAAGATCGCCTTCCAGTACTGGCAGCAGAACGGCCGCCCCGAGCGGCGCCGCTTCCTCGCGCTCGAGGGCGGCTACCACGGCGACACCTTCGGCGCGATGAGCCTCGGCGACTCGGGCACCTTCCACGACGTCTTCTCGCCGCTGAAGTTCCCCGTCACGCACGCGCCCGCGCCGAGCGACGCGTCGTGGGAAGACGTCGCGCGCTTCGTCGAAGCCGAGCTCGAGGCGCGCGGGCACGAATACGCCGCGCTCGTCGTCGAGCCCATCGTGCAGGGCGCCGCGGGCATGCGCATCTACCCGGCCGAGGTGCTCCGCCGCTTCCGCGAGGCGACGAAGAAGGCCGACGTCTTCCTCGTGGTGGACGAGGTCTTCACCGGCTTCGGGCGCACGGGGCCCTTCTGGGCCTCGGAGCACGCGGGCATCGCGCCCGATCTCCTCGCCACCGCCAAGGGCCTCTCGGGCGGCGTGATGCCCTTCGCCGCGACGCTCGCGAGCGAGCGCCTCTACGACGGCTTCCGCGGCGACAAGACGCGCGCGCTGATGCACGGCCACACCTTCTTCGGCAACCCGCTCGGCGCCGCCGTCGCGCGCGAGGTCCTCGCCATCTATCGCGAGGAAGGGATCCTCGAGCGGGCCGAGGCCAAGGCCGAGACGCTCGCGCGGCGCATCCAGGAGATCGCCTCGCTCCCTGGCGTCTTGCGCACGCGCAGCCTCGGCATGGTCGCGGCCGTCGACCTCGGCGAGGGCGGCTACCTCGGCGAGAAGGGGTGGAAGGTCGCGGCGCACGCGCTCGAGCTCGGCGCGCAGATCCGGCCGCTCGGCGACACCCTCTACCTCGTGCCGCCGCTCAACATCCCCGACGAGGCGCTGCACGCCCTCCTCGACATCCTGGCGGAGGCCATCGCTCGCGCGTAGCCGCGGGGCTCCTCGTTCCGCTGCGCGGGGCGTCGTTCCGCTGCGCGGGGCTTCGACCCAAGACGGGCACCATGGCGGTGTGCGCGGTTCGGG
>JAAYBZ010000192.1 GCA_012744445.1 Myxococcales bacterium | reverse complement strand
CTGCGGGTGAGCTCCGGCGACGCAGGGGTGCGGCGCGGGTCGCGCGCTCTATGCCGTGGCGATGGAATGATTCAACTTCAATGGATGTAGGCGCGCCGGCCACGGAGCCCGCGTGCGACACCGACCCCCGGGCCCCGACGGTTGAGCGCGGCGGGAATCGTGCTAGCTGGAGGCTCTTGCCCGCGATGTCCGAGAACGAGCTGAAGAGCCCCATCATCGAGGAAGAGGAGCGCGTCCTCCGACGCGTCCAACGCACGCTCGCCGAGCGCGCCGTGCCGCGTGGGCGCTCCGCGGGCATCGACTACGACGCCGAGCTCTTGGCCCTCCGCGATCAGATCCTCGAGGCCCGCGCCGAGGACATCCCGCCCCTCATCGAGGAGATGGAGCGGATGCAGGAGGTCGCCCGACGCCGGGCCAAGGTCACCGAGGGCCACGTCGACCCGCGCTCGCCCTATTTCGGGCGCATGGTGCTCGAGGAGAACGACAAGAAGCGCGAGGTGCTCATCGGCAAGAGCACCTACCTCGACCCCAAGACCGGCGTGCGCATCGTCGATTGGCGCGACGCCCCGGTGAGCCGCATCTACTATCGCTACGAAGAGGGCGACTTCTACGACGAGGAGTTCGGCGACCGCGAGGTCGAGGGCGAGGTCCTCGTGAAGCGCTCCCTCACCATCCAGGGCGGCACGCTCCGGCGCATCAAGGCGCCGCAGGGCTCCTTCGTGAAGCGCCGCGACGGCTCCTGGGAGGAGATCGCCCACAACGCCTTCTCGCTCGAGGGCGGGCAGGGCTCGGCCATGCGGCCCAAGGACTTCCACGCGCCGGGCAAGCTCGGCACGGGGCAGGGCGACGGCCGCGAGGACAAGCACCTCTCCGAGATCACGGCCCTCATCGACGCGCGCCAGTTCGAGCTCATCTCCAAGCCCACGAGCGGCCTCGTGGTGGTCCAGGGCGGCGCGGGCAGCGGCAAGACCACGATCGGCCTCCACCGCCTCGCCTACCTCGCGTTCCAGGAGCCCAAGGTCTTCCGGCCGGATCGCATGCTCGTCGTCGTCTTCAACGACGCGCTCGTCCGATACATCCTCCACGTCCTCCCGGCCCTCGGCGTCGAGGGCGTCTCGGTCGTCACCTACGAGGACTGGGCGCGGAAGCTCCGCCGGCACCACTTCCCCGAGCTCCCCAAGGCCGTGGCCGACGACACGCCGGCCATCGTCACGCGCTTCAAGAAGCACCCGGCGCTCCTCCGCCTCCTCGAGCGCGAGGTCGCGAAGCGCGCCCAGGCCGTGATCGACGAGATCGTCGACGTGGCCAAGCGGCGGGAGCTCGGCGGCAAGGTGCTCCGCGCGCTCGAGACCACCGAGGGCCACCCCATCGCCCTGCGGCTTCGTGCGCTCGAGGAGTACATGGCGGCGGAGAAGTCCATCCCCGTCGAGACGCGGCACTCGGTGGCCCGGATCATCGAGCGCACGCGGATGACGCTCCAGGACGTGGCGGGGCTCTGGGCCGAGATCCTCACCGACCGCGCGCTCGTCCGCGCGGCGTTCGCCGAGCACGCGCCCGAGCACTTCACCGAGCGCGAGCTCGAGTGGGCGCTCGCGCATTGCAACCGCCGGTGCAGCGCGGCGCTCGCGCACCGCGAGTCGCTCGCCGACGAGCGCGAAGGCGAGGAAGAGGAGGCCTCCGAGCGCGAGGATCGCCCGGTCGACGGCGTCGAGGAAGAAGACGAGTCGGCCAAGCTCGACGTCGAAGACGACGCGCTCCTCCTCCGTCTCCACCAACTCGTCATCGGCCCCCTCGGGCGCGGCGGGCAGGCGCTCGCCTACGAGCACATCTTCGTCGACGAGACGCAGGATCTCAGCCCCACCGAACTCAAGGTCGTCCTCGGCACCACCACGGAGCGTCGGTCGATCACCCTCGCGGGTGACGTCGCGCAGCGTCTCCATATGGAGAACGGCTTCACCGACTGGCGCACGGTGCTCGCCGAGCTCGGCCTCGACCACGTCAGCGTCGAGCCGCTGCGCCTCAGCTACCGCTCCACGCAGGAGATCCTCGACTTCGCCTCGCACGTCCTCGGTCCGCTCGAGCAGGAGGGCTCGCGCAAGGCCACGCGCAGCGGCGCGCCGGTCGAGCACTTCAACTTCACCGAGAGCGGCGAGGCCGTGGCCTTCGTGTCCGAGGCGCTCCGCAACCTCGTCAACGCCGAGCGCTTCGCGTCGGTGGCCGTGATCGCGCGCTACCCCGAGCAGGCCGACCTCTGGTACGAGGGGCTGGTGCGCGGCGAGGTGCCCAACCTGAGCCGCGTGGCCGATCAGGACTTCTCGTTCCGACCCGGGGTCGAGGTCACCGACATCACGCAGGTGAAGGGCCTCGAGTTCGACTACGTGATCATCGTCGAGGCGGGGGCGGCCACCTTCCCCGAGGACGACGAGAGCCGGCACCTTCTCCACATCGCCGCGACGCGCGCCGCGCATCAGCTCTGGGTGGTGAGCTGCGGCACGCCGTCCGCGTTGCTCCCGCGCGAGATGCGCGAGTTCTGAGGCGAGGATGCAGCCGCGCTTCGATCCCGCGTGGATCGTCCGGATGACGGACGACTACGTGGTCGTCGACAAGCCCGCCGGCGTGGCGACGCAACCCGAGGAGAAGGGCCTCCGCTGCGACCTCACGAGTCTCCTCCGCGCCTACCTCCGCGAGCGCGGCGAGCCCGACGGAATCGGCGTGCACCAACGCCTCGATCGCGAGACGAGCGGCCTCCTGCTCTTCTCGCGCACGCGGAAGGCGAGCGTGCCCATCGCGCACGCCTTCGAGGCGAGGGCGGTGGAGAAGGAGTACGTGGCCGGCGTCGTCGGGGATCCGGGGCCGGATCGCGTCCTCCGGCATCGGCTCGGCGAGCGCATGCACGGGCTCGTCCGCGTCGATCCCAAGGGGAAGGACGCCGTGACCGAGCTCCGCGTGCTCGCGCGGCGCGGGGATCGCGCGCTCGTCGCCCTCCGCCCGCACACCGGGCGAACGCACCAGCTCCGCGTGCAGCTCGCCGACGTGGGCGCGCCCATCGCCGGCGATCCCCTCTACGGCGCGCACCCCGCCTCGCGTATGCTCCTCCACGCGACCCGCCTCGCCGTGCCCTACGCGGGCGGGGAGCTCCGCTTCGAGTCCCGGCTCCCGCCCGAGTTCGAGCGCTTCCTCGAGGGCGAGGAGGCGGTGGACGTCACGGATCGCGCGGCCTTCGCCGCGTGCCTCGAGCGCGCGCTCCACCGGCGGGGCGCGCTCTTCGCGCCGCCCGAGGGGACGCCGCTCACCGACGCCTTCCGGCTCTTCCATCGGCACGGCGACGGCGCGCCCGAGATCGCGATCGATCGCTACGGCGACTACGCCGTGCTCCACGCCTACGAGGACGAGGGCGCGCTCGAGCTCGACGCCGTGATCGCGTCGCTCGCCTCGCTCGGCTTCCGCGGCGGCTACCTCAAGCGCAGGCGCCGGGAGACCGAGAAGCCCGCGGCCGCCGTGCACGAGGCACTCGCCCCCGAGGCGCCGGTCTTCGGCGAGGCCGCGCCCTTCGAGCTCGAGATCCACGAGCACGGCATCGCCTACCCGGTGCGCCTCGGCGACGGGCTCTCCACCGGCATCTTCCTCGATCAGCGTGAGAACCGGCGGCGGCTCTTCCAGGTATCGCCCGGGCGCTCGGTCCTGAACCTCTTCGCCTATTGCGGCGCGTTCACCGTGGCGGCGGTCGAGGGCGGGGCGGAGCACACGCTCACGGTCGACGCGGCGAGGCCCGCCATCGAGCGGGCGCGGGGGAGCGTGCTCGGGCGGAACCCGGCGGGCGAGCACCGCTTCCTCGTCGAGGACGTCTTCGCGCTCCTCCCGAGGCTCGCGCGGCGGGGCGAGCGCTTCGATCACGTGGTGGTCGATCCGCCGACCCACGCGCGCACAAAGAAGCACCGCTTCCACTCCGGCAAGGACTGGGTGGGGCTCGCCGCCGCCTGCGCGCGGCTGGTCTCGCCGGGCGGCTCGCTCTGGGCCTCCACCAACGATCACCGGATGGATCCGAGGGGCTTCGAGCGCTTCCTCCGACGCGGGATCGAAGAGGCCGGGCGCGGCGTGATCGGCCGGAAGGTCTTCGGCCCCCCGATTGACTTCCCTCAGGTGCCGGGCTTGCCGCCCCATCAAAAGACGGTTGTGCTGACGATCGCCTGAAGCCTATGAAGTAGAGATGAGCGCGGGAGCTTGCGGGTGCGTCCGCGCGCCTTTTTCGCTAGAGCGCTCGCCACGGAACCCATGACCACGCATCCCCTAGAGAAGCTCTTCGCCGAGCGCATCGTCCTGATGGACGGCGCGATGGGCACCATGATCCAGCGCCACAAGCCCGACGAGGCGACCTATCGCGGCGAGCGCTTCCGTGATCACCACGTCGAGGTGCGGGGGAACAACGAGCTGCTCTCGCTGACCCAGCCGGCGATGATCCGCGACATCCACCTGGCCTACCTCGAGGCGGGGGCGGACATCGTCGAGACCAACACCTTCGGCGCCAACGCCATCTCGCAGGCCGACTACGAGATGCAGTCGCTCGTCTACGAGATGAACGTGGCCTCGGTGAAGCTCGCCAAGGAGGCCGTGGCCGCCGTCCAGGAGAAGGATCCCTCGCGCCGCTGCTTCGTCGCCGGCGCCATCGGCCCCACGACGCGCACGCTGAGCCTCTCGCCCGACGTCAACGACCCCGGCGCGCGCGCGATGACGTACGCCGAGCTCAAGGCCGCCTACACGGAGCAGATCCGCGGCCTTCTCGACGGCGGCGCCGACGCGCTCCTCATCGAGACGATCACCGACACGCTCAATTGCAAGGCCTGCATCCACGCGGCCGAGGGGATCTTCGAGGAGCGCGGCGCGCGCGTACCCCTGATGATCTCCGTGACCATCGTCGACAAGAGCGGGCGCACGCTCAGCGGTCAGACGGTCGAGGCCTTCTGGATCTCCATCGCGCACGCGAGGCCCCTCAGCGTGGGCATCAACTGCTCGCTCGGCGCCGACGAGATGCGGCCCTTCCTCGAGGAGATCGCGAACGCCGCCGACACCTACGTCAGCTGCTACCCCAACGCGGGCCTGCCCAACGCGATGGGCGGCTACGACCAGGGCCCCGCCGAGATGGCCGAGAAGATCGCCGCCTTCGCGCGGGACGGGCTCGTCAACGCCGTGGGCGGCTGCTGCGGGAGCACGCCCGAACACGTCCGCGCCATCGCCGAGGCCGTGCGCGGCCTCCGTCCGCGCGAGATCCCCACGCTCCCCGCGTGGACGCGGCTCTCCGGCCTCGAGCCCCTCGTCCTCCGGCCCGACTCCAACTTCCTCATGATCGGCGAGCGGGCCAACGTCACCGGCTCGAAGAAGTTCAAGCGCCTCATCGTCGAGCAGAAATTCGGCGAGGCCGTGGACGTCGCCCTCGAGCAGGTGCGCGACGGCGCGAACGTCATCGACGTGAACATGGACGAGGCCATGCTCGACTCCGAGGCGAGCATGCGGAGGTACTTGAACCTCCTCGCGGTCGAGCCCGAGATCGCGCGCGTGCCCATCATGATCGACAGCTCCAAGTGGAGCGTCATCGAGGCGGGCCTCCAGTGCGTGCAGGGTAAGCCCATCGTCAACTCCATCAGCCTCAAGGAGGGCGAGGCCGACTTCATCGCCAAGGCCAAGCTCGTCCGCCGCTACGGCGCCGCCGCCGTGGTCATGGCCTTCGACGAAGAGGGGCAGGCCGACACCAAGGAGCGCAAGGTCGCGATCTGCCAGCGCGCCTACCGCATCCTCACCGAGCAGGTGGGCTTCGATCCCACCGACATCGTCTTCGACCCCAACGTCTTCGCCATCGGCACCGGCATCGAGGAGCACGCGCGCTACGCCATCGACTTCATCGAGGCGACGCGCGAGATCAAGGCGACCTGCCCCGGCGCCAAGGTCTCGGGCGGCATCTCCAACCTCAGCTTCGCCTTCCGCGGCAACGAGCGCGTGCGCGAGGCGATGAACGCGGCCTTCCTCTACCACGCCATCGCGGCCGGCCTCGACATGGGCATCGTGAACGCGGGGCAGCTCGAGATCTACGAGGAGATCCCCAAGGACCTGCTCGAGCTCGTCGAGGACGTGATCTTCGCGCGGCGCGAGGACGCGACGGAACGGCTCGTCGCGTTCTCCGAGTCGTTCAAGGGCGAGGCCAAGAAGAAGGTCGAGGACCTCTCCTGGCGCGAGGAGCCCGTCGAGAAGCGCATCGCGCACGCGCTCGTGAAGGGCATCGTCGACTACATCGAGACCGACGTGGAGGAGGCCCGCGTGAAGCTCGGGCGCCCGCTTCTGGTCATCGAGGGCCCGCTCATGGACGGCATGGGCATCGTCGGCGACCTCTTCGGCGCGGGGAAGATGTTCCTCCCGCAGGTCGTCAAGAGCGCCCGCGTGATGAAGAAGGCCGTGGCCTACCTCCAACCCTTCATGGAGGCGGAGAAGGTCGAGGGCGACGCGAGCACGCGAGGCAAGGTCCTCCTCGCCACGGTCAAGGGCGACGTCCACGACATCGGCAAGAACATCGTGGGCGTGGTGCTCGGCTGCAACAACTACGAGGTCATCGACCTCGGCGTGATGGTGCCGGCCGAGAAGATCATCGACACCGCGCTCGCCGAGAAGTGCGACGTCATCGGCCTCTCGGGCCTCATCACGCCCTCCCTCGACGAGATGGAGTACGTGGCGAGCGAGATGGAGCGCCGCGGCGTGGATCTCCCCTTGCTCATCGGCGGCGCCACCACGAGCAAGCAGCACACGGCCGTGAAGATCGCGCCGTCCTTCTCGGGCGACACGGTGCACGTCCTCGACGCGAGCCGCGTGGTCAACGTCGTCTCCGCGCTCCTCGATCCGGAGCGGCGCCCGGAGTTCTCCGAGAAGAACAAGAGCGAGCAGGAGAAGCACCGCCGCCTCTTCGCGGCCAAGCACGAGAAGGAGATGCTCCCCATCGAGGTGGCGCGGGAGAACGCCCCCAAGCTCGACTACGAGCGGGTGGTCTCGCCGCCCTTCTTCGGCGTGAAGAAGCTCGAGGCCGTGGATCTCGCCGAGCTCCGCCCCTACATCGACTGGACGTTCTTCTTCGCGGCCTGGGAGATCAAGGGCAAGGTCCCCAAGATCTTCGAGCACCCCGAGTACGGCAAGACGGCGCGCGAGCTCTACGACCAGGCGAACGAGATGCTCGACGAGATCATCCGGGATCGCTCGCTCACCGCGAACGCCGTCTACGGGTACTTCCCGGCCGAGGCCGACGGCGACGACATCGTCCTCTACACCGACGAGCGCTACGCCGAGGAGAAGCTCCGCTTCCCGATGCTCCGGCAGCAGGCGGCGCGGCGCGACGACCAGCCCTACCGCTCGCTCGCCGACTTCGTGGCGCCGCGCGGGAGGCGCGACGCCATCGGCGCCTTCGCCGTGACGGCCGGCCTCGGGGCCGACGCGCTGGTCGCCAAGTACCAGGCCGACCACGACGACTACCGCGCGATCATGGTGAAGGCCCTCGCCGATCGCCTCGCCGAGGCCTTCGCCGAGTGGCTCCACGAGCGTGTGCGGAGGGAGTGGTACGCACCCGACGAGTCGCTCTCGTATGACGATCTCGTCGACGAGCGGTTCCGCGGCATCCGGCCGGCCTTCGGCTATCCGGCGTGCCCCGATCACACGGAGAAGCGAAAGCTCTTCGAGCTCCTCGGCGCCGAGGAGGTGGGCATCTCCCTCACCGAGAGCATGGCGATGATGCCCGCCGCGAGCGTCAGCGGCATCTATCTCGCACACCCGGAGTCGCGCTACTTCAACGTGGGCCGGATCGGCAGGGATCAGGTCGAGGAATACGCGGCGCGCAAGGGGATGAGCGTGGCGGAGGTGGAGCGCTGGCTCCGGCCCAACCTCGGCTATCTTCCCGGCTGAGCCGCCCCGCGGTTGCAGTCGCGCACCAATCTGTTGCCCGCTCGCCCGTTGAGCGCAGCCGCGGAACGCCTACATTCGTCGTCACGCCCGAAGCCTGGGCACCAGGAGATATCGAAGATGAACAAGTACGCATGGATGCTCGCGCCGCTCTCGCTCTTTGCGCTCGCCGCGTGCGACAACGATCCGGCCGCCGGCAAGACCCGCGCCGAGGTCAAGGAAGCCGTCGCGGCGGCGGAGCCCGCGCCCGCGAGCGCCGAACGCTACGCGTTCTCCAACGAGGGCTCGGCCGTCTCGTTCGTCGGCGCGAAGCTCACGGCCAAGCACGACGGGAAGTTCGAGAAGTTCACCGGCTCCATCGACCTCGTGGATCGTGACCCCGTCAAGAGCCGCGTCGAGGTCGAGATCGACATGGACTCGCTCGTCGCCGACGACGAGCGCCTCACCGGCCACCTCAAGAACGAGGACTTCTTCGACGTCGCGAAGTTCCCGACGGCGAAGTTCGTCTCGACCTCGGTCGAGGCGCGCGCGCAGGACGGCGCGACGCACGTCGTCACCGGCAACCTCACCCTCCACGGCGTGACCAAGTCGATCTCCTTCCCCGCCAAGGTGAAGGTCGACGGCGACCGCGTAACGGTCGACGCCGAGTTCGCGATCAACCGCAAGGACTTCGACATCGTCTACCCGGGCATGCCCGACGACCTCATCAAGGACGAGGTCCTCATCAAGCTCGACGTCGACGCCAAGAAGCAGTGACGCGATGACGACGCTCCCGCTCTCCATCCTCGACCTCGTGATCGTCCCCGAAGGGCGGACCGTGGGCGAGGCGGTGGCGGCGAGCGTCGAGCTCGCGCGGCGCGCCGAGGCGTGGGGATATCGGCGCATCTGGTACGCCGAGCACCACGGCATGGACGACATCGCCTCGTCGGCGACGAGCGTGATCGTCGCGCACGTGGCGGCCCACACCCAGCGGATCCGCCTCGGCGCGGGGGGCGTGATGCTCCCCAACCACTCGCCGCTCGTGATCGCCGAGCAATTCGGGACCCTCGAGAGCTTGCACCCCGGCCGGATCGATCTCGGTCTCGGCCGTGCGCCTGGAGGGGAGCCCGAGACCTTCCGCGCCCTCCGGCGCGATCCCGCCGCCGCCGAGCACTTCGCGGCCGACGTGGTCGAGCTCGAGGCGCTCCTCGGCGACGGAGCGGGGCTCCGCATCCGCGCCGTGCCAGGGCAGGGCACCCGCGTGCCGCTCTACATCCTCGGCTCGTCGCTCTACGGCGCGCGCCTCGCGGCCAAGCTCGGGCTCCCCTACGCCTTCGCGTCGCATTTCGCGCCGGCGCTCCTCGATCAGGCCATCTCCCTCTACCGGCGCGAGTTCGAGCCCTCCCGGCATCTCGAGGCGCCCTACGTCATCGCCGGCATCAACGCGATCGCGGCCGATCGCCCTGAGGACGCCGAGGCGATGTACGAAGCCCAGCTCCGGCGCATGGCCGTGCGCCTCCTCGGGCGCCGCGGCGCCGGCGTCCGCCCCGACCACCCCGGCCTCCTCGACTCGCCCGTGGGCCGCCAGGTGCGCGAGATGCTCCGCGTCGTCGTCCTCGGCACGGGCGGAGAGGTCGCGGAGGGCATCCGCGCCTTCGCCGCGCGCCACCAGGTCGACGAACCGATGATCGTCACCTACGCGGGTGATTTCGACGCACGCCTCCGCTCGTACGAGCTCCTCGCGGAGGCGGCGGGCCTCGTCGGGGGCTGAGCGCCTTCAGGCGAGGATGGCGAAGGTCTGCTGGTTGAGGGCGACGAGGACGTCGTCCGACCAGAGCTCGCGCATCTCCACGAAGAAGCCGTCGCGCTGCGCCACCGCCTCGCCGCGATAGAAGAGCGGCCGGGTCGGATCGAGCGTGCGCGGATCGACGAGGAGCTCGGCCGCGAAGCCCGCGGTCGCCATGGGGCGCGGCGCGGTGTGCACCGAGAAGAGCGCGGGCCAGTGGGCGTCGAGGAGGCCGATGATGGCGGGCGCGTCGAGCGCGTCCGGCGCGACGCGCTCCCGGACGTAGCCGTGCACCACCGGCTCGCTCCCGCCGGAGAAGGGGAGGGGGCCCGTGACGGAGAAGGCGTAGTGCTTTGCGAAGACGGGCGCGGGCGGGCTCGGGAGCGTGACCGACAGCGCCTCTTCGATCGGCTTCCGCGCCGGCGGAGGTGGATTCCGCACGTCGCCGGCGGTGCTCCGCGGCGTGCTGAGGCCTGCGCTCGCGCGCGCGACGACCTCGCCGCCCTGGAACATGCGGGCGTCGAGGTTGGTGAGGTTCTTCCCGCGGCGGAGGACGGTGACCTCGAGGCGCGCCTCCTCGGCGAGGACGGGCCCGCAGATCTCGCCGGAGAGCATCCGAAGGGTGCGCGCCGGATCTGGCTCGGACGCGATCATCGCGCGCGCCAGGGTGCCGAGCACGACGCCGCCGAAGGCGCCGCGCCCTTGTTGCCAACCGTCGGGGATGCGCGCGAGGTAGGTGTGTTCGCCCACGCGCTCGACGGCGGTCGCGTTCTCGAAGGGTGAGGGCATGGACCGATTGTGGTCCGCGCCGCGCCCGTAGGGTATCCGCCGCGACGGGAGACTCGTGCGTCCCGCGACGTACGACGATCGTGTCGCTCCTCAAGTCGGCGTTCGTCACGGCGCACGTGGCGCTCCACGCGCTCGCCCTCGCGCTCGCGCTCGGGGTGATGTGGACGCGCCCGTCGCTCGCCTTCCTCGGCGCGGCGCTCGTCTCCGGCGCCTCCATCGCGTCCATCTTCTTCCCGCTCGCCCCGCGCCCCGACGGGACGCGCCCTCGCGTCTACGTCGTGATCGCTTGCATCGGTATGGCGCTCGCGATCGTGGGCTCGTGGTCGACGGCGCGCGGCGCGCTCACGGCCGGTGTCCTCGGGACGCTCGGCTTCGCCACGTTCGTGATCCACCGCGCCATGGTCTCCCGCGTTCCCATGGAGCGTCCCTCGATCCTCACCGTGGGCTCGCCGCTTCCGCCCTTCGAGCTCTACGAGCCGGACGGACGCGCGGTCTCCTCGCGCGAGCTCCGCGGGCGCCGCACCGTCCTCGTCTTCCACCGCGGGAGCTTCAGCCTCGGGAGCCTCCGCCAGGTCGCGGCCTTCGCCTCGCTCGCGCGGGCGTTCGAGGCGCGCGGCGCGGCGATCGTCGTGGTCTGCCCGGATCGACCGAAGGAGGCGCGCGCGCTCTCCAAGCGGCTCGGTCTCCGCTGCCTCGTCGACGAGCAGGGCCAGGCGGCGCGCGCGCTCGGCCTCGGCGCCTCCCCCCGGGGGCCGCTCGGCTTCCTCGGCTTCGCCGCGCCACACGCCCGGCCCACGGTGGTCGTGCTCGACGAGCGAGGTGTGATCCGTGCCGTGGAACAACCCGAAGAGGTCGGCCGCGTCGTCGAGCCCCGCGCCGTGCTCGACGCGCTCTGAGCGTCCGGCGGCGTCCTCGCTTGCGGACAGTGGCCCATCGGTCGTAGAACACGTTCCACTGTCAGCCGCAAAGGAGACATCGTGAGCGAGAAGAAGCCGCTCCTCGTGGAGCGTGAGGGTCACGTCGTCACCCTCACCATGAACCGCCCCGAAGCCCGCAACGCCTTCGACCTGCACATGCTCTACGAGCTCTGGCAGGCGTGGGACATGATCGAGAAGGACACGGAGATCCGCGTCGCCATCCTCACCGGCGCCGAGGGCAACTTCTGCGCGGGCTCCGACCTCAAGGCGATGGCCTCCGGTCATGACCCGGCGCTCGTGCAGAAGTTCCAGACGGATCCCGACATGCACTGGCGTGCGCTCCTCCGCCATCACCGCCCCCGCGTGCCGGTGATCGCGGCCGTCGAGGGCTACGCCTTCGCCGGCGGCACCGAGATCCTCCAGGGCACCGACATCCGCATCGCCGCCAAGGGCGCGATGTTCGGCGTGACCGAGGTGAAGCTCGGCCTCTTCCCGCTCGGTGGCTCCACGGTGCGTCTCCGTCGCCAGATCCCGCACGCCGTCGCCATGGACATGCTCCTCAGCGGTCGCGCGCTCACGGCCGAGGAGGCCTATCACTTCGGCCTCGTCAGCCGTCTCGTGGAGAAGGGCGAGGCACTCGCCGAGGCGAAGAAGGTCGCCGCGCAGATCGCGCTCTGTGGGCCGCTCGCCGTCGAGGCGGTGAAGCGCTCGGCCTACGCGTCCGACGGTCTCACCGAGAAGGAAGCGCTCGCGCAGGAGCTCGAGATCGGCCAGCCGATCTTCAAGACCAACGACGCCAAGGAAGGGCCGCGCGCCTTCGTCGAGAAGCGCGCGCCCAAGTTCACGCGGTCGTGATCGTGAAGCCGCTCGACCGAATCCCGCTCCTCTACCACACCCGCGTCCGGGAGTACGATCCCGAGGCCGTCACGCGCATCAGCGCGCGTGAAGAGCCGCCCGAGACGG
This sequence comes from Myxococcales bacterium, assembly GCA_012744445.1. GTDB lineage: Bacteria > Myxococcota_A > Polyangia > Polyangiales > Houyiibacteriaceae > JAAYBZ01. The sequence goes on along the minus strand of JAAYBZ010000192.1, from coordinate 6,384 downwards.
CGGGGCTGCGGAAGAGCGACGTCGACGCGATCTGGTCGAGCGTCGTCACCTATTACAAGCGTGGCCTGAACCCCGCGATGCAGCTCTGCATCCGTCGCGGGGGACACGTGATCCTCGATCGCTCGATCGGTCACCGCGTGGGCAACGCGCCGACCGATCCGCCGGACGCCGAGCCCGAGATCGCGACGCCCGACACGCTCTTCAACTTCTTCAGCGGATCGAAGGCCATCACGGCCATGCTCGTGCACCTCCTGCACGAGCAGGGGCTCATCCACATCGACGAGCCCGTCGCCACGTTCATCCCCGAGTTCGGGCGCCACCGGAAGCACCGCATCACGGTCAAGGACGTGCTCTCGCACCACGCGGGCATCCCGGCCGCGCCGACGGAGTCGATCAACCTCGACTACCTCGCCGACTCCGACCGTTTGCTCGAGGCCATCTGCGACCTCCGCCCCGTGCACCGGCCCGGCATGCACCCGGCGTATCACGCGCTCACCGGCGGCTTCATCTTCGGCGAGATCATCAAGCGCGTGACGGGCGCCGACATCCGCGCCTACATCACCAAGTACGTCCGCGAGCCGCTCGGCTTCCAGCACCTCAACTACGGCGTCGCGCCCGAGGATCTCGGCAAGGTGGCGATGAACGCCTTCACCGGCCCCGAGCCGGTCTGGCCGGCCCACGACCTGCTCATGCGCGCGCTCGGCAAGCCCATGCGCGAGCTCGTCGACATCTCCAACGACCCGCGCTTCCTCACGGGCATCGTGCCGGCGGGCAACATCATCGCCACGGCCAACGAGGTCTCTCGCTTCTTCGAGATCCTCCTCAACATGGGCACGCTCGACGGCGTGCAGATCTTCAAGGCGCGCACCGTCGCCTCGGCCGTCCGCCCGGTGGTCCGCGGGAAGATCGACCGGATGCTCTTCCTCCCCGTGCCGTACTCCGCGGGCTTCATGCTCAGCGGCAAGCACATCGGCTTCTACGGGCCCCACACGCCCGAGGCCTACGGGCACCTGGGCTTCACCAACGTCCTCGGCTGGGCCGACCCGGAGCGCGACCTCTCGGCGTGCTTCATGACCTCGGGCAAGCCCTTCATCACCGCCGAGCTCCTCGTGTGGATGAACGTCATGCGGACCATCGCCGTCCGCATCCCTCGCGACATGCGGAGCGCGGCGTGACCGAGCACGAGAAGGCCGTCCTCTTCGTCTCGGCGGTGATGGCGACGATCACCTTCGCCATCGGCCTCGGGCTCACGGTCGACGATTTTCGTCGCCTCGCCTCGCGGCCTCGCGCCGTGGTGGTCGGCCTCCTCGGACAGCTCCTGCTCCTTCCGGCGATCGCGTTCGCCGTCGCCTTCGCCTTCTCGCTGCCCGCAGGGCTCGCCATGGGCATCGTGCTCATCGCCGCTTGCCCCGGCGGCGCGCACTCCAACCTCTATACGCGGCTCGCCGGAGGCGACGTCGCGCTCTCGGTCGGGCTCACGGCCACGAGCAACGCGCTCGGCGTGCTCACGCTCCCGGTCTGGCTCTTCCTCGGCACGTCGATCTTCGCGTCGGAGGCCAAGGTGATCACGCTCTCGCCGGTCGAGACGATCACGCAACTCGCCGTCGTGCTCGCGATCCCGCTCGCGCTCGGGATGGGGCTCCGCGCGGTCTCCGAGCGTTGGGCCAAGCGGCTCTCGCCCTATCTCATGGGCGTCGCCGTCCTCCTCCTCGTCTTCCTGATCGTCAGCAGCGTGCAGAAGAACGCGGCCGTGATGGGCGGCTTCTTCGCCGCGGCGGGGCTTCCCGTGATCGCGCTCAACGTCGCGGCGATGGTGGCGGCGTTCGTCGCCTGCCGCGCCGCGCGCCTCGATCGCGCCTCGAACGTGGCCATCGTGCTCGAGGTCGGTATCCAGAACGCGACGCTCGCGGTGGGCCTCGCGATGAGCCTGAGCGAAGACCCCTCCGTGCTCGTCCCGCCCATCGTCTACAGCCTCCTCGTCTACCTCACGGGCGCCGTCGTCATCGTCCTCGGCCGCGCCATGAAAACTTCGACTCGAGTCGAGCTGACCGAGCCCACGTCATAGTTCGGTAAATTTCCGGACGGGGCCGCGATTCCTCTTGTCGGACGACTAGAACACGTTCTAGAACGTGATCCACTTCAACGTTTTCCCACACTCGCGCGGCCCCGACCGGCGCGAGCGAGAGCGAGGGCGACGCCGTGACGAAGAAGTTCCAAGACCTCGATATGTGCGATCCGAAGACCCACGACGATCCGTGGGAGATGCTCGAATACCTCCGGGAGAACGAGCCTCTCTACTGGGATCCGCACAACGAGCTCTGGTACGTATTCCGCTACGACGACATCGTGGAGATCTCGCGTGACCCCGAGACCTTCACGTCGACCGAGGGCAACCGCCCGCACCTCCCGCCGGATCCCTCGATGATCCACCAGGACGGCGAGGCACACCGCAAGCAGCGCGGCCTCGTCGCCCAGGGCTTCTCGCCCAAGTACATCCGCCAGCAGGAGCCGCACATCCGCGAGATCGTGATCGAGCTCCTCACGCCGCGGATCCCCGAGGGCACGATGGATCTCGTCGAGCACCTCGCGGCCCCGCTCCCCATGCGCGTCATCGGCGACATGCTCGGTGTGCCGCGTGAGAAGCACGCCTCGATCCTCGAACTCATCGACAAGTTCCTCCAGGGCGGGCAGGGTCCGCAGTACGTCGACGACGCCGTCAACGAGGCCTTCGGCGCGTTCGCCGAGCACCACGAGGAGATGCTCGCCGCGATCGGCGAGGATCCGCAGGGCGACGACCTCCTGAGCCGCTGGATCCGCGCGGAGCTCGAGGGCGAGAAGCTCACCGAAGACCAGCTCCTCTTCGAGCACACGCTCCTCAACGTGGGCGGCGCCGAGACCACCCGCAGCGCCCTCTCGGGCGGCCTCGAGGAGCTCGCCCGCCACCCCGATCAGTACGAGCTCCTCTACCAGAAGCTCGACGACCGCGAGTTCGTCGAGAACGCGTGCGAGGAGATCATCCGCTGGGTGACGCCCTTCCACAACATGTTCCGCACCGCGACGCGCGACGTCGAGATGCACGGCAAGGTCATCAAGGCGGGCCAGATGGTCGGCCTCCAGTACCCGGCCGCGAACCGTGATCCGCGTCACTTCAAGGATCCGTACAAGTTCGACATCACGCGCGATTTCACGACGAAGCACATCTCCTTCGGCTACGGCTCGCACTTCTGCCTCGGCGCCTCGCTCGCCCGCATGGAGCTCCGGGTCGCGCTCGAGGAGTTCGTCTCGCGCATCAAGAACCTCCGCCTCGATCCGGCCCACCCGCCCGTCTGGGTCTCCTCCTCGTTCGTGCGCGGGCCGAAGAGCACGAGGGTCCTCTTCGAGGCGCGCTGAGCGATCCAGGTGAGCGCACGTCGCAGGTGCGCACGAGAGCACGCGGGATGAGGGTGGACGTAGGAGTCACCCCGCCGCGTGCTCTTTCATTTCAGCGGTAGATTTTCCGATTCGAACGGGAATATCCTCGAACGCCATGCGTTGTCGCCCGACTTCCGTCCTCGCGTTCCTCTTCGCGCTCCTCCTCGGCGCCGCCGGTTGCGCCGTCGGTTCGCCCCTGGGGCTCACGCCCGACGGAGGCGATGGCTGCAGCCTCGTGGGCGACTGCCCCGAGGACATGGTCTGCCACACGGGCACGGGCGAGTGCGTCGAGTGTCTCCTCAACGCGCACTGCGAAGATGGGCTCGTCTGTAACCTCGAGACGAACGAGTGCGTGGAGTGCGTGGGCGACGCCCAGTGTCCCGGCGGCGCCTGTCACCTCCCCACCAATACGTGCGTCGACTGCTTGAACGACGGCGACTGCGCTGGCGAGCGTCTCTGCGACGTCCCGCGCAATACCTGCGTCGACTGCCTCGAGGACGAACAATGCGGCGAGGGCATGCGCTGCTTCGAAGGCGCCTGCGTGAACGAGTGCGACGTGGACGCGCACTGCGACGAGGGGCGCTGCCACCCCGAGCTCCACGTCTGCGTCCCCTGCCTCGAAAACGGCGATTGCCCCTCCGGCGTCTGTGACGCCGAGGCCTACGAGTGTGTCGAGTGCCTCGAGGAGAGCGATTGCGCGAACGTCCCGGGGCGCCCGGCGTGTGATCTCGACACGAATTCCTGCGTGAACTGCCTCGAGGATCGTCACTGCGACGACGACTTCGTCTGCAACGTCGACGCGCGGCAGTGCGTCGAGTGCACCACCAACGCGCACTGCGGCCCGGGGAAGCGCTGCGCCGACGACTTCTGCGTGAACGAGTGCGACAACGACGACCACTGCGTCGGCATGGAGGGTCGCCCCGCGTGCGACCTCGACAACTTCGTCTGCGTCGAGTGCCGCACGAGCGAGCACTGCCCGCCCGACGGTGTGAGCGGGCTCAACGAATGCGACCCCAACGCCAAGGTCTGCGTGCCCTGCATCGACAGCGTCGACAGCGGCGCCGGCATCGACGACGGCTGCACGCCCGACCTGCCCGCCTGCAAGCTCGGGGGGACGCCGACGGCCAACGCCTGCGTCGAGTGCCTCACGAGCGCCGATTGCGCAGGTAACCCCGCCGGCGAGGTCTGCGACACGACCTCCAACCTCTGCGTGCCCTGCGTCGCGATCGGCAACGAGGGCTGTGGCGGCAGCGAGCCGGCGTGCAAGGTGCACCCGACCGATCCCACCCAGAACGTCTGCGTCGAGTGTCTGAGCAGCTCGCACTGCGCCGGGGCGGCCGGTGGCCCGGCGTGCGACGTGCCCACGAACCTCTGCGTGCCGTGCGTCGACAGTGCGCCGGCCGGCGGCGTCGACCAGGGCTGCCCGTCGACGGCGCTCCCGGCGTGCGAGGTCGATCCGAGCGACCCGCGGAACAACACCTGCGTCGGCTGCCTCGCCAACGCGGACTGCCCCGGCCGCGCCTGCGACGAGGCGAACCGCGTCTGCGTGGAGTGTGACGAGCAGACCTCCGAGGCCTGCGCGCCCGACGAGGTCTGCCACGTCCCGTCCTTCACCTGCGTCGAGTGCTTGAACGACGCGCACTGCGCGGCGCCCGAGCCCTTCTGCGACACCTCGCGCTTCGAGTGCGTCGAGTGCCTCGACGACGACGACTGCAGCCTCGGTATGAAGTGCTCGGCGCAGGGCACCTGCGTCTCCGAGTGTTCGGCGTCCGATCCGTGCGGCGGCGGGCTCACCTGCTGCGGTCTCTCGAACGGCGGCGCCCAGTGCTTCGACACCGACACGAACAACGCGCACTGCGGCGGCTGCAACATCCCGTGCACCAGCGCACCGAACAGCACCTGGTCGTGTGACAGCGGCTCCTGCGAGTTCCAGAGCTGCAACGCGAATTACTGGGATCTCGACGGGAACCCCGCGAACGGCTGCGAGTACAACTGCGTCTTCCTGTACGCCGACGATCTCCCGGACGACAACTTCCGCGACGCCAACTGCGACGGCATCGACGGCGACATCGCGAAGGCGATCTTCGTCTCGACGAGCGGGAGCGACACCAACCCCGGCACGATGTCGCAGCCCGTGCGGACGATCGCCTACGCGCTCCAGCTCGCACAGACGACCGGCAAGAGCGAGATCTACGTGGCGGCGGGTGAGTACAGCTCGCCGACCGTCACGCTCGTCAACGGGATCTCGATCTACGGCGGCTACTCCTACCCGAGCTGGACTCGCAACGCGACCAACCAGGTCACCATCAAGTACTCGGGTGCCCCGGTCGACGGCCGCATCGTCGGCGTGCGGGGCACCGACATCACGGCCGAAACGGTCATCGATCGCGTGAAGATCGAGACCATCCACGCACCCGTGAACAGCGGCGCGACCAACTACGGTCTCCACTGCGTGAACTGCACGAGCCTCGTGATCCGCAACTCCGAGATCCGAGCGCTCTCGGGCGGCAACGCGAGCTACTCGGGCTCTCCGGGCACCAACGGCGGGAGCGGCTCGGCGGGTGGCGACGGCGGCGCCGGCCACTGCGATGATTACCGGGGCTTGGGGGGCGCCGCGGGGACCTCGCCCTGCGGTCAGGACGGCGGCCGAGGCGGCGACGGCGGCGAGAGACGGTCCGGGTGCAACTCCGCCCGAGCCGGTGAAGCGGGGGCTCCGGGCGCCGGCGGTACAGCCGGCGGTGCCGGAGGCCTCGCCGGCGGCAACTGCGGGACGAACCCGAACCGCAACGGCCACAACGGCTCGCCCGGCGCAAACGGTGCGCCCGGATCGGACGGTGCCGCGGGTGCCGGCGGTACGCCGGGAACGTTCTGGACCACCAACGCCGGCGCGAGCGGCACCGACGGCTTCAACGGAAACGGCGGCGGCGGCGGCGGTGGCGGCGGCGGCCAGGGCGGCTGCTTGTGTACCAACGG
>JAAYBZ010000191.1 GCA_012744445.1 Myxococcales bacterium | reverse complement strand
TTCATCCGGTCTTACGCCCGCTCGCTCGGCATCGACGAGGCGCCGCTCCTCGCCCGCTACGGCGCCCTCCACGCCCCGGTCGAGGCGCCTTCGCCCATGCCGGCGATCGCGCCGCCCGAGCGTGGCCGCCGCTACGGCGTGACCTTCGCCGTAGTCGTCCTCCTCGTCCTCTTCACGCTCGCCCTCTCCGTCGTGCTCCGCCCGCGTCATCGGGATCTCCCGATGGAGCTCAGCGCCGTCCCCCACGTCGAAGAGGCCGCGCCCGCGACCCCCACGTCGCCGGCGCCGGTCCGCCTCGAGGGCGGCTCCGCCACCCCGGTCTGACGGTGGCCCTCGCGGAGATCGAGACCGAGGCGCTCGTACTCCGGAAGGTCGAATACGGCGACGCCGACCTGATCCTCTCGCTCTACACCGAGTCGCGCGGGCGGATCTCCGCGATCGCCCGGAGCGCGCGCAAGAGCCGGAAGCGCTTCACGGGCGCGCTCGATCCGGGAAGCCTCGTGCTCGTCCGTTATCGCCCGAAGGCTTCGGGCGCGATGGAGACCCTCGCGCAATCGTCCCTCGTCGACGCGCACGTGGGTGTCCTCACGAGCCTCGTCCGCATCGAGCAGATGGGGCGCGTCCTCCGCCTCGTCGAGAAGCTCACGCCGGAGCGGCTGCCCGACGAGGAGATCTTCGCGCGCGTCAAGCACCTCCTCGGCCAGCTCGATCGCGGCGAGGCCGGCGAGCCCGAGGTCCTCACGTTCCACCTCGGGCTCCTCGGCCGCCTCGGTCACGCCCCCGAGCTCGGGCGATGCGTCGCCTGCGGGGAGGAGGCGCCGCCCGGCCGCCCGGCCTATTTCGATCCCCGGCGCGGCGGGATCGTCTCGAGGCGCTGCGGCGGAGGGGCGATGCTCCTTTCGGCCGAAGCCCTCGACGCGATGCGGGAGGCGCTCGCGGGCGCCGAGCCCGCGGGGCCCTGGTCCGAAGAGGCCGTCGCGCAGATTTCGCGGGCGCTACGCGAATTCACACGGGCACAGATCGGGTGAGAAAGCGGTAGGCGCGAAACAGGCAAATGATCCATCGTTCTGGTAGGATCGAAAACCGCCTGGAACGGGGTGCGACTTGGGTTTGCGCGTACTCGTCGTCGAAGATAGCAGCGCCATGCGCGCGTTCGTCCGTGCCGTCCTCGAAGAGTGGGGCGATGCCGAGGTCGTCGAAGCCGCGAGCGGTTTCGAGGCGCTCCGCGTGCTCCCTCGCGAGGCGTTCGACGTCGCGATCGTGGACGTGAACATGCCGGACATCAACGGCCTCGAGCTGGTCTCGTTCATGCGCAAGAGCGCCGCGCACGCGAAGACGCCGGTGCTCATGATCTCCACCGAGGCCGCCCACACCGATCGCGAGCGAGGGCTCGCGCTCGGCGCCAACGGTTATCTCAGCAAGCCGTTCACGGCGGAGGCGCTCCGTGAGAAGGTGGGGGAGATCCTCCCGGGGAGGCGCGAGGGATGACGGGCGACGAGGGGAGCGGCATGAGGGAAGAGTTCCTCGCCGAGGCGCAAGAGATCGTCGAGGCGCTCTCGCGGGATCTCCTCATCGTCGACCAGGCGCAGAAGGAGGGCCGCGTCGACCCGCAGCAGGTCAACGAGATCTTCCGCAGCGTCCACACGCTCAAGGGCATCGCCGGGATGTTCGGCCACTCGGCGATCGGCGCGCTCGCGCACGGCCTCGAAGACCTGCTCGACGATCTGCGGCTCGAGCGGATCGCGCTCACCCCCGAGGTCCTCGACGTGCTCTTCGAGGGCGTGGAGCACTTCCAGCGGCTCCTCCAGGTGGACGACGGCGCGGAGGCGGGCATCGACTTCGACGCCTTCGCCAAGCGCATCGGCCAGGTGCTGGGTGCGCAGGGCGGCGGGCGCTCGGGCGATCCGCTCGCGATGCTCGATCTCGACGACTCCGTGCTCTCCGTGCTCACGGAGTACGAGGAGCACCGCCTGCGCTCCAACGTGGAGAGCGGCGTGGGGATCTACCGCGTGCGGCTGCGCCTGCCGCTCCTCTCGATCGACTCCTCGCTCGAGGACCTCAAGGCGCGGGTGAAGCCCGTCGGCGAGATCATCACCTACCTCCCCAGCATGGAGGGCGGCGACGCCGAGCACATCGAGCTCGTGGTCCTCGTGGCGAGCACCGAGAGCCTCCGCGCGCTCGGTGAGGCCATCGCCTTCGAGGACGCCAGCATCGAGCCGGTCGCCCGACGCGGTGCGACGCCCGTGCCGCCGCGCGCGCCCACGATGACGCATCCGGAGAACCTCGCGGCGCCTCCGCGCGTGCCCGTCGAGACGCGCCACGAGATGGCGACGCCGGTGCCGCCCGCGGGGCAGAACGTCTCGTTCGATCAGCTCTCGGTGCGCTCCGTCGCCAAGACCGTGCGCGTCGACATCGAGAAGCTCGACCACCTCATGAACGTCGTGGGCGAGCTCGCGATCATCCGCAGCGCCGTCGTGCGTCTCTCCGAGGGGCTCCGCAACACCGCGGGGCTGCGCGAGCTCGCGATCGATCTCCACCGCATCAACCGCGGGTTCGAGCGCAACCTCCTCGAGCTGCAGAACGGCATCCTCGACGTGCGGATGGTCCCGCTCGGGCAGATCTTCGAGAAGCTCGCGCGCATCGTGCGCCAGGTGGCGCGCGAGCACGGCAAGGAGGTCCGCCTCGTCGTCGCCGGCAAGGAGACCGAGGTCGACAAGCTCATCGTGGAGGAGCTCAGCGATCCGCTGATGCACATCATCCGCAACGCGATCGACCACGGCATCGAGTCGCCCAAGGTGCGTGAGCTCGCCGAGAAGCCGCCCGTGGGCACGCTCGCGCTCAACGCCTATCAGAAGGGCAAGCACGTCGTCATCGAGGTCGAGGACGACGGCGCGGGCATGAACCCGCAGACCCTCCGCGAGACCGCCGTGCGCCGCGGGCTCCTCACGCCCGAGGCGGCGGCCGAGCTCACGCGCGAAGAGGCGTACAACCTCATCTTCGCGCCGGGGTTCTCCACCAAGTCGTCGATCACCGAGATCAGCGGGCGCGGCGTGGGCATGGACGTCGTGAAGACGAACATCGCGCGGCTCGGCGGCGTGATCGACGTGCAGAGCGAGGTGGGGACGGGCACCAAGTTCACCATCACGCTCCCCGTCACGCTCGCGATGATCAACGCGCTCCTCGTGCGCGTGGCCGATCGCGAGTTCGCCGTGCCGATCACGGCCGTACAAGAGGCCATCGTCTTCGAGAAGCGGGCCATCCGGCGCGTGGAAGGGCGTGAGGTGCTCACGCTCCGTGGCGCGACGCTCCCCATCTGCCGGCTCGACGAGCTCTTCGGGCTCGGCCGTCCGCAGGAGCCCGACCGCCAGTTCATCGTGGTGAGCGAGGTCGGCGCGCGGCGGATGGGCTTCGTCGTCGACGAGCTCCATGGGCAGCAGGACATCGTCATCAAATCCCTCGGCCCGAGCCTCCAGAAGGTGCGCGGCTTCGCGGGCGCGACCGACCTCGGCGATCAGCGCGTGGCGCTCGTGATCGACGTGCCGGCGCTCGTCGAGGAGCTCGCGTCGGGCAACGAGCTCGGCCGGATCACGGCAGGAGGTTACTCGTGAGCGACGAGCTGGTGAGCAAGACGCTCATGCCCGGGTCGAGCAGCCCGGTGGTCGCCGGGCGCTCCGAGCTCGCGAAGTCCACCGAGGTCACGCGCGAGTTCCTCGCCTTCGAGCTCGGGAGCGAGAACTACGCGCTGCCGCTCGCGTCCGTGCGCGAGATCCTCAAGCCGCCGCCCGTCACGGGCGTGCCGCGCGCGCCGCGCGACGTCTTGGGCATCATCAGCGTGCGCGGGCGCATCACCACGGTGATCGATCTCCGCCGCCGGCTGAACCTCGAAGAGCGACCGCTGAGCAAGGCGAGCCGCATCCTGTTGGTCGACCGCGAGGACGAGATCATCGGCGTGCTCGTCGATCGCGTCCACCAGGTCTATCGCCTCGAGCCCGAAGAGGTCGAGTACTCCAACGTGATGGGGAGCGACGCTTCGGATCACTTCATGGGGATCGGACGCCCGCGGTCTGCCTCGCGGAGCGCGCGCGGCGCGCACGCGCTCGACGACCACAGCATCCTCATCCTCCTCGACCCCATCCCGCTCCTGCGGAGGTAAGACGTGGCGAAGAACGGCACCGCGCGCTCACGCTCCGATTTCTCGAAGAACCTCGTCGGCTTCACGGTCGGCAACGTCCGCTATGCCGTGGAGATCGGCGCGGTCTCGGAGATCGTGAACCCGATGCCCACGGTGGAGCTCCCGCACGCCCCGGACGTCGTCGCGGGCGTCGTCGAGCACCGCGGTGAGGTGGTGCCCATCGTCGACCTCCGCCGCCGTTTCGCGCTGCCTCCCAAGGCCCCCGACCGCCGCACCAAGTGGGTGCTCGTCCGCACGCACACGGGCACGGTCGGGCTCGTCGTCGACTCCGTGACGGAGGTCTTCGGCGCCGGCGAGGACTCGAAGCGTGGCGTCCCCTTGCTCGGCAAGGGCGACGACCTTCGGGGCTTTTCGTCCGTGCACAAGGTCGGTGGTGAGCTGATCTTCGTCATCGACGTCGAGCGCGTCGCGGCGCCCGCGGCCGAGATCGACGTCGCCGAGGCCGCGGCGCGGCTTCGGCAGGAGGCCACGCCCGAGTGACCGATCTCCGGGAGCGCTTCGAGGCCGGAGACGCCGAGGAGCGTCGGCTCGCGATCGTCGAGCTCGGCGCAGAGGGGGGGGGTGGGCCCGCCGCGATCGATCTCTTGCGTTCCGGGCTCGGGGACGAGGACTGGCGCGTCCGGAAGGAGTCGGCGTCGGTCGCGGCGGAGCGCGTCGACTGGGGCGCGGGCCTCTTCGACATGCTCGTCGATGCGATCGTGCAGGGCGAGAACGTCGGGCTCCGAAACGCCGCCGTCGAGGCGCTCGGCCGGATCGGGGCGCCCGCGGTGCGACCGCTGCTCGCCGCGCTCCCGCGCATCCCCGACGGCGCCAAGAAATTCGTCTTCGAAGCGCTCGGGGATCTGGGCGAGCTCGACGCCGTGCCCGTGCTCGTGCACGCCGTGGAGAACGCCGAGCCCAACACGGCGGCCGCGGCGCTCGACGCGCTCTCGCGCATCGGCGGGCCGGAGGCCGAACGCGCGCTCCGGCGACGCCTCGCGCACAGCGATCCCTTTCAGCGGCTCACCGCGCTCGAGGGTCTCGAGAAGCTCGGCGCCACGGTGCCCTTCGAAGAGCTCGCGCCGCTCCTCGGCGATCGGCTCGTGCGGCGCGGCGTGATCAGCCTCCTCGGCCGGTCGGGCTCGGAGAAGGCGATCGAGCCGCTCGTCTCGGCGCTCCTCGATCGATCGCCGAGCGTGCTCTCGGCGGCGATCCACGCGCTCCTCGTCCTCTCCGAGGAGACCGACGAGCTCCGGCTCGAGTGCAAGCGGCGGCTCGCGCAACTCGACGAGACGACGCGCGCGAGGCTCCGTGACGCGCTCGTGGAGGGCGACCTCAAGACGCGGCAGGCCGCCGCGCACGTGCTCCTCCTCGCGGCGGACGAGCCCGCGCTCTCGGAGATCGTCGCGCTCGCGGGCAAGGGGCTGCTTGCCCCGGCGGCGCTCGACGTGCTCTCGCTCTGGGGCGAGGCAGGCATCGCACCGCTCCTCGTCGAGGCCAACCGCAGCGAAGGCGCGTCGCGTGCCGCGGCCCTCGAGCTCGCTGCCGCGCTCGCCAACGAAGCGCTCCGCGGCGATCGCGGCTCGGAGGCCGTGCGCGAAGCGGTGCGGAACGCCATCCACGTGGGCCTCGACGATCCCGAGCCGGTCGTACGTCGCGCCGCGCTCCGCGCGCTCGGGCTCTTCGCCGTACCCGACGATGCCCATCGGCTCGTCCGCGCCATCGTGAAGGGCGGCGACGAGCTCGCCGGGACCACCGCGGCCACGCTCGAGCAGCTCGCCGTGGAGTCGCCCGAGGCCGTGCGCGAGGCCATCCGCGACGTGGCGCTCGACGGCCCCGGGGGGCACGCGCTCGCCGGTGTCGTCGCGCTCGTCGAGGGCGAGGCCGCCTTCGAGAAGCTCACCCTCGCGCTCCGCTCCGAGCGCTCCGAGGTGCGCCGCGCCGCGGTGAACGCGCTCGCGCGCGTCGGCGGGAAGCGGGCCGCGGACGAGATCCAGTTCGCGCTCAGCGACGACGACATCGACGTCCGCTCCACGGCCGCCCGCGCGCTCGGGGGCTTGCGTGACGACGAGGGGAGGGCGATCGGCATCGACGCGCTGCTCCTCTCGCTCGAGACCGACGAGCCGCTCCTCCTCGCGTCCATCGCGCGCGCGCTCGGCAACACGCTCGACCCTCGCGCCGTCGAGCCCCTCAAGGCGCTCGTCGCGCACGGGGAGTCGCAGGTCGCCGTGGCCGCCATCGAAGCGGCCCGCAAGCTCGACTGCGCCGATTTCGCCGGCCTCATCCGAGAAGCGCTCGGCCACGAGGACGAAGAAGTGGTCAAGCAGGCGCTCTGCGCCGTGGCCGACGAGCGCAGCGAGGACGTGGTCGAGGCGCTCGAGATCGGGCTCCGGCACCCCACCTGGCACGTGCGGATCCTCGCCGCGCGGCTCCTCGCCGACCGCGGTGACGAACGGGCGCTCGCCGCCCTCCGCGCGCGGCGTAAGCTCGAAGAAGATCCGATGGTGATCGACGTGATCGAGCGCGCGCTCGGTCCCGACGGAGGCGGGTGATGCCTGCGTTCTTCGACGTCGGGCCGCGCCTCGGGATCGAGGAGTTCCGGCAGATCCGGGACATCGTGAACCGCTTCTGCGGGATCCATTTCTCCGACGACGCGCGGTACATCGTCCAGCGCCGGCTCCGTGATCGCCTCGAGATCCTCGGGATGGCGACCTTCGAGGAGTACTACCACTACCTCCGCTACCACCCGCAGGCCGAAGCCGAGCTCGAGAACGCCGTCGAGCTCCTGACCACCAACGAGACGTATTTCTTCCGCGAGGAGTACCAGCTCAGGGCCTTCGCCGAAGAGGTCCTCCCGGTCCTCCGCGCGCGGGCCGCGGAGCGGGGCACGCGCCATCTCTCCATCTGGAGCGCTGGCTGCTCCACGGGCGAAGAGGTCTACACGCTTGCGATGCTCGTCGACCGTTCCGGGCTGTTCCGCGACTGGGACGTCCGGATCTTCGGCAACGACATCAGCCGCCGCGTGCTCCAGCGGGCGCGCGCGGCGGTCTACCGGCCGTCGAGCTTCCGCGCGATGCCGCCGGGGTACGAGCATTATTTCATCGACGCCCCGGAGGGCCGGCAGGTCCACCCGCGCATCCGCGCGATGTGCCATTTTGGACACATCAACCTCATGAACCACGGCCGTACGGCGGTCGTCGGGAAGGTCGACGCGATCTTCTGCCGCAACGTGCTCATCTACTTCGACGACATGTCCAGACGCCGCGTCGTGGACACCTTCTTCCAACGTCTCGAACGAGGCGGGTATCTCTTCCTCGGCCACAGCGAGTCGCTATTGAACCTCTCCACCTCGTTCGAGCTCGTGCACCTCAGCACGGATCTCGCGTATCGGCGGCCGAACCCCGAGAGCAAACGCCCGCCTGCGAGGGGAGAGCGCCGATGAGAACCCTCCGCGCCATCGTCGTCGACGACTCGGCCTACAACCGCCGCACCATCTCGGATCTCCTCGAGGAGATCGACGGGGTCACCGTCGTCGGGAAGGCCGTCGACGGGAACGACGCGCTCCGCCTCGTGACCGAGCTCGAGCCCGATCTCGTGACCCTCGACCTCGAGATGCCGCGGATGGACGGGTACACCTTCCTCCGGCTCTTGATGGCGCGGCGGCCGACGCCCGTCATCGTGGTGAGCGGCTACGCCAACAAGGAGAACGTCTTCAAGGCGCTCGAGCTCGGCGCGGTCGATTTCATCGCCAAGCCCGCGCGCATGGTGACGGCCGATCTCGCGAGCATCCGCGGCGAGCTCCAGCGCGTCGTGAACGTGGTGAAGAAGCTCTCGCCGCAGAGCCTCGCGCAGCCTCGAGCCAAGGTCCGCACCGACTCCACGCGCGCGCCGACGCAGAAGGTGCCCCGTGGCGGCGCGCCGCAACACGTCGTGGCCATCGGCGCCTCCACGGGAGGCCCCTCGGCGCTCGTCGAGGTCTTCCGGCACTTCCCACCCACGCTCAAGGGCGCCGTGGTGGTCGCGCAGCACATGCCCGAGCGATTCACCACGACCTTCGCGGAGCGCCTCGATCGCGTGAGCGGTCTCTCGGTGGTCGAGGCCAGCGGGCGCACCGAGCTCGTCGCGGGGATGGCGCTCGTCTGCCCAGGCGGCAAATGCCTCGAGGTGCGCCGCGAGGGCGACCGCCTCTTCGCCGAGGTGGTCGCGCCGAACCCCGACGACCGCTACATCCCGTCCGTCGATCGGCTCTTCGAGTCGGTGGCCAAGGCGATGGGGCTCCGCTCCATCGGCGTGGTCCTCACCGGCATGGGCGACGACGGCGCGAAGGGCGCCCAGGCGCTCAAGGACCGGCAGGCGCGCGTCTTCATCGAGTCTCCGGAGACGGCGGTGATCTACGGCATGCCGGGCGCGGTGGAGCGCGTGGGCGCGTTCGACGAGATCCTGCCCCTCAGGCTCGTGGGAGCCCGCGTCTGCGAGGAGGTCGGGGTCGACTCCTCGGGAGAGCCTTCCGCGTAGACTTGGACGCCTCCACCTGGTAGCGTCCCCACCATATCCAGGATGAAGCGGCGCCCTCGATGAGTGATGACACTCGTAATCGTGGAGAGCGGACCTCGCGCACCAGTGACGTCCCGCTCGATCTGGCCAAAGAGCGCGAGAACTTCGTGCGGTCGTTCTTCAAGAAAGGCGTGGAGTTGACCGAGTCGCTCATGCGCGAGAACGAGCAGCTCCGTGAGCGACTCGAGCGCGCCGAGTCCGACAACGCCAAGCTCCGCTCCCAGATCGCGAGTGACGACGCGATTCGCGACCTCCTCCGCACCATCGAGAAGCTCGAGGAGGAGCGCGCCGCCTTGCTCCGGCACTCCGAGACGCTCGAGGCCAAGCGGAGGAGCTTCGAGGGCCGCCAGGAGGAGATCGAGCAAGAGGTGAACGACCTCGCGAACCTCTACATCGCGAGCCACCAGCTCCACAACTCGCTCTCCGTACGCCGCGTGATCCGCCACCTCCGAGACCTCTGCGGGCAGCTCGTGGGCGCGCTCGGCTTCGTGATCTACGTCCGCACCGACGATGGCGCGGTGGTGAAGCCGCTCGCGTGGGAGGGGCTCGGGACCGACGACATCCCCTCGGTCACCATCGGCGAGGGTGTCACGGGTGACGCCTTCGTCACCGGCATCCCGCACGTCCGGGAGGGCATCGCCGCGGAGGGAGGCCAGGGCACCTTCGACGACCCGGTGGCCGTCATCCCCCTCTTGGTCCAAGAAAAGGTCGTCGGCGCGATCGCCATCATCACCATGCTCGAACAGAAGGAGCGGTGGGCTTCGGTCGATCGTGAGCTACTGAAACTTCTCGGCGCGCAGGCGGGCGTCGCGCTCGTGGCGGCCAATCTCTTCGCCGCGGTCGAAGACCCGGTCAGGGCCCTCCATGGGCTCGACGAGAGACTCTGAGTGCATCGAAGGATCCAGCGAGACGCGTATGTCGGACTTCTCCTGTTTGGTCGTTGAAGACTCGCCGATGATGAGGCAGCTCCTCGTCTTCGCCCTCGCGCGCATCAAGCGCCTGAAGGTGACGGAGGCCGAGGACGGCGTCGACGGCCTCCGTAAGCTCGCCACGGGCAAGTTCGATCTGATCATCACGGACATCAACATGCCCATCATGGACGGCCTCAAGTTGGTCCAACGCATCCGCAGCGACGAGAACCACAAGGACGTCCCGATCATCATCATCACGACCGAGGGCTCCACGGAGGACCGCCAGCGCGCGATCGCCCTCGGCGCGAACGCCTACATCACCAAGCCCATCCAGGCGCCGCAGGTCATCGCGCAGGTCAAGGCCCTCCTCGACATCTGAGTCGTCCTTCGAGCGGCGATCCGAGGCCCCCGCGTCCGAGAGGATGGCGGGGGTTTTCGCGTCCTCGGGACGGAACGAGAAAGCCCCGCGCGCCGCAAGGGCAGGCGGGGCGGAGCGACGAGCGCGGGGCTCGATCACTTCTTCGGGTTGGGCATCTTCTTCTCGACGAACTCCACGTGCTTCTTCGCGCGCGGGTCGTACTTCTTGAGCGTGAGCTTCTCGGTCATCGTGCGCTTGTTCTTGGTGGTCACGTACGAATAACCGGTGCCGGCGGTGGAAACGAGCATGATGAGGTCGCGCATGAGGAAGTACTCCGTTGGGCCGTGCGCTGAGCGCCGGGAATCTGGCCGAGGTAGATAATGCGGCTCGCGCTCGCGCGCAAGCCTGGGTTCACTGGACCGTCCAGGTCTCTCCCGAGTTGAGGAGGGCGTCGATGCTCGGCTCGCCGAGCTTGTTCTTGGCGAGCTCGTTCTGGGCGACGACGGCGGAGTCGTAGGACGGCGCCGGATCGCAGTAGAGGACGCCGAGCGCCACCACACCGGGGAGCGAGCTGAGGAGCCACGCCATGGTGCGGTTGGTCTCGTCGTGGACGAGGATGTCGTCCTCGGTGACCCCGTCTTCGCCGATCGTCACGACCTCGGCCGCGAGCGTCTTCGGGTTGAGACGGATGCCCTTCTCGTTGTTCACGCCGAAGCGCATGGGCTTGCCGTGCTCGAGCCAGAGCTGGTGCGCCGGGCCCTCCTTGCGGTCGGTGATCTGCACGAACGCGCCGTCGTTGAAGACGGGGCAGTTCTGGAGGATCTCGACGAAGGACGCGCCGCGGTGCTGGTGCGCGCGGCGAAGGACCTCGGGGAGCTCCTTCGAGACGTCGAATCCGCGGGCCACGAAGCGAGCCGCGGCGCCGAGCGCCACCTGGGCCGGGATCACGGGGGCGTCGACCGAGCCGAAGGGCGTGGAGGGCGTGACCTTGCCGACGACGGAAGTCGGCGAGTACTGACCCTTGGTGAGCCCGTAGATCTGGTTGTTGAAGAGGAGGATCTGGAGATCGACGTTGCGGCGGAGGACGTGGAGGAAGTGGTTTCCGCCGATCGAGAGGCCGTCGCCGTCGCCGGTGATGACCCAGACGTCGAGCTCGGGGTTGGCGAGCTTGAGGCCCGTGGCGATCGCGGGCGCGCGGCCGTGGATCGTGTGGAAGCCGTAGGTGTTCATGTAGTACGGGAAGCGGCTGGAGCAGCCGATGCCGCTGACGAACACCGTGTTCTCACGCTTCTCCACGACCTCGGGGAGGACGCGCTGGACCGCGGCGAGGATGGCATAGTCGCCGCAGCCGGGGCACCACCGGACCTCTTGGTCGGAGGCGAAGTCTTTACGCGTAAGCGGGACGTGCGCGCTCATCGGGATACCTCTTTCTGGGCGAGACGGTTCTCGATCTCCTCGACGATCTCACGGATCTTGAAGGGCTGACCCGCGATCTTGGGGAAGCTCTGCGCGTCGACGAGGAGCTCGGCGCGGAGGAGACGGGCGAGTTGCCCGTTGTTGAGCTCGGGCACCACGACCTGATCGAAGCGTCCGCAGAGCTCCTTGAGCCCGGCGGGGAGCGGCCAGATGTGGCGGAGGTGGAGGTGGCTCACGCGGCGACCGCGCTTGCGGAGCTGCTCGACCGCCTGGCTGATGGCGCCGTAGGTGGAGCCCCAGCCGATGACGAGCACGTCGCCCTGGCTCTCGCCCTGCTCGAGCGTCGCGGGCGGGAGGATCTGCCGGACGTTCTGCACCTTCTGGGCGCGGGTGAGCGTCATCTTGTGGTGGTTCGCCGGGTCGTAGGAGATGTGACCCGAGTTCGAATCCTTCTCGATGCCGCCGATGCGGTGCTCGAGGCCCGGCGTGCCGGGCTTGGCCCACACGCGCGCGAGCGTCTCGGGGTCGCGCTTGAACGGCGAGAAGCCCTCGGGATCGGTGTGGTATTTCACCTCGATCGGCTCGAGCTTGCTCGCGTCGGGGATGCGCCAGGGCTCCGCGCTGTTCGCGATGAAGCCGTCGGTGAGGAGGATCACCGGCGTCATGTACTTGATGGCGATCCGCGTCGCGAGGATGGCGAAGTCGAAGCACTCGCCGGGCGTGGCGGGGGCGATGACGGGCAACGGCGCGTCGCCGTTGCGGCCCCAGACGGCCTGGAAGAGATCGCTCTGCTCGGTCTTGGTGGGAAGACCCGTAGAGGGGCCGCCGCGCTGGACGTCGACGATCACGAGCGGGAGCTCCGTCATGATCGCGAGGCCGATGGCCTCACCCTTGAGGGCGACACCCGGGCCCGAGGTTCCGGTGATGCCGAGCGCGCCGCCGAAGCTCGCGCCGATGGCCGACGCGATGGCCGCGATCTCGTCCTCCGCCTGGAAGGTGGTCACGCCGAAGTGCTTGAGCTTGGCGAGGTGGTGGAGGAGCGTCGACGCCGGGGTGATCGGGTACGAGCCGTAGAAGAAGGGGATCTTGCTGAGCTGGGCCGCGGCCGCGAAACCCCACGCGAGGGCCTGGTTGCCGTCGATCGTGCGGTACTTGCCGGGCGCGAGCTCGGCCCGGGGAACGCGCGCGGGCGTGATGTCGGTCGGCAGGTCGGCGGTATCGCCGTAGATGTGACCCGCGTTGAGCGCGGCGATGTTGGCCTCGGCGAGCTCGGGGCGCTTGGCGAACTTCGCGCGGAGGAAGTCGATCGAGGGCTGACGGTCCCGGCCGTAGAGCCAGTACATGAGCCCGAGCGTCCACATGTTCTTGCAGCGACCGGCGTCCTTCGCGCCCAGCTTGAAGGGCTTCACCGCGTCGAGCGTGAGCTTGGTGATGTCGATGACGAGGAGCCGATAGCCCTCGAGCGAGCCGTCGGTGAGCGGATCCTTGTCGTAGCCGGCCTTCTCGAGGTTCGCGCTGCTGAACGCGCCCGAGTTCACGATGAGGAGGCCCCCCTTCTTGAGCGCCGGGAGGTTCACCTTGAGGGCCGCCGGGTTCATCGCCACGAGGACGTCGGGCTCGTCACCGGGCGTCTTGATGTCGTGCGAGGCGAAGTGGATCTGGAAGCCCGACACGCCGTAGGTCGTGCCGGCTGGAGCGCGGATCTCGGCGGGGAAGTCGGGGAACGTCGAGAGGTCGTTCCCCATGAGGGCGGTCGCCGTGGAGAACTGCGTACCGGTGATCTGCATCCCGTCGCCGGAGTCGCCGGCAAAGCGGATGACCACCGATTCGAGCTCCTCGCGCTTTTCAATTTCGGTGCTGGGCGTGTCCATGTTCTGGGCTCCACGAAACGCGCCGAAAGGAAGGGAGTAATCTCCGTTCGGCGTGGAGGGTTGGGCAACTTTGGGTCATGCTCCGCCCCGATGCCAGCCAAAGCGGACGCCCGGTTGAGCGATCGCATGCTTTCGGGTTTGGACCGTGCCGAAGGTGGCTCGATCCCCCGCGCCGAGGGCGGCAGGAGCCGCGGATGATCCGATGACCCGCCCCTCGTTTCCCAAAGTGAAGGTGTGCGGCATCACGCGGCTCGAAGACGCGCTCGGCTGCGTCGAGCGTGGGGTCGATGCCCTCGGTCTGAACTTCTGGCCAGGCACGCCGCGCTGCGTCGACCTCGCGCGCGCCTGCGAGATCGCGCGCGCCGTGCGTGGGCGTGCCGCGATCGTCGGCGTCTTCGTGGACGCCTCGTTCGAGGAGATCCGCCGCATCGACGAGCGGGTGGGGCTCGACGCGATCCAGCTCCACGGCGACGAGCCCCCCGAGACGCTCGAGGCGCTCGGCCCGCGCGCCTACAAGGCCCTCGGTGTCCGTGCCGGAGAGAGCGCGGACGAGGTCCTCGCCCGGACGCGGCGTTACCCCGGCGTGAAGATCCTCCTCGACGCGAAGGTGCCGGGCGCCATGCCCGGCGGCACCGGAACGCGCTTCGACGGAAGGCTCGCCATCGCGGTGGCCAAGGAGCGCGAGCTCATCCTCGCCGGCGGGCTCAAGCCCTCGAACGTGGCCGAGGCCATCGCGGAGGTCGGGCCCGCGTGGGTGGATACCGCGAGCGGCGTCGAGCGCGCGCCGGGCATCAAGGACTTGGACGCCGTCGAAACCTTCGTGCGTCGCGCGCGCGGGGCCTAGGAATTCACCAGAGCGCGCGCGGGGAGGGAGCGCGCGGGAGGGGGAGCCATGAGCTTCGACGCGTGGAAGGCGGAGGCCTTCGCCGAGAAGGTCCTCGATTCGATGAACAAGGGGACGCTCGCGCTGATGATCTCGCTCGGGCATCGCACCGGGCTCTTCGACACGATGGTGTCGATGGACTGGGGGACGTCCGACGAGATCGCGCGGCGCGCGGGGTTGGACGAGCGCTACGTCCGAGAGTGGCTCGGCGCAATGGTCACCGGTGGGGTGGTCGAGATCGACCCCGCCTCACGGACCTACCGTCTGCCGGCCGAGCACGCGGCGTCGCTCACGCGCGCCTCTTCGCCGAACAACCTCGCGGTCTACGGGCAGTACCTCGGGATCATGGGGGCCGTGGAAGACGACATCGTCGAGTGTTTCCGGCGCGGCGGAGGCGTGCCCTACGAGAAGTTTCCGCGTTTCCACGAGGTGATGGCGGAGGACAGCGGGCAGACGGTCCTCCCCGCGCTCTTCGACGGCATCCTGCCGCTCGTCTTTCCGAGCTTCGAGCCGCTCGAGCGCGGCATCGACGTGCTCGACGTGGGATGTGGACGAGGGCGCGCGCTCGTGATGATGGCGGAGCGCTTTCCGAACAGTCGTTTTCGCGGGCTCGATCTCTCGGAGGAGGCGACGGCCTACGGGCGCGCGATCGCGAGGGAACGCGGCCTCGACAACCTCGAGTTCGCCGTCATGGACCTCCGCGACTTCCACGAGGAGGCCGAGCCCGAGCGCTACGACTTCGTGACGACCTTCGACGCCGTGCACGATCAGCCGAAGCCCAAGCATCTCTTGGCGGGCATCCGACGCACGCTCCGGCCGGGCGGGGCCTACCTGATGCAGGACATCAAGGCCTCGAGCTTTCCGGAGAAGAACGTCGAGCACCCGATGGGCACGTGGATCTACACCGTGAGCACCTTCCACTGTATGACGGTCTCGCTCGCCCAGGGTGGGGACGGCCTCGGCACCGCGTGGGGACGAGAGCTCGCGAGATCGATGCTCGCGGAGGCCGGGTTCGAGGACGTCGAGGTGTACGAGCTTCCGCACGATCCGCAGAACGACTATTGGGTGATGCGCGTCTGACGGCGCTCGGGGGGCGGCGATGGGCCCGGGCTGCTAGAGTCGTCCGCTCTCGAGCCCCCGACGACGATGTCCGCTCCCGGCCTCTTCTCCTATCGCCCGTACTGGGCCAAGCGCTTCGGCGTCTCTCCGTTCCTCCCGCGCACGCGTGAGGAGATGGACGCGCTCGGCTGGGAGGCGTGCGACATCGTCCTCGTCACGGGCGACGCCTATGTCGACCACCCGAGCTTCGGCATGGCCATCATCGGACGCCTCCTCGAAGCGCATGGCTTCCGCGTGGGCATCCTCGATCAGCCCAACCACCGCTCGGCCGAGGACTTCATGCGCCTCGGGGAGCCCGTGCTCTTCTTCGGCGTGACGGGCGGCAACATGGACTCGCTCGTGAACCACTACACGAGCGACAAGAAGCCGCGGAGCGACGACGCGTACACGCCGGGCGGCGTCGCGGGCGCGCGTCCAGACCGCGCGAGCATCGTGTACACGCAGCGCTGCCGCGAGGCCTACCCGCACGTGCCCGTGATCCTCGGCGGCATCGAGGCGAGCCTTCGTCGCCTCGCGCACTACGACTACTGGTCGGGGAAGGTGCGCCGCTCGATCCTCGTCGACTCGGGCGCCGATCTCCTCGTCTACGGCAACGCCGAGCGCGCCATCGTGGAGATCGCCCACCGCGTCGCGCGCGGCGTGAAGGTCCGCGACATCCTCGACGTGCGCGGGACGGCCGTGCGCCGGCCGGTCGGCGCCACGGGCCCCATCGACGCCGAGCCCGGCGAGTTCCGCGTGATCCGCTCGGACACGGTCGATGCGCCAGGCGCGGTGGATCCGCTGCCGAATCCCTACGCCACCGAGGAAGAGCGGCTCGCGATGGCGGCGCCGCCGGCCGAGGCCGACGTCCCGCTCGTCCAGCTCGGACGCGGCCGCGAGAAGCACCCGCGCGACAAGACCATCCTGCGCCTGCCTTCCTGGGAGGAGGTGCGTCGCGACAAGGTCCTCTACGCGCACACCTCGCGCGTCTTCCACCTCGAGTCGAACCCGCACAACGGGCGCTGCCTCGTGCAGCGCAACGGTGACGTCGACGTCTTCGTGAACCCGCCGCCGTTCCCGCTCACCACCAAGGAGATGGATCGGGTCTACGAGCTGCCCTACCAGCGCGTCCCGCACCCGGCGTACCAAGGGCAGAAGATCCCGGCCTACGAGATGATCCGCTTCTCGGTGACGATCCTCCGCGGCTGCTTCGGCGGGTGTTCGTTCTGCTCCATCACCGAGCACGAGGGGCGGATCATCCAGAGCCGGTCCGAGGACTCGATCCTCCGCGAGCTCGAGGCGATGAAGCACGTGCCAGGCTTCACGGGCTTCGTGAGCGACCTCGGCGGGCCCACGGCCAACATGTACCGCCTCGCGTGCAAGAGCCGCGAGATCGAGGCGGCGTGCCGGAAGCCCTCCTGCGTCTATCCGGGCATCTGCTCCAACCTGAACACCGATCACTCCGCGCTCGTCCAGCTCTACCGCAAGGCGCGCGCCGTCCCGGGCATCAAGAAGATCGTGATCGCCTCCGGGCTCCGCTACGACCTCGCCGTCGAGAGCCCCGAGTACGTCAAGGAGCTCGTCACGCACCACGTGGGCGGCTACCTGAAGATCGCGCCGGAGCACATCTCGGAGGGGCCGCTCTCCAAGATGATGAAGCCCGGCATCGGGACCTACGATCGCTTCAAAGCGATGTTCGACAAGTACTCGAAGCAGGCGGGCAAGGAGCAATACCTCATCCCCTACTTCATCGCGGCGCACCCCGGCACCACCGACGAGGACATGCTCGAGCTCGCGCTCTGGCTCAAGAAGAACGGCTATCGCGCCGACCAGGTGCAGGCCTTCCTCCCCTCGCCGATGTCGTATGCGACGGCGATGTACTTCACGGGAAAGAACCCGCTCCGCCCGGTGAAGCGCGACTCCGAAGAGGTCGAGACGCCGAAGAGCGCCGAGCAGCGGCGCCTCCACAAGGCCTTCTTGCGCTATCACGACCCGAAGAACTGGCCGATCCTCCGCGAGGCCCTCAGGCGCATGGGGCGCTCGGATCTCATCGGCGCGGGGCCGGGTCGGCTCGTGCCCGTGGAGAGCGCGCCCAAGATGGCGTTCTCGGGCGGCAAGCGCTTCGCGACCCAGCACACGGGGTTGCCTCGGTTCCCCAAGCAGCCGCGCGGTGGAAAGCGGCGCGGCGCGGCGCGCTGAGGCGGCCCGGGTAAGGGGTTTCGGCACCGTCTCCGAAGCGCGTTTTTTCGCGGTGCCAAATCTGCTAATCCACCCGTTCCATGACCCCCACCGAGAATCCGCCTGGCCGCTTCGGGCCCTACGGCGGCCGCTACGTCGCCGAGACGCTGATGCCGGCGCTCGACGAGCTCACCGCCGCCTACGAAGCGATCTCCCGCGACGAGGCGTTCCGTCGTGAGCTCGACGATCTCCTCGAGCACTACGTCGGCCGCCCCACGCCGCTCTACTTCGCGAAGAACCTCTCCGCCGAGGTCGGCGGGCGCATCTGGCTCAAGCGCGAGGACCTCTGCCACACCGGCGCGCACAAGGTGAACAACACCGTCGGCCAGGTGCTCCTCGCCAAGCGCATGGGGAAGACGCGCATCATCGCGGAGACGGGCGCGGGTCAACACGGCGTCGCCACGGCCACGGCCTGCGCGCTCCTCGGTCTCGCGTGCGAAGTCTACATGGGCGCCGAAGACGTCCGCCGGCAGGCGCCCAACGTCGCGCGCATGAAGCTCCTCGGCGCCAAGGTCCACGCCGTCACCTCGGGCTCGGCCACGCTCAAGGACGCGATGAACGAGGCGATGCGCGACTGGGTCACCAACGTCCGCAACACCTATTACTGCGTGGGCTCCGTCGCGGGTCCGCACCCCTATCCCACGGTGGTGCGTGACTTCCAGGCCGTCATCGGCCGCGAGGCCAAGGCGCAGATCCTCGCGCGCACGGGCAAGCTCCCCGACGCCGCGGTCGCGTGCGTCGGCGGCGGCTCCAACGCCATGGGCCTCTTCCACGAGTTCGTCCCGCACACCGAGGTCAAGCTCTTCGGCGTCGAGGCGGCGGGCGAGGGCGTCGAGACCGGCCGCCACGCGGCGCCGCTCAACGCGGGCACCGTCGGCGTGCTCCACGGCTCCAAGAGCTACCTCCTCCAGGACGACGACGGGCAGATCATCGAGGCGCACAGCGTCTCGGCGGGCCTCGACTACCCGGGCGTCGGCCCCGAGCACGCCTACCTCAAGGACATCGGCCGCGCGACCTACGGCCTCGTCACCGACGCGCAGGCGCTCGGCGGCTTCCAGCAGCTCTGCCGCACCGAGGGCATCATCCCCGCGCTCGAGTCGAGCCACGCCATCGCCTATCTCCCCGAGGTGGTGGAGCAGGTCGGCCGCGACGCCGACATCGTCGTCTGCCTCTCGGGCCGGGGCGACAAGGATCTCGACAACGCCCGCGAGTGGCTCGAGAAGCACGGAGGTTCGCGATGAGCCGTCTTTCGCAGGCCTTCGAGAAGGCGCGCGCGGAGGGGCGCTCGGCGCTCGTCATCTACCTCTGCGCTGGCGATCCCAGCCTCGAGCTCACGCCCGAACTCGTCGTGGCCGCCGCCGAGGCGGGCGCCGACATCATCGAGCTCGGCGTGCCCTTCAGCGATCCGACGGCCGACGGCCTCGCGATCCAGCGCGCGAGCGAGCGCGCGCTCGCGCGGGGCACCACGCTCGCCGGCGTCCTCGGCGCCGTGCGCAAGATCCGCGAGAAGACCGATGTCCCGCTCGTGCAGTTCGGGTACTACAACCCGATCCTCCGCTACGGCGAGGAGCGCCTCGCCAAGGACGCGGCGGCCGCGGGCGTCGACGGGCTCCTCGTCGTCGACCTCCCCCCCGAAGAAGCGGCTTCGCTCCGTGAGCCGGCGATCCGCGCGGGCCTCGACTTCGTCCCGCTCGTCGCGCCGACGAGCGACGATCGACGCCTCGCGCTCGCTTCCGAGGCGGCCACCTCCTTCGTCTACTCCGTCTCGATGACGGGCGTGACGGGCAGCGCGGGCGTCGATCTCGCCGACGCGGGCCGACGCTCGGTCGAGCTATCGCAGAAGCTCGGGCGCCCCATCGCGCTCGGCTTCGGCATCAAGACGCCGGAGGACGTGCGCGCCGTGGCCGGCAAGGCCGACGGCATCGTCGTCGGCAGCGCGATCGTCGACACGATCGCGAGCGCCCCGAGCCCGGCCGAGGCCGTGGCGAACGTGCGCTCGCTCGTCGCCGCGCTCGCGGCCGCGACCAAGGGCTGAGCTCGCTCAGCGGTCGCGCCGCGTCGTGGCCGCTCCGTCGCCGTAGGCGCGGAGGGCGCCGAGGAAGGCCTCGCGGACCTCTTCGTCGCGGATCGACGCGATCGCGGCGGCGAGGTCCGGCGTGATCTCCACGGGCGCGGAGCTGATCTCGACGGGGACCGGGGCGGGCGCGCGTTCGGCCTCCACGGGGCCCACGCGGAAGCGGAGCTCACGCAGGTCGAGCGTGGGGTCGGCCTTCCGCATCGCGTCGAGGATGCGCGGGGCCATCATCTGGAGCTCCTGGGCCCACGCGGTGGATTGCGCGTTCACGTGCAAGATGCCGCGATGGACGCGCGAGGGCATCGCGCGACGGCGGATGTTCTCGGGCACGGCGTGGGCGAAGGCGCGATGCGCCCGCACCTCCACGTAGCCCTCCTTGGAGGGATAGACGCGCTCGATGAGCCGCTCGAGCGTCTCCGGTCCGCCTTTGCGCTTCACGGGCTCAGTATGCGCTCTTGTAGAGGCTGAGGAAGTCGTCGACGGTGCACGCGCGCGGATTGTTCGCGTGGCAGGGGTCCTCGAAGGCGAGCTCGGCGAGGCGAGGGAGCGCCTCTTCGGGGACGCCGACCTCGGCGAGCCCGCCCGGAAGACCCAGCGTCTGACGGAGCTTGCGCACCGCGCCCGCGCACTCGAAGGCGAGCGTCTCGACGTCGCTCTCGCGCACGCCGAGGGCGCGGGCCGCGCGGGCGATGCGCGCCTGCGCCACCACGCGGTTGAACTCGATGACGGAGGGGAGGCAGAGCGCGTTGGCGAGCCCGTGGTGGATGCCGAACTCCGTGCTCAGCGGGTGCGCCATCGAATGGCAGGCGCCGAGGCCCTTCTGGAAGGCGACGGCGCCCATCATCGACGCCTCGAGCATCGCGGAGCGCGCCTCGACGTCGTTTCCGTCGCGGAAGGCTCGCTCGAGGTGACGCCCGGCGAGCTCGAGCCCTGCGAGCGCGATGGCGTCGGCCATGGGGTGGTGGCCCTTGGCGCAGTACGCCTCGAAGCAATGCGTGAGCGCGTCCATCCCCGTCGCGGCCGTGATGTGCGGGGGCATGCCGAGGGTGAGCTCGGGATCGAGGATCGCGACGTCGGCGAGGAGCCGCGGCGAGAAGATCACCGTCTTCTTGTTGGTGGCCTGGATGGTGACGACGGCGCTCCGCCCGACCTCGCTGCCGGTGCCGGCCGTGGTGGGGATCGTGACGAGCGGCGGCATGGGCTCGGTGATCTTCTCCGCGCCGCCGCGGGCGTCGTCGTATTGCTCGAGCGGCGGGCGATGCGCCGCGAGCAAGCGCACGAGCTTGGAGACGTCGAGCGGGCTCCCGCCGCCTACGCCGAGGATCATGTCGGCGCCCGCGTCGCGGAACGCCGCGGCCCCCGAGAGCGCCTCGGCCTCGAGCGGGTTCGAGCTCACGCCGTCGAAGACCTCGTAGGCGATGCCGGCCGCGTCGAGCGAGGCCTCGATGCGCGTGAGGAGCCCCGCCGCGCGAACGCCCGGGTCGGTGACGATGAGGGCGCGCCGCCCACCGAGCGATCTCGCCTCGGCGCCGACGAGCTCGACGGCTCCTTCGCCGTGGAGGATGCGCGTGGGGAACGACCAGGTGGAGATCATGCGCCTTTGCTCCCGGCGGGGTCGGAGGCGAGGAGATCCCGGATCGCCTCGTCAGGGCGTCGGGTTCCCTCGAAGACCGCCGCCATCGCCTCGCAGACGGGCGCCGCGATGGCGCGCTGCTGGGCGTGATCGTGCAGCCGTCGCGCCATCGAGATCGACTCGAGGTGCGCCTCGGCGAGCTCGGCGGCGTGCGCCTTGGGCTTGCCCACGGCGAGCTCGCGGCCGAAGCGCCACTCGGGGCGCTCGTCGCCCGCGACGACGGCGACGAGATCGGCGAACCCCGCGAGGCCGAAGAGCGTGCGTGCCCTGCCGCCCGCCGATTCGACGAGGCGCGCGCCCTCGCGCATCCCGAGCGAGGCGAGGTAGGCCTGTCCGCCCGGGCCGATGCCGAGGCCCGAGGCGACGCCGAGCGCGACGCTGATCACGCCGACCACGGCGCTCGCGATCTCGACGCCGACGATGTCGCTCGTGCCCTCCACGTAGAGGTGTGAGCCGCCGATCGCCGCGCGGACCGCTTCGACGATCTCGGGGAAGCGCGTGCCGACGATCGCGGAGTGATCGGCGCGGCGCGCGAGCTCCTCGGCCACGAGGGGCCCGGCGAGGGCGCCGACGCGCCGCGCGGGCGTGACCTCGCGGAGGAGCTTGGAGAGGGTGGTGAGCCCCGGGCCGGCGAGGCCGCGGCTGACGTGTACGAGCCGGTGACGACCGTCGAGGTGCGCGCCGAGCGCGCGGCCCACCTCGCCGATGTGCGTGGACGGCACCGCGATGAAGATGAGATCGGCCTCGGCCACCGGCTCGAACGACTGCGTGGCCACGACGTTGGACACGTCGACCTTGGGCTTGCGGGTCCAGAGGCGGACTTCGTGGCCGTTGTGCGTGCAGGCCGAGGCGAGCGCCCGACCGAAACCTCCGCCTCCGACGACGCCGATGACGCGACTCATCGCGAGCTCTCCAGGGCGTAGATCTCGGCGGCCGCTCGACGGCTCGCGTCGGAGCCGAGGATCTCCGCGAAGGGCATGAGGCGGTTCTGGTAGTAGAGGAGGAGCAGCGGATCGTCGATGACCACGCTCCCGCGCTCGACGTGCGCGGCGGTGCGCTCGTGGTAGCCGCTCCAGATCTCGAGCGCGCGCGCGACGATGCGCTCGGGCGTCTCGGCGCGCACGAAAGTGCTCACGCGGACCTCGCCTCGGTGCATGGCGGAGAGGAGGGCGTCGCGTACGGCGTTCACCTCGGCGTGCAAGGTCGAGAGCGGCATCGAGACCTCGCCGCGCATGCGGACGCGCGCGTAGACGTCGCGGCTCGAGCTCTTCTCGACGAGGTGCCGGTAGAGCACGTGCGCGACGATCTGCGTCGCCATGAGGACGGTCTCCTCGCGGTAGCGGGTGACGAGGATCTCGCCGAGCTCCTGCGTATACGCGGCGTCGCGCGCGTGGTCCTCCACGGCCTTTCCGTCGCGGAGCGTGTACGAGCGCGGGTCGATGACGTTGCCCGAGGGGGCGATGGAGCGGCCTTCGTCGTCGATGGGGTTGCCGAAGGGATCGATGGGATCGCCGAAGCGGATGATGCACGCCGAGCTGAGCCCCATGATCTTGCGGAAGAACGCCGCCCACCGATCGATGCGCGAGAACTCGTCGTCCTCGATGATGTAGCGCGCCTGCCCGCGCTCCTTGAGCCAGTCCTCGATGAGCGTCTCGGCCTCGAGCACGAGCGCGTAGTTGATGGTGGCGGGGACGAAGTAGACGGGTCGCCCGATGCCCCGCGCCTGGTTGCGCGAGAACGCCTGCACCGCCGCGCCGAGGAGGCCGAGCTTGAGCCGGTGCTCGATCATGCCCGACCGGCTCCGCGTCCCGCCGGGGAAGAAGAGGCTGTGGTAGTTCCGCTCGACCATCACCTGCGCGTAGGTCTTCAGCACGGACTTGTAGGCGCGGACGCGGATGCGCCGGTCGACGCGGTACGCGCCGAGGTTGTGCATGAAGAAGCTGATGATCGGGTTGGTGAAGAGGTTCTTGCCGGCGCCGTAGACGACGGGCGAGAGCCCCACGCGATCGAGCGCGGTCGCGAGCACGATCGAGTCCATGTTGGAGCTGTGCGTGGGGACGTAGACGATCGTGCCGACGTCCTCGAGGCGGCGCAGCTTGTCGATGGGGCCTTCGACGTTGAGCAAGCGCTCGATGGTCGAGGGGCCCTTGCCGAAGAGCTCGGAGGGCAGGCTCGAGGGCTGCATGAGCCCCGTGAGGAGCCGGGGCGCCGCGCCGCGCGCGAAGTCGTAGACGCGCCGATCGAAGTTGCCCGCCACGTCGCGCGCCATGTGCTCGAGCATCGCGTCGAGCGCGCGGCGCTTCTCGTGCTCGCTCATCTTGGCGATGCGACGGATGAAGGATCGCCAGAACGGGAGGCTCTCCTTGGCCTCCTTGTCGCCCTGGCTCTCGAGGCGACGGATCTCGTGGTAGGCGGCGTCGTTCAGGATGAGCTCGAGGTGCTGCGGGTTGCTCCCTTCGAGCTCGGCCACGCGCCGCGCGACGGTCGCGACGATGTCGTCGCGCTCGTCGTTGAAGCCGAAGATCGCCGGATCCCCCGGACGAGTCCGGCTCGCGTTCCATTGGGGCAGTCGAATCGGTCGTTCGCTCAGGAACCGAAGCATCTCAGACGGCCTCGAAATAGCGCGCGAGCTCCCAATCCGTCACGGCGGCGCGCGCTTTTTCGACCTCCCACGCGCGGGTGCGGAGGTAGTGATCGACGAAGGTCTCGCCGAGCAGCACGCGCGCGGCCTCGCTGGATTCGAGGCGCGTGACGGCCTCGTCGAGCGTGCGGGGGAACGCGCCGCCCGTGCGCCCCGCGTCGCCCTCGCACGGCGGCGGGAGCGGGAGCGCGCGCTCGATGCCGTCGAGGCCGCTCGCGAGGCACGCGGCCATGGCGACGTAGGGGTTGATGTCGGCCGCGGTCTGGCGCATCTCGAGGCGCGTGGCCGAGGGGTGCTCGCCAGGAATGACCCGCACCGACGCCGTGCGGTTCTCCACGCCCCACGAAGCCGAGAGCGGCGCCCAGAGCCCCGGTACGTAGCGCCGGTAGCTGTTGACGAAGGGCGAGTAGAGCGCCGTGAGCTCGGGCGAGTGGGCGAGGAGCCCGGCGAGGTAGTGCTTGCCGATGTCGCTCAGGCCGCTCGCGTCGCGGCCGCCGCCGAAGAGGTTCTGCTCTCCCGTCGTATCCCAGAGGCTCTGGTGGAGGTGGCCGCTCGAGCCCGGGAGGCGCGCGTTCCACTTGGCCATGAAGGTGACGGTGAGCCCATGGCGGTGCGCGATCTCCTTGAGCGTCGTCTTGAAGAGCGCCGCCTGGTCCGCCGCCTCGACCGCGGGCCTGTAGCGGAGCGCCGCCTCGAGCACGCCGGGGCCCGTCTCGGTGTGGAGGCCTTCGACGTCGATGCGGTAGCGCTCGCACGAGTCGAGGATGTCGCGGTAGAGGTCCTGGTGCTGCGCGGAGCGCATCCACGAGTAGCCGAACATGCCGGGCGAGAGCGGCTCGAGATCGCGGAAGCCCTTCTTCTGCAGGGACTCGGGCGTCTCGCGGAAGACCCAGAACTCGAACTCGGCCGAGAACATCGGCAGGAAGCCGGCCGTCTCCGCGCGCGCGACGATGCGCTTGAGGAGGTTGCGCGGGCAGGCCGGGTGGGGCTTCCCGTCACGACCGTAGAAGTCGACGAGGAAGTGCGCGGTCTCGGGATCGCTCGGCGAGATGCGGAAGGTGTCGAGGTCGATCTTGGCGAGGGCGTCGGGGTAGCCCGAGTGCCAGCCCGTCACCTTGCTGTTGTCGTAGAGCTCGTCGTTGATGTCCCAGCCGAAGATGACGTCGCAGAAGCCGAAGCCCTTCTCGACCGCCGACCAGAACTTCTCGAGCGAGACGTATTTGCCGCGGAGGAGGCCGTCGACGTCGAATCCGCCCACCTTGACGCGGCGGATCTTGTGGGCCGAAAGCTCGGCGCGAAGCTGTTCTGCGTTCACTCGATGCCTCCCGTCCCGGTCGCCGGCGACCTCATCGTGGTCCGATCAAGGCTAATACACCCAAGGGGCGACTCCCAAGCGGACCACGGCCCCTCCCCTGGGGGAGACGCTCACTCCTCGTCGGCGTCGAGATCGTCTTCGTCGGCGCCCTCGAGGTAGACGCCGAGCTCGGTGTCTTCGACGTCCTTGGGCTCGGGGTAGGGGTACTGCGGAGGCGTCGCCTTGGAGCTTCCGCCACACGCGCTGACGAGGAGGGTGAGGGCCAGGGCCGAGAGGATTCCCTTCTGGTTCGACATGGCTCGGACTTAGCCATGAAGGGGGACGGTTAGGCAAGGGTGTTCACGCCCTCTTGCCGGCGGCGCATGCCTCTCGCATGGTTGTCCGCGATGCGCCTCGTCGTGTCGGTGCTCGCCTGCGTGGCCTGGGTGGGGGTCCTCATCCCCGCCCTCGCGGCCTCGTCGCGCGTCGACCTCGAAGGGGGCGTCTTCGGCGCCGCGGTCGCGACCCCGTCG
>JAAYBZ010000190.1 GCA_012744445.1 Myxococcales bacterium | reverse complement strand
ACGGTCTCGGACTGCGGCTCGACGCCCTGCTTACCGTCGAAGACGGCGACGGCGCCGTCGAGGACGCGGAGCGAGCGCTCGACCTCGATGGTGAAGTCGACGTGGCCCGGGGTGTCGATGATGTTCACGCGGAACTGCTGACCCGAGAAGAGGCCACCGGCCGGCTTCCAGAAGCAGGTCGTCGCCGCGGACGTGATCGTGATGCCACGCTCCTGCTCCTGCTCCATGTAGTCCATGGTCGCGGAGCCCTCGTGGGTCTCACCGATCTTGTAGTTGACACCCGTGTAGTAGAGGATGCGCTCGGTGGTGGTGGTCTTACCCGCATCGATGTGGGCCATGATGCCGATGTTGCGGGTTCTTTCGAGCGGATATTGGCGGGACACTTGGGCTCTCCGACGTGGGTGGGGCTGGTTGCTGCGCCTGGCTGGGAGATAGGTCCAAAAATCGACCGCTGGACGTACGAATCCCCCTCCAGCCTCTTGCGATCACCCTCGGATCGCTTTTTCCTGGAGAGGGTCGATGGAGAGACGCTCCTCGGGCGCGAGTCTGGGCTCGAATCGCCGGGCGGCTCTCTATGTCGGTTACGGGACGAGTTCTAGAGCTTCTCCTTCCGGTGCGGTTTCCTCTGGGGACCTGCGCCGATCAGGGATCGGTCACCAACGGTAGTGGGCGAACGCCTTGTTGGCGTCGGCCATCTTGTGGGTATCTTCGCGCTTCTTCACCGAGGCGCCGCGGCCCTGGGAGGCCTCGTAGAGCTCGGCCGCGAGGCGCTCGACCATGGACTTCTCGCCGCGCTTACGGGCGTAGGTGACCATCCAGCGCATCGCGAGGCTGAGGCGACGATCCGCGCGGACCTCGACGGGCACCTGGTAGGTGGCACCACCGACGCGGCGGCTCTTGACCTCGACCTTGGGCTTGACCTGATCGAGGGCCTTGCGGAAGACCTCGATGGGATCCTCCTTGTAGCGCTCCTGGACGAGGTCGAAGGCGCGATAGAGGATCTGCTCGGCGGTGCTCTTCTTGCCCCCGAGCATCATCATCTTGGTGAACTTGGCGATCGTCTTGTCCCGGTACTTGGGATCCGGGGTGACCTCGCGCTTCTGGGCTCGATTACGGCGGCTCATGGGACTTCCCTCGAATCAGCTCTTGGGCTTCTTCACGCCATACTTCGAACGACCCTGCGTCCGGTTGGCCTTGTTGGTGTTGGAGGGCCCGATGGCGCCGGTCGCGTCGAGCGTGCCGCGGATGACGTGGTAGCGGACACCCGGAAGGTCCTTCACACGGCCGCCACGAATGAGCACGACGCTGTGCTCCTGGAGGTTGTGACCCTCACCGGGGATGTACGTCGTAGCCTCGATGCCGTTGGAGAGGCGCACGCGCGCGACCTTACGAAGCGCCGAGTTGGGCTTCTTGGGGGTGGTGGTGTACACGCGGGTGCAGACGCCTCGCTTCTGAGGGCAGTTCTGAAGCGCGGGCGAGGCGGTCTTCGCCTTGATTTGGCGGCGTCCGTGTCGGACGAGCTGATTGATCGTCGGCATGAGTTCTACGTGGATGCCCCGAAATGGCCCGCAAACCCGGAGCCAAGGGGAGGCGAAGGATACGGGGGCCCGCTCCCCTGTCAAGTAAGATCCGGATCGATTTTCGGGATGTTAGGGCCGATTTGCGGATCGGTCTCGGGGATCCGCTCAGAACTTCAGGGTAAACCCCGCCGGCTCGAGCTCGAGGCGCACCCTCTTGGAGATCGCCGGGAGCTCGCGAGACCGCTCCTCGACGTGGACGGGGACGAAGCGAACCTGCGCGTCGACGACTCCGATGATGTAGAGAAGGGTGAACAACCCTGCGCTGCCCCAGTTGAGGCCGGCGCGGCGCCACTCCGCCTCGCGGATCTTGTCCCGGTCCTGGGAGAGATCGGTCGGCGACGGCAGGGCCGCGTGGGCCACGAAGGTGGCGAAGGCCATCGCGGCCATGGCGCTCTGCGAGGTGGCGAAGAAGATGCCCGCGCCGCGGTGGCCATTGCGGAACTGGCCCACGCCGAAGGGGAGGAGGGCGAGGCCGCGGGAGTTGGGGCGCTCGATGCGCTCGGTGCGCGCGAGCTCTTCGAGGAGGCGGTAGCGGGCCTCCCGCTCGAGCATCAGGCGGAGCTCCTCGCTGCGGCGCGCGGCTTCGGCCTCGTCGGCGCGTTGCCGCTGGGCTTCGCGCTCGGCCTCGAGGCGCTTCCGCACTTCTTCGAACGCCGAGAGGACGGCGGCCGGGAAGGCGATCGGATCGAGCCGGTAGTCGGGCTCGGCGCGGAGGAGCGCCTCGAACTGCCGAGCCGCCTCGTCGGGGCGGTCGAGGAAGAGGAGCGACGCGCCGAGGTACTTGCGGCTCTCGAGGACCAAGGGTTGGTTCTCGAGCCCCGCGGCCTCGTCGTCGATGAGGGCGTCGAAGACCGCCGCGGCCTCCTGGAAACGGCCGCGCTGGTAGGCCTCGCGCCCGCGCTCGAAGCGGTCGAAGGCGTCGGCCGAGGCGCCGAAGGGCGCGAACGCGAGCGCGAGCGCGAGGGCGAGGAGGAGACGCATTCGACGGCGGACGACCGGGTTCAGCGGGCGGGCACGAGCTGGACCTGGGGGCTCGCCATCTGGCCGGCCCTCAGGCGGACCTGACCTGTATAAACCTGATGATCGGCGGCTGTCACGGTGTAAGTCACCGTACGCTCGAGCGCGTCCATCGGGATCGTGAGGATCTCGCGGGTGCGGCCGCGGACGGCGCCGAGCGGGCCGCGGATCTCGGCCTCGGCGGGGGCCGAGCTCACCACGTAGAGCCGCGCCGGGCGGAAGGTGAGCTTGGGACGGTAGACGAAGGGGGCGCGCCCGGGCGGGATGCGCACTTGTTCGACGAGGTCCTCACAGCACCCCGATTGGTCGACGATCTCGAAGCGGTGCACGCCCGGCTCGAGCTCGACGGCGCGAAAGCTGGGCCCGAAGGGCTTGGGCTCGCCGCCGTCGACGCCGATCTTCACGTTCTGCGGGATGGGCGAGAAGACCACCTCGCGCGGGCCGCGGGGCCGTGCGGCCGCCGACGTACGCAGGGCCTCGGCCTCGGGCGCAGGCGAGGTCTCCTCGGGCGCGATCGCCTCGTGCGGGACGGGCTCGATCGCGGTGGCGACGGGCTCGATGGGCTCGTCCGAGGGGGCCTCGGGGGCGGTCTCGGCGACGGGGACGAAGGGCGCGTCGTCCTCGCTGGCGAGGAGCACGACCGCGAAGCCCACGAGGAGACAGGGGAGCAAGACCTGCGCGGCCGT
>JAAYBZ010000025.1 GCA_012744445.1 Myxococcales bacterium | reverse complement strand
CCGCGTGCACCAGGTTCGATTCGATGCAGATGCGGGTGCTCCGCGCGACGTCGTCCGGGTAGTTGATCTCGATGGGCTGCCCCGAGGTGCCCTCGAAGACGATCTCGACCCTCACGGTCTCCCCGGTGCCCGGGCCGCAGTCCCGGATGTGCGCCGCTTGCTCGCCGAGCACCTCGGCCAGCTCTTCGCGCGTGGGGTGGTCGTGGAGCTCGACGTTCACCTCGTCTCCGGTCGTGGGGGCGGACGCTTGGCTCCCGCTCTCGCTCCCGCAGCCGGCGACGAGGGCGGCGGTACCGATCGCGCACATCCATGAAGACAGACGCATGTGGATCCCTCCTGCGAGTGTGGGGATCACACTAACGCCTCGAGGGGCGTCGCGGAAAGAGGCGGCGCGAAGAAGCCCGGGGCTACTTCTTGGCGTTCGTGACGAAGTGGAGGTTGCCGAACTCGCTCTGGCCGAGCGTGTAGATCACCTCGGAGAGCGTCCGGAAGGGCGTGTCGGCGTCGGCGATGATCTGGACGTCGCCGGTGAAGGGGCGGCGGGGATCGCTCGCGGCGATCTGCTTGCGCACGTCTCGCACGGTGTTCAGCGTCTTGTGCAGCGGCGTGATGAGGAAGCCCTGCGCGCCGTCGCGCTTGTCGGCGGGGTCGACGATGCCGTTGCGGAGGCGGAGCACGAGCTTGCCGTCGACGATGATCTCGCTCTTGGAGATCTGGATGGCGGTGGTCTCGCCGAGCTGCACGTCGGAGGTGGAGTAGGGCAGCTTGAGCTCTTCGCTCTGCTGGATCACCGCCGCCGTGGACGAGGCGAACTGCATGACCATGAAGACGAGGAGGATCGTCATCATGTCCATCATCGGGTAGATGTTGAGCCCGTAGTGCTCGTGCTCCCCGTGCTTCTTGAGCTTGCGGCGGATCGCCTGCTTCACGTGGAGCATCGTCGCCGGCTTCGGCTCGTTCTCGTCGACCGCGCTCACGACCGCCTCACCTCACACCCGCCGAGATGAGCACCTCGGGAAAGAGGGGCTTGCCGTCCTTGTCGTTGCGGACGGCGTCCATCGCGTCGACGACGCTCTGATAGGCGACGGTCGGATCGGCGCTCACCGTCACGCGCTGCTCGTCCTTGAAGGTCTCCTTGATCCGCGCCGCGCACTCGGTGAGGCCCGCCCAGTCGAAGTTGCCGTCGGGGCGGTTGGGGACGGTGACGACGCGGCCCGTGGTCGTGAACTCGCGGCAGCCCGGGAGGATCTTCCCGTTGGAGCCGGTGAGCGCGATGCCTTCGCGCGTGACCGTCACCGTGAGGTTCAGGGGGTTCTCCTGCTGCGCGCCCTTGGCGCCGCCGCTGCCGAGCTTGGGCAGCGAGGTGTCGATCTGGTTGAAGAACGCCGCCGTCGAGATCGTCATCAGGAGGAACATGATGAGGTTGATGACGATGTCGAGGAAGGGGACGATGTTGAGCTCGTCGTCGAGCTCGTCCGGCCCCGGCACGTGCACCTTGGTGCGCTTGCGGATGTACGAGCGCTGGGCTGGCGTGAACTTCACCGCCATGTCGACGCCCTATCGCCTCAGCCCTTGGGCTTGAGCGTGAGGAGGTTCTCGAGGCGCGTGGCCGAGTGCTCGAGTTCGGCCTTGCTGCGCTTGGTCATCCCGTTGAGGATGAGGTGGAAGAACATGC
The DNA here is from genome assembly GCA_012744445.1 of Myxococcales bacterium. Lineage (GTDB taxonomy): Bacteria > Myxococcota_A > Polyangia > Polyangiales > Houyiibacteriaceae > JAAYBZ01. The sequence goes on along the minus strand of JAAYBZ010000025.1, from coordinate 33,598 downwards.
AGATGACGGCGATGAGGAGGCCGAAGAAGGTGTTCCACATGGCCTCCGAGATGCCCGCCGAGAGCATCTCGCTCTTCTGCGAGGCGTCGAGGCCCGGGCGGCCGACCGACGCGAACGCCGCGATGAGACCCTTGATGGTGCCGAGGAGGCCGATGAGGGTCGCGAGGTTCGCGAGCGTCCAGAGGGCCGGCGTGCGCTTCTCGAGCGCGGGGAGCACCTCGTTGAGCTTCTCGTCCATGGAGGCGATGATCGCCTCTTCGCCCTTGTTGATCTGCGTGAGCCCGGCCTTGACGACCTGGAGGAGGGGGTAGGGACCGGCGTCGCAGCTCTTGATGGCGCGATCCACGTTGCCCGCCTGCACGTACTTGCGGATCGAGCCCATGAACTCGGCGCTGTTGATGCGGTAATTCTTGGTGATGTAGTAGAAGCGATCGGCGACGATCGCGAGGGCGAACGCCAAGATCGCCATGTTGATGAACGAGAAGGGCGCACCTTCGACGAGCGCGTGCCAAATTTGGTCCATGGGGAGGGCGAAACTACTCCAGCGGCGCGCGGTCTGTCAACGCGAGACGAGGGGCGCGGCGCGGCAATTCGCCGTGAATTTCGAGGTGATCTGGTAGGTCACCCCACCATCGCCCGCGTGGGTAGGATGCCCGCCCCCGACGGCTGCGTCGCCCCTCCGAGCGCCCTGCGCGTCCTCCCCACACTCCCCCGTTTACTTTTCGACGGCGTTGCGGATCATAGGCGGCCATGCGAACTGCCCGCCTCCTCGCCGTCCTGTCTGCGCTCGCCTTCGTCGCCTGTGGTGGTGACGAGAAGACGAGCGGTCCCACTCCGTTCGAGATCTACGAGCCCGAGCCCGGCACGCCCGAGCGTCTCGCGTACGACGCCGGACTCACTCGATACCTCGACAAGACGCCGCCCGTATCCGCCGAGGTGGGTTCCGAGGGAGTGATCACCTACACCTTCGACTCCGAGGACGGTCCGATGTGCATGCGCGGCAAGCCGTATCGCGCGTCGGTGCGGGATACGGGCTCCGAGGACCTCCTCATCTTCCTCCAGGGCGGCGGCGCCTGCTGGAGCGACTTCTGCTTCGCGATCGTCACGGCGCCGAAGGGCATCCCCAAGATCGACGCGACCAACACCGAGCTCGAGTCGAACCCCTTCCGTGACATGAACGTCCTCTACCTCCCGTACTGCGACGGCTCGCTCTTCTCGGGAGATCGGGACATGCCGGAGAACGATCCGGCCAAGCTCGAGCGCGGGCTCACCACGCGGCACTACCGCGGCCTCGCGAACCTCTCGGCCGCGCTCGCGGTGGGCAAGTACCACTTCCCGTCGCCGCGTAAGATCGTGCTCACCGGGAGCTCCGGCGGTGGTTACGGCACGATCCTCGCGAGCTACCTCGTCCGCTACGTCTACCCGGGCGTGCCCATCTACGTCGTCAACGACTCGGGCATCGGCATCGGCAAGGAAGGCGATCCGACCTTCGTCGAGACGCTCATCTCGGAGTTCGGCGCCGAGGAGTTCGTCCCCGAGGACTGCGAGGACTGCTTCGCGAGCGGGCACATCCTCAAGCTCATCGAGTACCTCCTCGACCGTGATCCCGACATCCGCGTCGCGGCCGTGACGTCTTGGTACGACAGCGTGCTCAGTGAGATCTTCCTCGCCATCGGGCCGCTCGCGTTCATGGAGTCCATCGACCTCCACACGGGCGCGCTCCACGAGGCCTTCCCCGATCGCTACCGCCGCTTCATCTACGACGGCCCCGGGCACACGGCGACCCTCGGCAACCCCATCGGCATCGTCGGCACCGACCTCGGCGGCGTGGAGCTCCCGCCCAGCATCAAGCTCGCGGGCCTCAAGATCCTCGGCCTCGAGACGGCCAAGGTGGGCGACGTGACGCTCGCCGAGTGGCTCGCGGCGATGATCGCCGACGACGAGGAGAACTGGGTCGACCTCACGGCCGAGCCCAGCCCCATCGAGGAGGAGGAGCCCCCTCCCGAAGAGCTCTGAGATCCGGCGTGGTCGGGAGCTCTCCTATGCTCATGTCGCGAGATCCCGACGGGTGTACCCCATGCCCGCCGGTAGGTGGCCAAAGTGCTCGTGACCACGCCGTTTTTCAGTCAGGAGCCCCTGCATAACGTTGTTGACACGCTTGGGGCGAAACGTATCATCGACCCTCGTTCGAGACTTCGTAGGCTGCCTTGCGTAACCCGAGGTCCCGGGCGCGGTTCTGAGAAGAAGAGAACGTCGAATCCACGTGGCGGAGGAAACCCCCTTCGTCTGACGAATCCCGGCCAGTCCGAACTGGTTGCTTGGAGGTACCTGAATGTTGTCCACACTCGGAGAGCACTACGTCGAAGGCGGCTTCGCGATGCACATCATCGCGTTGTTCCTTCTCCTCTCGATCGCCATCATCGTCGAGCGCGTCGTCTATCTCTACAAGTGCTCGATCAACGCCGATGCGTTCATCGCGACGTTGCAGAAGTGCATCCTTGCTGGCGACCTCGCACGTGCCATCAAGCTCTGCTCCGCTCAGGACGCGCCCCTCTCGCGGATCATCAAGGCGGGCCTCATGAAGGTGAACCGCTCCGACAAGGAAGTGCAGGCGGCCATGGATGAGACGGCCCTCAAGGAGCTCCCCCGCATCGAGCGCCGCACGCCGTACCTCGGCCTCCTCGCCAACCTCACGATGCTCTGCGGCCTCTTCGGCACCGTCGTCGGCCTCATCGGCGCGTTCGGCGCCGTCGGTTCGGGTGCGGACGCGGCCACCAAGGCCCTCGTCCTCGCGGCCGGCATCTCCGAGGCCATGAACTGCACCGCGTTCGGCCTCCTCTCGGCCATCACGGCGCTCATCGGCTTCGCCCTCATCAACGGCAAGACGCAGTCGCTCCTCGACGAGATCAACTCGGCGACGGTCCAGGTCATGAACCTCGTCGTGAACAACCGCTCGAAGATCAACCTCTCGGGCGCCGAGGCCGACGCGGCCTGAGCCCACTTTGGAGGGCCCCGGCCCCGTCCAGGGCCCTCCAGACGTTCTCACCCACCAGCGAGGTAGCATGGCATCGATCGATACTGGCGGAGGTCACGGCGGCAAAAAGGGCGTGAACCAGGAGATCCCGCTGATCCCGTTCATCGATCTCCTCCTCTGCTGCGTCATGTTCCTTTTGGTCTCGGCCGTTTGGAATCAGTTCGCGCGGCTCGAGGCGAACCAGCAGGTGCCCGGGCAGTCGCAGAGCGACGACGTCCCCGAGGAGCCGCCCCAGCGCCTGATCCTGCAGATCCAGCAGACGGGCTTCGTCCTCGGATCCTCGGCGGGCGACAGCGAGACCATCGACAAGCTTGGCGACGACTACGACTTCAACGAGCTTCGCCGGCGTCTCCAGCACCAGAAGCTCAACGTCTTCCCCAACAAGGACGACATCGTCATCGCGCCCGAGAACGGCGTCCTCTACAAGAGCGTGATCGCGGCGATGGACGTGGCCAAGGGCCACATCGTCGACGACGCGGGTCGCCCCATCCTCGACGCGAACAAGAACGAACAGGTGCTGTTCCCCAAGGTCTCGCTCTCTGACGCGGCGACGCTTCAGTGATGACGCGGGTTCATCTCATCCATTCGAGCCCCGGAGTGACGCGTGAGCGCTGACAAAAAACCCGTTCATCCGAGCATCAACAAGCCTGGGAAGGTGCTCCTGCACCACATCCCGCTGAAGTTCGTCACGGACAAGGTCGCGGGTGGCGGCAAGAAGGCGATGAACCAGGAGATCCCCCTGATCCCCTTCATCGACTTCCTCATCACCCTCGTCGTCTTCCTCCTGATGTCGTTCTCGGCTTCGGGCGAGATCGTGCAGCAGCAGGCCGACATCAACATGCCGACGGCCGTGAACGCCACCGACCTCGAGGAGGCGCCCGTCATCACGATCGACAAGCGCGTCATCACCGTGGCGGGGAACCGCGTGGCCGACACGCCGACCATCCTCTCGACGCCTCAGCTCGAGCGCATCGAGCCGATGATCCAGGCGCTCGAGCAGCGCAAGCGGAACTGGGACACGATCTACGCGGGCACCGCCAAGCAGTTCCCCGGGATCGTGATCGTCCAGGCCGACCAGGACATCGACTACCTCGCCGTGAAGAAGGTGATGTTCTCCGCCACGCAGGCGGGCTACGCGAACATCAACTTCGCGGTCAACAAGGGCAGCGAGTGATCCCCTCGGCCGGGCGACGCTCGGTTCGTTCATGAGCGGCGAAGAGTCGCGTGACCTGAACCTCGAGCCCGCCCGGTGGGGAGAGGACGGCGGCTTCGAGGGCTATCGACGGGCGTTCCCGTGGAAGCTGCTCCTCGGGATCGCCGTCGTCATCGGTGGCGTGATCGCCCTCCACACCTTCGCCGGTATGCGGAGGGTGGAGAGCGCGCGATCGGAGCTCCTCGCGCTCATCGACGCCGAGGTCGTGCCGATGCGCAAGGAGATCGTCGGGCTCCGCGCCCGCGTCTCCGAGCTCGCCCTCGAGCGCTACCGCCGGGAGGAGCTCGACGCCCCTTTCGTGGCCGAGGGCTTCGACCTCGAGTCGCTCCGCGAAGGCCAGGTGCTCACGCTCCGGCTCATCCGCCGCGGCGAGCTCGGGGAGGGCGACGTGGGGCTCGCCGTCCGCCACGGGGCGCCCGACGACATCGGCAGCTGCCTCGGCGTGAAGAACATCCCCGCCTCGGTGCTCTACGAGGGCAGCGACTTCCTCGGCGAGGACTTCGTGGAGAACGTCCAAGCGGCCGACTCCGAGCTCGAGCTCCGCGGCATCCGCGATCAGCTCGAGCGGCGGCTCTACGAGGTGCTCCCGAGGCTCCGCGAGGGCGTCGCCTCGGGGCGGATGATCCTCTCCATCGAGCGTCCCGACGAGGCGCGCATCGAGGTGTTCATCCTGGAGCTCGAGACCGGGCGCGACCTCATGCGCCTCCTGGCCCGCTCCGACGTCGGACGGCTCATCTCGGCGCGCGCCGAATTCGCGGGCGTGCGCAGCACGAACGCGCCTCCGCCCGAGGACGAGAAGCCGCTCCGCGGCGCGGCGGATTGCGGCGTCGCCCGGCAGATCCGCGATCTCCTCGAGCGGGAATGACGCCTCAGTCGAGGCGCTCGAGGTAGCCCTTGGCCTCCCGCGCGGCGGCCGGGTCGGCGAGGAGCCGACGGGCGAGCGCGCGCGCCTCCTCGTATCGCCCCGTCGTGTAGAGCGCGCGGAGCCTCATGCGGTCGGCCTCGCGCCGGAGGCGCTGCGTGGGGAGGTCGCCCACGCGCGAGAGGAGCGCGAGCGCGGCGTCGTTGCGATCGCGCATCGCGAGCTGTCGAGCCTCGAGATAGGCCGCGAGGGAGGGCTCCCCCGCTTCGGCGAGCGCGCGCGTGAGGTGCACGACGTAGACCGAGTCGCTCGGGAAGTCGGGCTCGCCGAGGAGCAGCTTCCGGAGGATCGACTCGACCTCGCCCCCGCGCTCGATGGCGTAGCGGCGGACCTCGAGGTTCCGGGCGGCGTCGTCGGTGTCGGGGAGCGCGAGCGCCGCCTCGTAATGTGCGCGCGCCATCTCGGACTCGCCGCGGCGCCAGCGCTCGTCCCCGAGGTGTCCGAGCGAGCGGGCGAGGATCGGCCCCGGGAAGCGCCGCGACTCCATCTCGGCGTGGGCGCGCTCCGCCTCGTCGAAGCGACCGGCGGCCGCGAGCGCGCGCACGTGGTCGACGTGGACCCCGAGGTCCGTGTCGTCGATCGCGAGGATCGCGTCGGCGGTCTCCACGGCGAGCTCGAAGTCCGACGTGGCGAGGTCGGCCGCGAGCTTTGCGCGGAGGCTCGTGGTCTCGTGCGGGCACGCCGCATGGAAGACGCTCGGCCGCGAGAAGCGCGTGGCCGCGAGCGCCACGGCGCCTTCGGGGAGCGAGACGCCGCGGAGGAAGTCGCGGTAGGTGGCCTCGAGCTCGGCGAGGGGAACCCCGAGCGCCTCGATCGAGCCCTCGGCGTAGACCTTGGAGAGCGCGGCGTCGCCGAAGCGCTCCATCACGAAGCGGAGGAAGGAGCCGGCCGCGGCGTAGGCGGCCGAGGCCGGGTGCCGCACGAACCCGAGGCCCGTGACGTCCACGGCCGGAGGGAGCCGGTCGAGCTCGAGGAGCGCGCGCGCGGCCTGGTGCGGCTCGAGATCCATGCGCTCCTCCCACGCGTGCGCGACGGCGAACCCCTCGATGAGGCCGGGATTGGGCACGAGCCCGCCGAGCCGTCCCGGCACGCCGAAGAGGTTGGGGACGAGCTCGCCGCCCACCACGTGCGTGAGCTCGTGCGTGAGGACGGGGTGCGGGAAGCGGTCGAGGACGAGGTGCGCCTCGCGCCGCCAAGGCTTGGCGAGGTCGACCTGGCCCGCGCCCATGAGCTCGCGCTTCTCCGGCGCCGAGCGATAGTAGAAGACGTCGACGCGCGGCGGCGCCGCGAGGCCCATCCGCGAGGAGAGCCGCGCCACGATCCCGTCGCAGTCGTCGAGGTGGAGGCGAGCCGTGGGGAGCGGCACCTCGCGCGGGTAGTGGAGCGTGCAGCGCTCGCCGACGAGCACGCCCCCGAGGGCTTCGTCGATGCGCGCGACGCTCGTGCGATGCCCGAGGCGCTCTCCCTCGGCGCGGAAGGCGACGAAGACGAGGAAGAGGACGAAGGCCACGGCGCGCGCGCGGCGATCGGACGCGGCGAGGAAGAGCACGAGCGCCGCGGCGAGGAAGGCGCTCCCGAGGCGGTAGGAGTGCATCGACTCGGGGAAGCGCACGCCGATGTCGTAGAACGTGCCGGGGAAGAAGCCCGCGTACTCGCCGAAGATCGCGATGCCCGGCGTGGACCAGAACTCCGCGACGCCGAGCACGATGCTGCCGAGCGTGAGCGCGAGCGCGGCGGCGACGGCCGGCCCGCGCCTCTCGAGGACCTTGCGCGCGCTCGCGCCGACGAGCGCCGCGAGCGGGAGCCCGACACAGGGCCCGTACGCGAAGAAGAGGAGGGCCTCGCCCGGGCCGCAGAACGGCACGAAGGCCGCGTGGACCACGAGGGGGACCACGGCGGCGAAGAGCGTCGTGTAGGCGCGGAGGATGGCGCTCCCGAGGATCGCGCGGGCGCCTTCCTTCGGAGCGCGGCCCGCCGTCCACGCCGCGAGCGCCGGCGCGACGAGGCCGCCGACGAGGAGCGCGCTCTCTGGCCCTGGGATCCCGAGGAGCCGATCGGCGGTGAGCGCGGCCCCGAGGGCGAAGGCGAAGAGCTCGGGGAAGAAGCGGGCGAAGAAGGCCTTCGTGCGCCTCATGCGAGCGTGGACGGCAGCGTGCCCTCGAGCACCAGGGGGAGGACGTCGCGGACGTGCGAGACCAGGTGGAAGTGCATCGACTCGCGCACGTCGGGCGGAAGCTCCTCGAGATCGGGCGCGTTGCGCTCGGGGAGCACCACGTCGTGGATGCCCGCGTGGAGCGCGCCGAGGCATTTCTCCTTCACGCCGGAGACGGGGAGGAGGTTGCCGCGGAGCGTGACCTCGCCCGACATGCCGATGTCGGGGCGCACGGCGTGGCGCGTGAGGAGCGAGGCGAGCGCGACGAGCACGGGGAGACCCGCGGCCGCGCCGTCCTTCGGCACCGCGCCCTCGGGCATGTGGACGTGCACGTCGAGCGAGCTGAGGAAGTCGGCGGGGAGGCCGAACTGCTCCGACTTGGAGCGCAGATAGCTGAGCGCGGTCTGCACCGACTCCTGCATCACCTCGCCCATGCGGCCCGTGAGCTGGACCTTGCCGGTGCCCGGCATCTGCGTGGCCTCGACGAGCATCACCGAGCCGCCCGCTGGCGTCCACGCGAGGCCGGTGGCCACGCCGGCGCGCGCCGTGCGCTCGGGCCGCTCACGCACGTGCTTGGGCGGGCCGAGGACCTTCTCCACGAAGGCGGGATCGGCGACCCGCGGCTCGCCCACGCCCTGCGCGAAGTCGACCGCCACCGCGCGGCACATCGCCGCGATGTTCTGTTCGAGCCGGCGCACGCCGGCGTCGTAGGTGTAGGCGTCGATGAGGTGCTCGATCGCCTCGTCGGAGAACTCGAGCTCGTTGGGCGTGAGCCCGTGCTCCGAGAGCTGCTTGGGCACGAGGAACTCGCGCGCGATCGCCTTCTTCTCGTCGCGCGTGTAGCCCGGGATCTCGATCACCTCCATGCGATCGAGGAGCGCCCAGGGGATCTTGTCGCGCTGGTTCGCCGTGGCGATGAACATCACCTGGCTGAGGTCGACCGGCACGTCGAGGTAGTGATCGACGAACTCCTTGTTCTGCTCGGGGTCGAGCACCTCGAGGAGCGCGCTCGACGGATCGCCGCGGTGATCGCGGCCCAACTTGTCGATCTCGTCGAGGACGATCACGGGGTTGCGGCTCGCCGCCTTCTTGAGCGCGGTGATGACGCGGCCGGGGAAGGCCCCGACGTAGGTGCGGCGATGGCCGCGGATCTCGGCTTCGTCGGCGACGCCGCCGAGCGAGATGCGCTCGAAGGCGCGCCCCGCGGCCCGCGCGATGGAGCGCGCGAGCGAGGTCTTGCCCACGCCGGGCGGCCCGATGAAGCAGAGGATGGGCGCGCGCCCATCGCGGCGGAGCTTGCGCACGGCCACTTGCTCGACGATGCGCCGCTTGGGGCGCTCGAGGCCGAAGTGGTCCTCGTCGAGCACGCGCCGCACGGTCGCGACGTCGAGCTTGTCGGGCGTGAGCACGTTCCAGGGCACGTCGAGGAGCCACTCCACGTAGGTGCGCGCGACCTGGTACTCGGCGCTCGCCGACGCCATCGAGCTCATGCGGCGGAGCTCCTTGCGCGCGGCCTTCTCCGCGTCGGGCGGGAGGTTGGCGTGCGCCACGCGATCTCGGAGCTCCTCGAGCTCTTCCTCGTCGTCGTCGCTCTCGCCGAGCTCCTGGCGGATGGCCTTGAGCTGCTGGCGGAGGATGAGCTCGCGCTGGGAGCGCGACATCTCCTCCTCCACCATCGTGGTGATCTCCTTGCGGACGCGCTCCACCTCGGATTGCCGCTGCACGATGTCGAGCACGGCGCGGATGCGCTCGCGGACGTCGACCGTCTCGAGGACCGACTGCTTGGTCGACGTGGGGATGGTGAGGTTGGAGGCGACGAGATCGGCGAGCGCGCCGGGCTCCTTCACGTTCTCGACGATCGTGGGCGTGTCGCGCCGAGGCGCAGGCATGCGCTCGAAATGCCGGCGCGCCGTCTCGCGGAGGTGTGCGGCGAGCGCGTCCACCTCCACCGGGTCGGCGGGGCGCGGCACGTTCACGGGCTCGATCCGGGCCGAGAGGTAGGGGTCGAACTGGCCGTGCTCGGTGATGCGGCAGCGCGACATGCCCTGGAGCACCACCGAGTAGCTCTTGGAGCCGAGCCGGATGATCTTGAGGATCCGGGCGACCGTGGCGACCTCGTAGAGGTCGTCGAAGTCCGGGTCCTCGGTCTCGTGCGAGCGCTGGGCCACCGCGACGATGAGCGCGCGTTCGTTGGCCTCGACCTGCTCGATGAGCCTCACCGAGCGCTTCCTACCCACGTTGACGGGTACGACCGCCGCCGGGAAGAGAACGGAGTTGCGCAACGGAAGAAGGGGAAGGAAGTCACCGTCGGAGAGGTCGTTCATCACACGAGGGCACCATAGAGCAGGGAGGGGTGAGGCGGCAATCGTCGCGCCGACCCTCCTGGAAAAACCGTGGGTTATCGCCCGCCTGCGTGGACAACCCAATCCGCGTTTGGTAGAAGGTTGGCGCCTTCGACGAGTGTAGGATAACGTATGCGCGTTCCTACCCACCGAGGGAGACGAAACCCATGAATCTCGCCAAGATCGCCGTCATCTCCGCGCTCCCCATCGCCCTCACCGGCTGTCAGGCCATGATCTGGGGCCAGCTCACGGCGGTCGCGGCGTCGGCGCTGGTCTTCGCCGGGACGCTCGCGCTCGGGCGGGCCACGGACGTCGCGGGGGGGAAGACCGAGCGCGCCACGCGCTCCACGCACGACTGAGCGCGCCGGCCCCGGGGGAGGGGAAATGCGCGCGGCGCCGAAGTCGCTCATGCTTCGGCTCTCGAGGGGTATGGACAGCTCCAGCCAAGCCACCGCGTTTCCCGAGCTCGCGTCGATGAGCCTCTCGGATCTCGAAGGGATCCGCTTGCTCCTGCGCGGCGGCTCGGTGATCGACTGGTATCGGCTGAACTTCGAGAGCGACGCCGAGATCGAGCGCTTCCTGCGCGCGCAGGAATTCGATCCCGAGGACCCCGCCGATCGCGCGCGTGCCGAGAAGGTGAAGCAGGACGCGATCGACTACCTCAAGCGCCACTTCGACTTCCCGATCCCGCGCCCCGTCTCCGAGCAAGACGTCGTGGGCCTCATCCGGCTCGCGAGCGGCAAGGGCCATCGCCAGCTCTGCGCCTGCGCCATCCTCAAGGTGATGCAGATCGTCCAGCACCTCGAGGCGCGCGAGCTGCTCTTCATGCTCCCGATCTCCGACGAGGAGGTCTTCCACCTCGTCGAGCGGAAGGTCTACCGGCTGATCGGCGGCGCGCTCGCGGCGGGCGCACCCATCGTGGAGTTCATCGGCGGTCGGAAGAACCGCGACTCGCTCTACACCAAGCTCCTGTCCAAGCCCGACGTCACGGCCGCGCAGATCTACGACAAGCTCCGGTTCCGCATCGTCACGCGCACGCGCGACGACATCTTCCCGGTGCTCAACTTCCTCCAGCGCGAGATCGTGCCCTTCAACTCCACGATCCCGGGGCAGAGCACGAACACGCTCATCCCGTTCCGGCGCTATTGCGAGGAGCACCCGCACCTCGCCTCGCTCCTCCCGCGCCTGCAGATCGACCGCCACCTCGAGGACGCGATCGAGCCCAACGTCGACAACGTCTTCACTTCGCGGAAGTACCGCGTGGTGCACTTCGTGGTCGACATGCCCGTGCGGCTCCCGGAGGAGATCCTCGTCGAGGCGCCGCCCGCGGCCTGGCCGCTCGGGCGCGTGATCTTCGTGCAGACCGAGTTCCAGATCCTCGATCAGGAGACCGACCGCCAGAACCAGGAGGGCGACGCGAGCCACGCCGCCTACAAGGCGCGTCAGAACGAGGCCGTGATGCGCCGCCTCGAGGTGGGCAACCTCCCGCATCGGAAGCCCGACGCGGACGAGGACTGAGGCTCACTCGAGCCGCTCGACCTCCACGAAGGCCGCGAGCGAGATGCCGTTGCAGGCGGAGCCCGGGCCGTCGAAGGCGACGTCGAGGTTGTTCACGATCACCGTCTGGATGAGCGCCACCGGGAAGTTGCCGCCGCCGAAGTTGGCGATGAAGAGCTGCACGAGCGATTGGAGATCGCTCTCCGTCCCGTCGTCCCAGACGAGCGCGCCGCCGAGAAGCGCCTGCGCCGAGTCGGGGGCCTCGAGGTCGAAGCGCACGCGGACGAGCGCGAGCGGGAGGACGATGCCCCCGCCGATGCCCGGCACCACGGGGAGCCGCAGCTCTTCGAAGTGGATCTCGGCGACGCCGTCGCGCACGAGCCCGGGAGCGTCCTCCGCGACGAGATCGCTGCCCGCGAGGATGTCGGCCCGGATCCAGTCTTCTTCGAGGCCCTCGTAACCGCGGATCTCGATCGTGAGCCCGAGGTCGATCCCGAAGAGGATCGAGCCGAGATCGAAGCCGAAGGTGCCCGCGAGCGAGACGAGGCTCTGGAGGCGGTTGTCGACGCCGTCCGTCCCGTCGAGGATGCCGCAGCCCACGGGGTCGTTGAAGCTGCGTGTGTCGAAGCCGTCGAGGTCGAAGCCCGTGTTGGCGTCGGTGCCGAGGTCGAGGCCTTCGACGCGGTAGCGCATCACGCCGGGGCCGGGATCGTCGGGCGGCACGGCGCCGTCGAAGGGCAAGGGCGGCGTCCAGTCGAAGGCCGCGTCCTCGGCCGCGTCCACGCCCCCGTCGTCGAGGAGACCGGTGTCGGGTTCGGCGCCCGAGGCGTCGGGGGTGACGGAGGACTCGTAACAAGCCGAGAGGCCGAGGAGCGCGAAAAGCGGAGCGAAGCGGCGCATGGGGGGGATCCTATACGAGTCCGTCGCGCCACGAAAACCCGCTCCAAGAACGACGAAAGCCGACCCCCTCGGGGATCGGCTTCATCGTTTACGGATGGCGCCTGGATCAGACGGGCGGGCCGAGACGCTCGCCGGCCACGCGGAGGCCGACGGAGAGCGCCGCGCACTCGCAGGCGTTCGTGTTGGCCGCGTCGCCCTCGATGTAGACGTCGAGCTCACGACGGACGAGGTCGACCGGGTTGAGGCCGGGGATGTCGATGCTCTTCGACACCTCTTCGACGAGCGAGAGGAGGTCGGTGTCGGAGCCGTCGTCCCAGAGGACGTGGCCGCCGAGGAGGCCGCTCGTGACGTCGCCCGACTCGCTGAGCGTGAGCTCGACCGGCGCGTTCTGGACGCTGACGGCGAGCGGGAGGAGGTCACCCTCGTCGCTCTCGAAGGGGATGACGAGCGGGAGCGCGGGGACGAGCGCCTTGACGACGCCGCCCTCGACGACGCCCTGGACCGACTCACCGGCGTCGACGTAGTCGCCGCCGTCGAGCACCTGGAGGCCGAGGGTCACGCAGGAGTCGTCGGCGGTGCCGTTCCAGCCGTCGACGACGACGCGGAAGCCGATGTGACCCGCCTCGATGCCCTCGCCGATGATCTCGTTGAGGTCGCGGCTCGCGAGGCCGACGTAGAAGTTGACCTGCGCGAGGCCGTTGTCGATGCCGCCGGCGCCGTCGGCCTTGCCGCAGCCGAACTCGTCGGTGGCGGTGGTGGTCACGCAGTCGAGGTTGAACCCGGCGAGGTCGTTACGCGCCGGAATGGAGATCTCGGTGATCTGGACGACGAGCTGCTCCGCATCCCCGTCCTCGTCGCAGGCCGTCGGCTCGATGCCGGCGCCGAGGTCGCAGGCAACCGCCTCGGCGGGCGGACCCTCGAGGGAGCATTCGCCGGGGACGTCGCCGTCCGGCTTGCCGCCTCCGTTGTCGTTGTCGTCACCGCAGGCCGCGGCGAGCGTCATCGTGCCCGCAGCGAGCGCGATCATTACAAGCTTCTTGATGTCCATTCCGATGTCTCCTGTCGTAAGTCCGCGCGTGTGTCGACTCGGGACGATACGAGGTAATCGTAAGCCGCACAGATAACACGTACGGGTGGCAAGCTACAACTTCCCGAGCATACACGAACGAGGGACCCTCCGTAGGGATCGACGGCCCTCTTCCGCGCGATTCCCAGTTCAGCGCACTCGGAGCACCACTTCACGACGCGCTGCGTTGTGGGCGGCGTCGGTCGCGCGCACCGTGACGATGTGCTCACCCGGTGGGAGGTCGCGGAATTCGAGGTCGAATTCCTCCTCCGGGCCGTCGAGGATGCCGTCGACGGGGAGCTCGTCGCGGAAGGGGCCGCCGTCGATCGAGACCTCGAGCTTGCGGATCGGGCCGATCGCGTCCACCACGCGCCCCTTCACCCGGCGGCCGTCCACGCGGAGGGAGGTGAACTCCGGGGGGTGGTTGTCGACGGTGATGGGCTTGCTCTCTTCGCGGTGGCGCTGGACGCGCGAGGGGGCGTTGGCGCGCTCGTCGCTCGCCTCGACGACGACGACGTAGTGGCCGTCCGGGATCCCCGAGGTGTCCCAGGTGTATTTGTTGGTCGTGAGGACGACGTCCTCGAGGAACATCGGCCGCTCGATCGTCTGCGACTCCTCCCGGAAGGTGAGGCGGTAGCGGAGCTCGTCGCCGTCGGCCTCGTCGACGTCCCAGGTGAGCTCGAGCTTGGGTGAGGGCGTGCTCCCCTTGCCCTTCTCGACGCGGACGTTGGAGACGCGCGCGCGGCGGTTCTGCGGGAGGTAGCCGAGCGAGAGCGAGCGGAGCACGGCGTCCCCCTTCTCGGGGAAGAGCACACGGAGCTGCACGAAGCGATCGGCGGGGCTCCGCGCAGGGCCGGGCGTCGCGATCGGCGTCGACCATTCGCTCCAGCTCTCGTCGGGCGTCTCTCGCGGGCCCGTGCGCGTCTGCACGCGGAGGGCGCCTTCGCCGCGGAAGGCGAGCCGCCCGAGGCGGGCGCCGGGGCCCACGTCGAAGACCTTGGAGACGTAGGCCGGCGGCTCGCCGCGCTTTCCGTCGCGGTGGAGCGCGGCGCCGTTGGCGGTGGCCACGAGCAGAGGCGCGCGCGTCGCGTCGAGGGCGAGGAGCTGCTTGTCGTCGAGGTCGGCGACGATGCTCGGGCGCCCGTCCGGATCGACGCGGAAGAGGCGGCCTTCGCCCGCCTGCGCGACGAAGAGCTGCCCCGCGGCGTCGAAGGAGAGCGCGGTGAAGTGTCCGTCGGTGCGCGCGAGGAGTCGCTCGAAGCTCCCGTCGCGGCCGAGACGATAGAGCCGGCCCTTGCCCATCTTCGCACGGTCGAGCTTGGCCTGGAGGGGCGCGGGGCCGTCGGCGCGACCTCCGGCCGGCGGGCTCGGCATCTCGTTCGAGGCGGCGTAGATGCCGTCCTCGCCCACCGCGAGGGCGCGGAGCTCGTTGCCCGGAAGCTCGAAGATCACGCGCGCACGGTCGCTGGCGTCGACGCGGTAGAGGAGCGAGGGGCCGTCCGTGCCAACCAGGATGGAGCCGTCGACGTCGAGCGCGAGGGAGAGGAGGTGATCCTGCTCCGTGTCGAGGAGGACGCGCGCCTCGCCGCTCCGCGGATCGATGGCGAAGAGCTTGCCCTCCGGACCGGTCGCGGCGACCAGCGCCTTGCGCTTCTCGTGGTAGGCGAGCGCCCAGACGTGCTCGGCGCCTTCGAGCTTGGCGAGCTCGCGCGCCTCGCCCGCGCGATCGATCGCGAAGACGCGGGCGTCGGGGAGCGTGCCCGCGTAGAGCGTCCCGTCGGGGCCGAGGGCGAGCGAGGCGACGAGGAGCGTGCCCGTCTCGGCGAAGCGCGCAAGGCGCGTGCCGTCGAGCGCGTAGACGAGGCCGTTCGGCCCGGTGCCGACGAAGACGCGACCATCGGGCGCGCGCACGAGCGCGTAGGCGACGAAGGCGTCCTCGAGCTCGAAGCGCTCGAAGCGATGTCCGACCGAGACCTCGCCGCGGCCGTGGAGGATGGTGCCCTCGAGCGTGCCGCGTGAGAACGAGGCGAAGTCGTCGATGACGAGCTCTTCGGCGCCGCCCGCGAGGGCCGCGTGCGGGAGGACGAGGAGCGTGGCGAGGGCGAAGGCGAAGTGGCGCATCATCGGCGTCTCTCGGTGACGAAGAGCTCGAGCTCGGCTTTGCCGTCGAGGACGGCGTCGACGGGGACGATGATCTCGGCGAGGCTGTCGAAGGGCGTGCTCGCGTCGGTGGAGCTCGAGGATTGGAGGGCGGCGAGCGCCGAGGCGGGGAGGTGGTCGACGACGTGGGAGTCGAAGCGCAGCCCGCGGCTCGGGAGCGTGAGTGAGAGGCCGAGGCTGGTCGAAGGCCGCGCCTCGCTCACGTAGCGCACGAGGTCGTCGAAGCGCCGCGGCCGTGGGAAGGCGCGCGGCAGCGCGGGCGCCGGCGCGGCGACGAGCGTGGTCTTCTGCCCCGCGAGGTGCGAGGGGATCTTCACCATCACGCGCTCCACGACGTCGGGCTGGTCGTAGCTCGCGAGCCGGACGAGGACCGGGATCGTGCTCCCGGCCTCGACGTGCGTGCGTGGCGTCGAGAGGCCCACGATGGTGCGGGCGCGCTCGCCGAAGGTGAAATGGAGGTCGACCTCGATGCGCTTGGGGACCTCGGGCCCGAAGGGGCTCGCGAAGGCGGCCTCGAGGAGCGCGAAGAGGCGGAGCGATTTGAAGGGCGCGGTGGCCCCGGGGCCCTGATCGAGCGTGCCCTCGTCCACGAGCTCGATCGGCGCCCGCCCGTCCAGGTGGAGCACGGTGCGCGCGCGCACGCGGACGGGGATGCGATCGGAGACGGAGGCGTCGAGGACGTTGGTGAGCGCGGCAAAGGCGAGCGGGGCGCTCAGGAGGCGATGGGAGACGAGCTCTACGTTCCACTCGGTCTTGGCCGCGGGGACGCCGTGGAGGCGCACGCGCATCGGGATGGTCTCGGCCACGCGGTTCTCGTCGACGACGATCGCGCTCTGACGGTCGTGGACGAGCGTCCCGCGCGGCGCGAGCGGCTCGGCGATCTTGAACGAGCGCTGCTGGCTCACGAAGACGTGGAGCACGCGCGCGAGCGCCGTGGGGAAGAAGACCTCGCCCTGGTTCATCATCGGGTGGCCGAAGGCGATGAGGCGGCCGTTCGGCCCCACGTGGGTGACGGTGCCCACGGCCGAGATGCTCATGTCGCCGCGGACGAGCGTGACGCTCAGGGCGCCTCCGTCGACGAAGCGCTGCGAGCCGCTCGCGGCGCTCGCCCTCGGACCCGCGCCGCCCGCCTGCAGCGGGAGGTAGCCGTGCTTGCCGAAGATCGACTCGAGGAGCGTCGTCGCCTCGTCGCCGAAGCCGCCGAGCATCAGTGGCGTGGCGACGGGGACGAGCGTCCTCCCGCGCGGCGTCTCGGCCTCGAAGGC
Source organism: Myxococcales bacterium (assembly GCA_012744445.1). GTDB lineage: Bacteria > Myxococcota_A > Polyangia > Polyangiales > Houyiibacteriaceae > JAAYBZ01. The sequence continues at coordinate 17,047 of JAAYBZ010000025.1, read as the reverse complement.
GCGGAGCCCGGCGAGCGCGTCGGGGAGCGAGCCATCCGACCCGAATTGGAGCGGGATCGGGTGTACGGCGAGGCGCGCGGCGTCCTTGCCACCTCGACCCGCGACGGTGAGCGCGGGCGGGACGCTCCGCACCGGGCGCGCGAGCTCTTCGAGCATGATCGCGGCGGGCGTGACGCCGACCACGGGCTCGGCCGAGAAGGCGAAGCCGTAGGCGTAGGCGCCGACGAGCTTTCCGTCGATGTAGATGGGGCTCCCGCTCATGCCGGCGACCGCGTGCGCGCGATCGAGCAGGGGATGCGGCGTCTTGACGAGGATGAGCTCTTGGTTCGGCCGGAAGCCATGGAGGACGTCGACGACCTCGATGGGGAAGCGCTCGGGCTCGGTGCCGCGGAAGACGGTGAGCCCATAGCCCTTCATGCCGGGGCGGATCTCTTCGACGCGGAGGATCGAGGGCGAAGGGCTCGCCGCGTGGGCGGCGCTCCCGCCGGCGAGCAGCAGGAACGCGAGGCGAAGCCATCCCCTCTTTGGGTGAACGCGGAGCATCCGTCGATGCTTAGTACAGCACCGCGGAGGGCGCTGCCCACCCTCACCGACGTGGAGTCCTTCAGGCGGGGCGCGGGGCGCTGCGCATCGAGGTGAGGCGGAGGTATTCGAGCGTCCCCGGCGGGAGGTCGAGGATCTCGGCGTGCGAGAGCTCGACGTCGACGCCGTGGAGGGCGCGCTGCGCGGCGTTCCCGTCCTTCTCGGTCATGAAGACGATGAGGGCGGCGGGGCAGAGCTCGCGGAGGTGGGCGCAGAAGTCGAGCGGATCCATGCCGGCGTTCTCGCTCGAGACGAAGATGGCGTCGGGCGGGTTGGCGCGGAGGAAGGCGTAGGCGCCTTCTGCCGACGAGGTGCCGACGAGGCGCCGCCCCGGCAGCGCGAGGGCCCGGCTGAGCGCCGTCTGCGCCTCGGGGTCCGGCTCCACGACGAGGACGTCGCGGATGATCTCCGTCGGGGCTTCGAACGCCCCCGATTCGAGACCGGTGGCCTCCTCCGCACCTTGGAAGTCGATGGAGGCGGCCGTATCGGCCGAGTGTAGGGAACGAAGCGACATGACGTGATCGGGAGTACCAGTCGTACGTGTGAGGTTCCGACGGCTCCTCGGAATCTTCGACGGGGGCAGCATAGGAAGAGGCTCCCGCGGCCGCAATCCCCGTCCCGGGGAGGTCCCGAGGCCGTCACCAGGGAGGAACGCGCCTAGGCCCGCTCGATTCCCTGCGCGCGGGGCTCCTCGCCGAAGACGGCATCGACCAAGGGCTCGGCGCTCACGCGGTCGAGCGAGGGGAGGTAGACGTCGATCGCTTCTTGCTGGAGCCGCCGGCAATGGCTCGGCCGGAAGAAGTGGTGCCCCTCGAGGATCACGTAGTTGAGGACGAAGAACCGGTAGATCTCGACGAGGAAGCGCACCTCGTTGGGCGAAAGCGGTGAGGTCTGGTGGTAGGCCCGGAGGAAGCGCACGAAGCGCGGCTCGAAGAAGGTGTCGATCAGGTAGCTGAACGTGCTCTGGTCGCCCTCGTCGCGCACGACGCGGCTGCAGAAGTAGAAGTCGAGGGTGCGCGGCTCGATGCGGAACCAGTCGTAGTCCCAGCGGCTGAAGAACTTGAAGCCCTCGTTGTCCATGCCCACCGAGAAGTTCCCGATGTTCCAGTCGACGAGGACGGGGATCTTCTGGAACTCGTGGTAGCCGAGCGCCTCGGCGTTCTCGAGGAAGGTCTCGCAATGGCGCCGGACGAGCTCGGCCTTGTCGATCGAGAGGCCGCGGTGCGCGCGGTAGCTCTCGTGGCCGAGCTTGTCGAAGAGGCGGGCCACGTCGGAGCCGAGGGTCTTCCACGTGGGGCCGAGGCGATCGGAGACGCGGGCGCAGGCGACGTGGAACTCCGCGAGCTCGCGCCCGAGGGAGTCGATGTGGCCGGGCTCGAGGCGAGGTGGGAGGAAATCGTAGAAGGGGACCTTCTCGTAGAAGACGACCCAGGCGCGATCCTCGCGGTGGAGGAAGACCTTTCCGTCGTCGCGGAGGAGGATGGGCGCGAGGAAATTCGCGAAGCGGGTGGGCTTGAGCAGCGCGATGAGGGTCGCGATCCGCTCGTGGTCCTGCTTGAAGTGCACGAAGGAGCCGTACGAGCTCACCTTCGCGATGCGCTCCTTTCCGTCTTCGAACGTGAGTCGGAAGACGGAGTTGGTGGAGACCATCGCGCTCATCTCTTCGATGGCGGCGATCCGCCGGGAATCACCGGTCGCTTCGTGCGCGCGTTTGACGAGCTCGAGGATGGAAACGTCCACGCGGCTGGATCATAGCCCCTCGCACGCCTCGGGGATAGATTCCACGATCCGCGTGTGACGCCGCGAGGGCCATGGCCTAGGATTTCGTGGCTCGGGCGTCGGCCCATCGCGTCCCACCACCACCGCCCTCCAACGATGAAACCGCTCCGCGTCGCCTTCGGGATGCTCGTCTCGCTCGTGCTCCTCCTCCTCGTGATCGGCTTCTTCCTGCCGACCGACTACCACGTCACGCGCTCGCGGACGGTGCGGGCGAGCTGCGAGGAGGCCTACGCCGTCGTCGAGGATCTCGAGACCTACGGCTATTGGATGCCCTGGCTCGAGAAGGACCCCACGGCGAAGATCGTCGTCGGGGAGCCTTCGCGGGGCGAGGGGGCCCGCTACCGCTGGACGAGCGAGAAGGTGGGGAGCGGGGCCTACGTCATCCGCAAGGCCGAGCCCTACGCGCGCGTCCTCGCCGAGATCGACTTCGGCGAGATGGGGAAGAGCGAGGTCTACTTCGTCTTCGAGGGCGACGGCGCGACGTGCGACGTGGTATGGGGGTTCCGCGGCGAAGGGCAAGGGCCGCGTCCGCTCGCCGGCTGGTTCGCCACCCTGATGGACGCCATGGTGGGGCGCGACTTCGAGCGCGGGCTCGCCCGCATCGCCTCGCTCGCCGAGAACGAAGACACGTGAAGTACCTCCTTTCGACGCTCCTCTGCGCGGCCCTCCTCACGGCCTGCGGCGAAGACCCCAGCTCGCTCCCCGAGTGGACGCCGGCCGATCACGCGCAACCGCCTTCGCTCCAGGATCCCGCGGGGCGCGCGCCGGCCCGCCGCGAGGCGAGCGTCGATCTCGCGCGCACGCTCTACATGCTCCACTGCGCGTCCTGCCACGGCGCAGGCGGCAAGGGCGACGGACCCCTCGCCACGGGGCTCACCGTCCCCGATCTCACCGCCGCCGCGACGCGTGAGAAGCCCGACGAGGCGCTCGTCGAGAAGATCCGCCTCGGCGGCGCCGGGATGCCCGCCTTCGGCGGCACGATCCCGCCCGACGGGATGCAGGCGATCGTCGCCTATCTGCGCGGCCTCTCGCCTGCCGAGGACTAGAGCTCGTCGAGCTCCGCCGAGAAGCCCCCGTTCAGGATGGGGAAGCGGCACCAGGTCTTCGGGTCGAGGTTCTCGTCGTCGACGTGGAACGAGGGCGCGTAGCGCTCGCGCTTCCACTGGTTGATCGCGAAGAGGCGGAAGAAGCGCCGCACGAAGTGGCGGAGCGTCTCGTCGTCGAACTCGGGGAACGCGGGGCGGAGCGCCTCGAGGCACTCCTTGGGTGAGCGCTTGTCGCGGATCGCGTGCCGCTCGATCGCGTCGAGCAGCGGGTAGGGCATGAGGTCGGCCTCGTCCGTCTGTCGCGCGTCGGGCGGCCTCAGCTCGGCCGTGGGGATCTGCGCGTTCACGAGGGCGAGCGCCGGGATGGGCGCGCCGCCCGTGGGGCCCTGGGTCTCGAGCCAGCGGAGCCAGAGGCGGAGGAAGGCCTTGTCGATGCCGGCGATGGGCGAGAGGCCGCCGCTCGTGTCGCCGTCCATCGTGGCGTAGCCCACCGCGGCCTCGGAGCGGTTCGAGGTGGAGAGCAGGATCGCGCCGCGGAGGTTCGCGAGGAGCCAGATGCTGGGGCTCCGCACGCGCGCCTGGACGTTCTGGAGCGCGAGATCGTCGTCGGGGAAGCGCAGCGTGCGCCCCACGGCCGCCTCGATGGCGGAGACGTAGGCGGCGAACATCGGCTCGACGTCGAGCTCGTGGTGCTGGGCGCCGATGGCCTCGGCGACGGCGCGCGCCGCCTCACGCGTGACGGGGCCGCTGTGCCGCGTGGCCTGATACGCCGTCGCGAGGAGCGTGCGGACGAGGGCGCGCTCGTCTTCGGCCTCCTCGATGCCGCGTACGTGCGAGAGCTTGGCCTTGAGCTCGTCGAGGCCGAGCTCCTGGATGCCGAAGCGCACCATGAGCGCGACGAGGCAGGCGCACGCGGCCGAGTCGGCGCCGCCGCTCATGCTCACGACGTAACCCTGCGCGCGGCTCTTGCGCATGTAGTCGAAGAGGCCGAGCGCGATCGCGCGGGCGAATTCTTCTTCCTTGGTCTCGGGGAAGGCGGGCGCGGGCGGCGACACCGGGAGCTCGACCTCGTCACCCGGGAGCGGATAGCCCGTCGTCACGACGCGCGGGCTCGGCTCCGCGAGCGGTCGATGCGCGATCGTGCGCATCTTGCTCATGCGATCGAGATCGAGGTCGACCTTGGCGTGGACGAGATCGATCTCGCGCATGCTGAAGCGCGCCCCCTCGGCCACGACGGCGCCCGCGGAGACGACGAGGCAGCCGCCGTCGTAGATGGCCCGGCCGGACTCGTTGCCCATGAGGTTGGCGGTGAGGTAGGTGACGCCGTAGGCGCGCGACCCCTCGAGCGCGATGCGCCGCCGCACCGCCTGCTTGCCGAAGGAGAAGTGGCTCGCCGACGGGTTGATCAGCACGTCGACGCCGAGCTTGGCCGCGCTCGCCCCGCGCCGATCGGGCGCCCACGCGTCTTCGCAGATCTCGAGGCCGACGCGGACGTCGCCGAGGTCGAAGACCGGGTCGCCGAAGGGGATCGTCTCGCCGTCGATCTCGATCGAGCCCATCGCCTCCGGGGGCCAGGACTCGAACCATCGCGGCTCGTAGTGCAGGCCGTCGCCGGCGAGGTGCGTCTTGGCGACGACGCCGTGGAGGCGGCCGTTGGCGACGAACGCGGCGGTGTTGAAGACCGCGCCGCGGTAGACGAGCGGGAGGCCGAGGACGGTGGCGATCCCGCGGGTCCTGGGCAGGAGCTCGACGAGCGTCTTGCGCGCCCGCTCGAGGACGGCGGGCGAGTGGAACATGTCCTCGCAGCCGTACCCCGTGATGGCGAGCTCGGGGAGCGCGAGGAGCCGGACCCCGGCTTGCCGCGCGCAGTCGATGGCGCGCTCGATGCGCTCGCGGTTGCCCTTCCAATCGAGGGGCGTCTGGTTGAGGGAGGCGGCGCCGACACGGACGATTCGCATGGGTCCGCTCAGGCTAACGCCGATCGGGCGGCGGATCCCGTGAAACGCGCGGGGCTCACGCGGAGGCCTCGTCGCGTCGCCGCCCGAGCACCTCGAGGAGCCGCGCCGGCTCGTCGGTCATGATGCCGTCCACGCCGAGCGAGACGAGGCGCCGCATCTCGGCGGGATCGTCGATCGTCCAGACGTGGACCTCGACGCCGTGGGCGTGCGCGGCCTCGACGAAGCGCTCGTCGACGACCACGAGCGGGCCGTGCGTCGGAGGGACCTGGAGCGCGTCGAAGCTCGGGCGCATGAAGCGTGAAAGGCCGAGGCGCACGCCGAGCCAATAGAGGAAGACGCCGCGGATCCCGGGGCTCGTGGCGAAGCGGCCCCGGGTGCGCTCGCGGATCCAGGCGTTGGTGCGATCGTCGGCGGCGGCGAGGAGCACGCGGTCCTCGAGGCCGCGCGCCTCGAGGAAGGAGACCACCTTCTCGACGGCCTCCTTGGAGCGCGGCTTGATCTCCACGTTCCACTTCACGTCGGGGTGGAGCGCGAGCGCCTCCTCGAAGGTGGGGATCGTGATCCCCTGCCCGCGATAGGGGGTCGTCCTCCCGTCGGGGGAGAAGTGATGGGCGGCGTCGAGCTCCCGGAGCTCACGGAGCGTGCGCTCGCGGAGCAGACCCTTGCCGTTCGTCGTGCGGTCGAGCGTCGCGTCGTGGAAGCAGACGATCTCGCCGTCAAGGGTGAGGTGCACGTCGGTCTCGATGTGCCGGTAGCCCATGGCGATCGCCCCTTGGAACGCGAGGAGCGTGTTCTCGGGGAACGTCCGCGCGCCACCGCGGTGAGCGAAGGCGAGCGGCCGCGGACCGTCGAAATACGCGCGCTTGGTCATGCGTTTGAATCGAAGCACGCCGGGGTGCGTTCCGCTATCCACGAGGTGTATCATCCCCCCGCACAGCGAAACGGAATCGACATGACTCGTACCCCCTTCCTCCTCACCGCGCTCGCCGCGCTCCTCGCGTTCGGCGGCTGCACGGTCCATCACAAGTCCTCGGCCTCGGCGTCCGCCTCCGCGTCCTATCGTGCGGGTGGGTCGGGGGATGCGCGCTCCGAATCGCGTGAGCCCAGGGAGCGCCCCGAGCCGGCCGTGCGCACGCCCGAAGACTCCTCGCCGCGCACGGCGGAGCCGCGTGAGCGTCCTCCCGCCAAGCTCGTCGTCGTCCGCCGTCCGCCCGAACTCGGCCGCCGTCAGCCCAAGCAGCCCGAGCCCGAGCCGGCGCCGCAGCCCGAGCCCGAGGAAGAGGAGCCGATCTTCGGCTCGCCCGTCGCCTCCGACGGCACCTTCGAGGGCAACATCTACTTCCTCCCCGAGAACACGCAGAAGCTCCCGGATCTCACCAAGCTCGAGCCGGTCGGCACGGTCTACGCCTCCAAGCTCGACATCGCGCCGCGCTCCTTCGATCAAGGCTTCCCCGGCATCTCCGATCGCTTCGAGTGGTTCGCGATCCGTTACACGGCGCGCGTCGTCATCGACGAGGGCGGCAAGTACGGATTCCGCATCAACTCCGATGACGGAGCGAAGCTCTTCATCGACGGAAGGCTCGTGATCGACAACGACGGCCAGCACGCGCCGCAGTCGAAGAGCGGCAAGATCGACCTCGAGCCCGGCGTGCACGAGTTCGTGATCGAGTACTTCCAGGGGCCGCGCTACCAGATCGCGCTCCAGCTCTTCGTCACGCCCCCGGGCGGCGCGGAGCAGATCTTCTCGCTCGAGTGAGGCGGGGGCGCGGCTCGTCCGTGCGCCTCAGAGCACGTCCGCGCGCGGTCCGTGGAGACGGATCGCGCCGGGCAGGACCTCCACCGTCGCCGGGGCCACCCCCGGCGCTTCTCCGTCGACGTCCAGATAAGCTGCGTCGCTCGTGAGTGGCGTGAGGACGACGCGACGGCCCCGCGCGTGGTGCACGAGGCGGGACTCGAGGTGCGCGCCCGAGTAGATGGCCTTGCCCACCGCGAGGGCTTGGAGGAGCGGGGCGGCTTCGATGACGACGACCTCGAAGAGGCCGTCGGCGATGCGCGCGGAGGGCGCGAGGAACATCCCGCCCCCCGCGTATCGGCCGTTGCAGACACAGACGGCGTTCACCACGTACTCGCCCATCGTGGCTCCGTCGACCTCGACGCGGAGGCGCGCGGGCCGATAGCGCACGTTCGCCCGGAGCGTGGCGATGGCGTAGTCGAGCGTGCCGCCGAGGCGGAGCCGTGACTCGTTGACGTAGCGATCGACGAGGCCTCCGATGCCCGCCGTGACGATGTTGAGGAAGTGGCGATCCTCGCGCGCGCCGGCGTCGCCCTGGTACTCGACGCGGCCGACGTCGACGGGGACGGGCTCGGTCTTCGCGATGGTGCGGCAGGCCCCCTCGAGCGTCCCGGCGTCGATGAGGAGCTTGCGGAAATCACCCCCCGTGCCGGCGTTGAGGATCCCGAGGGAGACCCGGTCGCCGGCGCCCTGATCGAGGATGCCGGCTACCACCTCGCCGTGCGTGCCGTCGCCGCCGAAGGAGACGAGGCAGGTCGCGCCCTCCTCGATGGCCTTCCGCGCGAGGATGCGCGCGTCGCCGGGGCGAGAGGTGCGGGCGAAGCGCACGCGCCCGAGGTGCCGCTCGATCTCCGCCGCGAGGGAGCTCCAGTGCTTGCGGACCCATCCGCCGCGCGCGGCCGGGTTGGCGATGACGGTCGTATGCGCAGCGTCGAGCATGGCGCGCGCGACTATAACGAGTCTCGCGGCGCGGAGTCGATGCCGTCAGCGGAGGCCGGCGCGATCGAGGAGCTCGAGGAGGTCGGGCTCGGCGAGCTCGCGCACGGTCTCGAGGTGCTCGCGCGCGCGCTCGGCCGAGTGACCCGCGTGCCGGAGCGCGCCGCGGAGGTGGCGGATCGTCCCGAGCTGATCGCCCTTGGCGAGGGCGCTGCGCGCGGCGAGGCCGAGCCAGTCGGGCGCGAAGTCCGGGTGGTGCTCGGGGAGGCGGGCCAGCTCGGCCGCGGGGATCTCGCCGTCGTCGATGCGCGCCTGCATCTCCTCGGTGAGCGCGCGCGGGCCGGCCACCTCGAGGAGGCGCACCGGATCGGCGCCGGCGACGAGGAGCTTGCGCACCGTGTGGCGGAGGCGGTGCTCGGCGAGGGCTGGCGGCGCGAAGCGGAGGAGGGCGTCGAAGGCCTCGGCCGAGGGCTCGCGGAGGTAGGCTTCGAGGGCCGCCGCGTGGCCCTCGGGCACGGCGAGGACCTCCTCGACGAAGCGCTCGAGCTCTTCCTGGTCCTCGTCGAAGTCGCGCTCGAGGAGCGCGAAGGCGAGGTCGAGCGCGGCCTCACGGCGCCCGAAGGCCACCATGAGGCGGAGGTATTCGAGGTGCTTGCCCCCTTCGACCCAGCGCTCGCGGGCGAAGCCGATGAGGCGGGTGGGGTCGCCCTTGCGCGCCTCGAGGAGGGCCTCGGCGCGGCGGAGCCGGGCGCGGCGCTCGGCGACGGCGGCGCGCTTGCCGCGCTCGATGGGGATGGGGCAGGCCTCGAGGGCGTTTCGGACGGCGGCGGAGAGCCGCGCGAGATCGCCGCGGGGCATGGCGTTCAGCGCGTCGATCACGGTCTCGTCCGTCCGCTCGCGGATGAAGTCGAGAAATGCGTCGAGATCGATGGGGGCCATGGATAACGCGGCGCGCCAAATAGCAGGTCTTCCACGGAATTGCACGCCACGGGGCCCTCGCTCGACGAAGATGGGTCGGGGCGGGTATGGTCGACGACGATGGCGGATCACCCGTACGCAGGCATCACCTTCGAAGAACTCGCCACCTCCCCGCGCGAGCGGCTGGAGGACGCCCTCCGGCGCGGGACGCGCCCCGCGCGCGCGGAGCTCGTGGGCCGCGAGTTCGACGGCTTCAACACGCCGGCCTTCACCCGCGTCCTCGGCTTCCAGAAGTTCATCAAGGGCTTCTTCGAGGACGAGGCGGGGAAGCTCGTGGGCTACAACCTCTTCGTCGAGCGGCCGCGCGCCGGCATCACGGCGCCATGGGTGCCCAAGGACGGCGGCGGGCCCGAGTCCCGGCACGGCTTCTACGACGTCGTGCCCGTCACCCCCGGCCGCTACGGCGACTACCCCAACGCCTACCTCCTCGACTACGGCTCGGGGCGGAACCACCGCTTGAACCCCGAGTCGCGCATCCGCGACTTCCTCGTCCAGGTCGATCCGGAGAACCCCACGCTCCTCCTCGGCAAGGCGTACATCGACCTCGGCGTCACGCGCGTGTTCTCGAATTTCTTCGTGCTCTCGCGGCGCGGAGGCTGAGGGACGAGGTGCGGCTCGCGATCGTCTTCGTCGTGATCCTCGCGATGGCGCCGGGCACGCTCCGGGCCGACGCCGAGGCTCCTGCCGAAGGCGAAGCGCCCGCGCCGAGCGCCGAGGCACCGGCGCCGGAGGCGTCGAGACCGCTCGAGTCGTCGGCCGCGCTTGGCACGCCGCGGCCGAGCCTCCTCCCGCTCGTCGCCTTCGACACCTACGGCTACGGGGTCGATCCCGTCGTGCCCCGCTTCGTCGTCGATCGGCTCCGCGCCCGGCTCGCCACGCGCGGCTACGCGGTCTTCGATGGTCATGCGTCGCGCGAGGTCGCGGCGCGCGCGGGGCTCCCGGCCGCGCCCTCGGCGCTCGCCCTCGAGCGCGCCGCGCGCGTGGCGGGCGTCGGGCGCGTCGTCTCCTCGCAGGTCTGGGCGGAGCAGGGGCGTTACGTCGTGCAGATCGTCGTCGTCTCGATCGACGGGAGCCCTGTCGTCGCCGGGCGCGTCGCCGCCGACGCGAAGAACCTGGGGCCCGCCATCGACGCGCTCGTCGACGAGCGCGTGCCGCCGGCCACCGACTTCGATCGCGAGGCCGCGGCGCGCGCGCTCGCCCCGTCGCCCTCGCCGCCCGTCGCGCCGCTCCCGACGCTCGCGCGCGACGACGATCGCCGCCCCTCGCATCGCGGCGCGATCGCGCTCATCGCGGCGCCGGCGATCGGCACGGGCGACGATCGCTTCGCCGTCTTCCACCTCCGCGGGCGGCTCGAGCTCCGCGTCTCCGACACCTTCGCGCTGAGCGTGATCGCGGGTTACGCGAACCTCCCGAGCGGCGGGCAGCGCGCGCACAACCTCCCGGTGCTCGGCCAGTTCGAGTACAAGGCGCACCTCGCGGATCTCGAGCGGCTCCGTCTCCCGATCCGCTTCGCGATGGGCTACCTGCCCTACAACGGCCCGATCGCGCGCTTCTCCGCAGGGCTCAACCTCGACCTCGGGCAGGACTGGGAGCTCGGCGCCGACCTCATCGCGCCGACCTTCCTCAACACGCCGACGAGCTCGCACCTCACCTTCGAGCTCGCCCTCGAGCTCGTGCGGCGCTTCGGGCGCGTCCGCCGCTGATCGTGTCCGGGGGGCGCCGAGGGTGCGTCCCGTGCGACACACGCGGCGCGCCGCCCTGGCGGTAACGGGCTGAATTCACGCGGTTCTAGGCTTGGCACCAGGATTGCTCCATCCGAGGTCATGAAACCGCTCCGACGCATCGCCCTCGCCTCGCTCCTCGCCGCCTCGATCTCGTCGATTGCCTTCGCAGAGGCCTTCCGCCCCGATCGCACGACGCCCGCGGAGGCGCGCGAGAGCTCGATCTTCGGGGGGGAGCTCGCGCCGATCTTCGAGCTCGGTGGGCGGACCTTCCTCGTGCTCCGCTCGCAGGACGCGCCCGATCGTGAAGAGGACGAGGCGCTCGCCGCGCTCGCGCAGGGCGAGTCGCCCCGGGACCTCGAGCGCCTGACCTCGGGGCCGGAGGGCGCCGTCGCGCTCGCGAAGCTCGTCTCGCCGGCGCGCACGGCGGAGCGCGTCTGGGCTTGGCGCGACGTGCGGGTCCTCGATCGCACCGGTCGCGTCTGCGAGACGCGGACGAGCGAGCCGATGGTGCTGGCTTCGTTCGCCGACGCGCGCGTGCTCGCCGAGATCGAGTGCGACGCCCTCGGCGTCGAGGGCGAGGACCTCTTCGAGTGCGTCGATCAGCGCGCCTCGATGCTCTCGCCGGAGACGATCTGGGCGCACGGCGTTCGGACCGTGGTCGTCGAGGTCGAGGAGCTCGGCGCCTGCCGCGCGCCCGCCTTCGCCACGAAGGCGACGGTCGAGCCGATGCCCGAGCTCGCCGAGCGCGTCGACCTCGACTCGATCCCAGACGACTGGAAGCGCCTCGTCCTCGACGATCCCCGCTACCTCGAGAACCAGGCCTCGTACGAGCGCGAGGCGCACCACGAGCGCGGCCGGGCCTGGATCGAGCTCTCCGAGATCACCGAGGCCTATCGCTTCGGCGACGACGACCACGTCTACGTGCTCACGTACCTCCCGTGGGATTGCGGAGGCGACTACACCGCGTTCTCCGTGCTGATCCGTCAGCCGCTCCGCGGCGGCCGCGCCGAACGGATTCCCCTGGCCGAGACTTCGGTCCCCTGGTCCACCCCGGACCTCGTGCGCCGCGGCGAAGTCATCGCCTTCGTGGGGTGGATCGCCCCGTACGCCTACGGCGTCATCGCGCCGGGAGGGTACGAGGCCACGCGCTTCGCGATGCGCACGTGGGGCTGCGGCTGCTGAGCCGCGTCAGAGCCGCCGCCGCGCCGCGCGGAGACGGAGCGCCGGCACCATGACGACGGCCTCGGCGACGATGCGGCGGCTCATCTTGCTCTGGCCGACGCGGCGATCGACGAAGACGATCGGGTGCTCGACCACGCGCTTGCCCGCGAGGAAGGCGCGGTAGGTGAGCTCGATCTGGAACGCGTAGCCCTCCGAGCGGACCTCGTCGAGATCGATGGCGAGGAGCGTATCGCGCGTGAACGCCTTGAAGCCGCTCGTGAGGTCGCGGACGGGGAGGCCGAGGAGGAGGCGCGAGTAGAGGCTCCCGCCCTTGCTGAGGAGGTGCCGGCCGAGGCCCCAGCCCTCCACGGCGCCGCCCGGCACGTTGCGCGAGCCGACGACGAGATCGGCGCCATGCTCGAGCTCCTCGAGGAGCGCGGGGAGGTAGCCCGGGTCGTGGCTTCCGTCGGTGTCCATCTGCACGAACACCTGGAAGTCGCGGGCGAGGCCCCAGCGGAAGGCGTCGAGATAGGCGCTTCCGAGGCCGAGCTTGCCGGGGCGGTGGAGGACGTGGACGCGGGGATCGCGCGCGGCGATCGCATCCGCGAGCGCCCCGGTTCCGTCGGGCGAGGCGTCGTCCACCACGAGGATCTCGGCCTCGGGGCAGAAGCGATGCACGCCCGAGACGAGCTCCTCGAGGTTCTCGCGCTCGTCGTACGTGGGCGTGACGACGAGCACCCCCCGCCCGGTCTGCGTCACCCATCCCCCTTGAGATAGGTGTAGCCGCGGAGCGCCTCTTCGTAGTGCTCCATGAAGGCGCGGAGCTGGCTCACCGTCATGCGCTTGGCGGAGAGCGCGCGCTCGGCCTGCTTGCGGACGCGTTCGATCATGTCCTCGGGATCGTACTGCAAGTAGCGGAGCACTTCGTAGATGGAGTCGCCCTTGATGACGTTGCTCACGCTGTAGCCGTAGTCCTCGAGCCGCACGTGCACGACGTTGGTGTCGCCGAAGAGGTTGTGCAGGTCGCCGAGGATCTCCTGGTACGCGCCGCCGAGGAACATGCCGAGGATGTAGGGCTCGCCCTCGCGCACCGGGTGCACGTCGAGGCTCGTGCCCACCTCTTCGACGTCGATGAAGGTCTCCACCATGCCGTCGCTGTCGCAGGTGAGGTCGGCGAGACGGGCCTTTACCGTGGGCTCCTCGTCGAGACGGTGGATCGGCATGAACGGGAAGAGCTGATCCATCGCCCAGATGTCGGGCGCCGACTGGAAGAGCGAGAAATTGCAGTAGTAGATGGAACCGAGGAGCTCCCCGAGGCGCTGGAGCTCCTCGGGGACGTGGTCGAGGCGCTTGGCCACCTCGTGGATCTTCTCGAGGCAGTGCCAGTAGAGGCGCTCGGCGCGCGCGAGCTGGCGCAGCGAGAGATAGCCGAACTTGAAGAGGCTCCGCGCCTCCTCGAGCCCCTGCTGCGCGTCGTGGAACGCCTCCTGGACGTTCTTGCGCTGGACGCCCTTCCAGGTTTCGTAGAGGCCCTTGAGGATGTCGTGCTCGTCCTCCTCGACGGGCTTGGGCTCGCCGAAGCCGGTGCGGTCGACGCCAAGGACGTCGAAGACCAGCACGCTCTGGTAGCTCGCGATGGCGCGGCCCGACTCGCTGACCACGGTGGGCGCCGCGATGCCGGCCTTCTCGCAGGCGTCGCCGATCGCCGAGATCACGTCGTAGGCGTACTCCTGCACGCCGTAGTTCATGCTGACGCGGAAGTCGGTCTTGGAGCCGTCGTAGTCGACCGCGAGGCCGCCGCCGACGTCGAGGTAGCCCATGGCGCAGCCCATCTTCGCGAGCTCGACGTAGAGCTGGCTCGCCTCGCGCATCGCGTTCTTGATGGGGATGATGCTCGAGACCTGGCTCCCCATGTGGAAGTGGAGGAGCTTGAGGCAGTCGAGCATCTCGCGGCTCTGGAGCTCGTCGACGACGTGCACGATCTCGGCGGTGGTGAGGCCGAACTTGGCGCGATCACCGGCGGAGTCGGCCCACTGGCCCATGCCGCGCTGCGAGAGCTTGGCGCGCACGCCGAGCGACGGCCGGATGCCGAGCTTCTCCGACGCCTTGAGCATCAGGCCGAGCTCCTCGATGCGCTCGAGCACGACGATGACCTCGTTGTCGAAGCGCGTCGCGACGAGCGCCGTTTCCATGTACGTGAGGTCCTTGTAGCCGTTGCAGACGATGAACCCGTCCTCGTGGTGCATCGCCGCGAGCGCGATGAGGAGCTCGGGCTTGGAGCCCGCCTCGAGGCCGTAGCGGTAGTCGCGCCCGAACTCGACGATGTCCTCGATGATGTGGCGTTGCTGGTTGACCTTGATGGGGAAGACGCCCCGATAGGAGCCGCCGTACTGGTACTCCTTGATGGCCTTCCGGAAACACTCGTTGATGAGTCGGATCCGGTCCTCGAGGATGTTCGGGAATCGGATGAGGAGCGGCAGATCGAGGCCCCTCGCCTCGAGCTCGCGCGTGAGCTCGTAGAGGTCGACCGTGCGATCGGAGCGGCTGTCGGGGCGCACCTCGACGTGTCCTCGCTCGTTGATGCGGAAGTACGGCTCGCCCCAGCCGCGGATGAGGTAGCGCTCGGCGGCGTCTTCGATCGTGAAGCTCATTCGATGGTCCCGGTGCTCGAAGGAGGTCCTTTTGCGGAGCCGAGGCGTAGCACGCAAAGCGTGGAGGTTGAAGCCGCGGCCACCCCCCGGTCCAGGGGTCGCCCGGGGTGGGCGCGGCTGCTATGTCTTCCCCCGAGATGACGACCTTCAGGCCCAAGTTCGAGACGCTCGTCGACATCTTCCTCTCGAGCGTGCGGGAGCACTCGGACCGGCCGCTCTTCGGGACGCGAGAGCGCGGCACCTATCGCTTCTCCACCTACGGTGACTTCGTGCGCGAGGTCGACCGGGTACGGAGCGGGCTCGCGCAGCTCGGCGTCGGCCCCGGTGATCGTGTCGCCATCATCTCGAACAACCGGCCGGAGTGGGCCGCCGCCGCGTACGCCACCTACGGCCTCGGCGCCGCCTTCGTGTCGATGTACGAGCTCCAGCCCGCCGAGGAGCAGCGCTACATCCTCCGCGACTCGGGCGCCAAGGTCCTCTTCATCGCCAACGAGCACGTCAAGCGCGGCCTCTTCGAGAGCGAAGGCGAGCCGCCCGTGCTCGAGCACGTAATCCAGTTCGACGGGCCCGTCGACGAGGGAACCCTCGACTACGCGGTGCTCTGCGATCGCGGCGCGTCCAAGCCGCACGAGCTCGTCCGCCCCGATCCCGAGGACACGGCCGCCTTCATCTACACCTCGGGCACCACCGGGCGACCCAAGGGCGTGATGCTCAGCCACCTGAACATCGCGAGCAACGTGAGCGCCCTCCACCGCATCTTCCCGATGCGGGCCGAGGACCGCTCGCTCTCGCTCCTCCCGTGGTCGCACGTCTTCGGGCAGACGGCCGAGCTCCACGCGATGGTCTCGCTCGGGGCCTCCATCGGCCTCGCCGAGTCGTTCGAGACGGTGGAGCGCGACCTCGCCGAGGTGAAGCCCACGCTGCTCATCGGCGTGCCGCTCATCTTTTCGCGCTTCCGCGAGTCGGTGCTCCGCGCCGTAGAGGAGGAGGGCGGCCTCAAGGCCAAGCTCTTCGACGCGGCCATCAAGAACGTCGAGAAGAAGAAGGCGCTCGCCTACGCGCGGCAGTCGAGCGGCGTGGTGGACCTGCTCGACCAGGTCTACGAGCGTGTCGTCTTCCAGAAGGTGCGCGACAAATTCGGCGGGCGGCTCAAGTTCGCCTTCAGCGGCGGCGCGGCGCTCCCGCTCGAGGTGGCCGAGTTCATCGACTCGCTCGGCATCATGGTCTACGAGGGCTACGGCCTCACCGAGACCTCGCCCATCGTCACCACCAACTTCCCGGGCTCGCGCAAGCTCGGCTCGGTGGGCAAGCCCATCCCGGGCGTGCAGGTCGAGATCGACACCTCCGCGACCGACGACCCCAAGTACGGCGAGATCGTCGTCTACGGGCACGGCGTGATGAAGGGCTACCACGACCGCCCCGAGGAGAACGCGGCCATCTTCGTCGAGAAGAACGGCAGGCGCGGCGTGCGCACCGGCGACACCGGCTACTTCGACGGCCAGGGGTTCCTCCACCTCACCGGGCGCCTCAAGGAGCAGTACAAGCTCGAGAACGGCAAGTACGTCGTCCCCACGCCGCTCGAGGAGAAGCTCAAGCTCAGCCCCTACATCTCGAGCTGCATGATCTACGGCGCCAACAAGCCCTACAACGTCGCCGTGATCGTGCCCAACTTCGAGGTGCTCGCCTCGTGGGCCGAGCGGCGCGGGCTGCCGAAGGATCGGGAGGCCCTGATCCAGCACCCCGAGGTCAAGGCGCTCTTCGATCGCGAGGTCGACGCGCACGGCGCCACGTTCAAGCGCTACGAGCGCGTGCGCCGCGTGATCCTCGGCATCGAGGACTTCACGACCGAGAACCAGATGCTCACGCCCACCATGAAGGTGCGGCGCGCGGCGGTCCTTGCCCGCTACGGCGAGGCCATCGAGGCCGCCTACGGCGACGTGCCGCTGGCGGGTGTCGGCGAGGAGCCCGCCTGAGACCTGCGTCCTCTAGGCGGCGTTCGCGCGGCGGGGTACAACGCCGCCATGGCATCCGACTCGATCGAGCCCACCGAGCAAGCAGAGAAGCCGGGCGAAGTCTACGGCTACGGCCGCGCCCCGCTCCTCATGGTGCGGGCGATCCTGGGCGGGACCCTCATGGGCCTCGCCAACCTCGTCCCCGGCATCAGCGGCGGGACGATGCTCCTCGCGTCCGGCATCTACCCCTACGTGATGCGCTCGATCGCGGAGATCAGCGCGCTGCGCTTCTCGCGCACCGCCGTGGCGGTCCTCGCCGTGACGATCGTCGCGGCGCTCGCGTCGATCCTGCTCTTCGCCGGGCTCGTCCACGCGGCCGTCGTCGAGCACCGCTACATGATGTACAGCCTCTTCATCGGGCTCACGCTGGGCGGCGTCCCGGTGGTCTGGGCCATGGCGCGCCCCGTCTCGCCGCCCGTCTTCCTCGG